>JAWKIN010000002.1:0-179677 GCA_041394345.1 Acidimicrobiales bacterium | reverse complement strand
AGGTCATCGTCGATCAGTGCCTCTGTCACCAACCGATTCGCTGGCGGGCACGCCCGCGGTCAGCCACAATGCGAGCCTCGTTGACGGCAGGGCGGTCAGAAACCTCCGGCACTGCCACCTCCCAGAACGCGCCACCACCCGTCCAGCTGTCGGGATCGACTTTCATCTCGATCAGGTAGGTCCGCTCGGATGAACGTGCCCGTTTGAGCGCCGCTTCCAGGCCGGAAATCGACGTCACCATCTCCCCCTGGGCGCCCATCGCTTTGGCATGGGCCACGAAGTCGACCGAAACGGGTTCACCTGCAGTCCGGCAGTCAACCAGCATGTTGTTGAACGGCACGCCACCTTGTGCCACCTGCAAACGGGACTGCCGCGCGGTGAGGTGACATCTGATATGTGGTGCCGAGAGGCACAGCTGGAAGGATGTTCACCATGCCCAAGCCGTATCCCAAGGAGTTCCGGGACGAGGTCGTCCTGGTGGCCCGCAACCGAGAGAAAGGAGTCCGGATCAAAGACATCGCGCATGACTTCGGGATCACCGAGTCCTGTCTGACCAACTGGATGAGCCGCGCCGACCGCGATGAGGGCATCAAGCCCGGTCCGACCAGCACCGAGATGGCCGAACTTCGTGAGGCGAAGAAACGGATCCGGTTGCTCGAGCAGGAGAACGAGGTGCTCCGCCGGGCGGCCGCGTACCTCAGCCAGGCGAACCTCCCAAAAGGATGATGTTCCCGCTGGTGCGGGAACTCGCCGACGACAGGATCCCCGTGGTCGTCATCTGCCGGGTGCTCGGCCTGTGTCGAGCTGACTACTACCGCTGGCTCGGCCAGCCCTTCACTGACGCCCAACTGGAGGAGGCGTGGCTGGCCAACGCGATCTTCGACGCCCACCACGACGACCCGGAGTTCGGGTACCGGTTCCTCGCCGATGAAGTCCGAGACGAAGGCCACGACGTGTCCGATCGGGTCGTGTGGCGGATCTGCCGGGACAATATGTGGTGGTCGAGGTTCGGGAAACCCAGGCGTGGCAAGGGATCCAAGCCCGGGGTGCCGTCGCACGACGACCTGGTCCAGCGGGTCTTCACCGCTGAGGCGCCGAACCAGATCTGGGTTGGCGACATCACCGAACACTGGACCGACGAGGGCAAGCTGTATTGCTGCGCCATCAAGGACCTGTTCTCCAACAAGATTGTCGGCTGGGCCATCGACTCCCGCATGAAAGCCCGGCTGGTGGTCGCTGCGATCGAGGTGGCGGTCGCCCGCCGCGGCGGGAACGGGTCAAGCGTATCCTGCACACCGATCGAGTCCGGCCAGTTTCGTTCCCGGAAGGTGCACAGGGTGTTGGCCCGCCACGGGATGGTCGGCTCCATGGGTCAAGTCGGCTCGGCCGGCGACAACGCCGCCATGGAATCGTTCTTCGCACTGCTGCAAAAGAACGTGTTGAACCGTCGCCGCCGCTGGGCCACCAGGGACGAGCTCCGGATCGAGATCGTGACCTGGATTGAACGCACCTACCACCACCGACGCCGCCAAGCCGCTCTCGGCCGATTGACGCCCGTCGAGTACGAAGCAACCATGACCCCTCAGACAGCAACTGCTGCCTGAACCCACCCTGTCACCTCAACGCGCGGCAGTCCCGAACGATTAGTGTGAATCGGAGGGAGAAGCTGCCGTGTGAGTGATCTCGGCGTCAGGCGTGGGCCGATGGATCACCGATTGGTCGACCACGTCTATGGCGCTCTGTTTACTTGCTTAGCTTGATCGCTACTGGTTGTGGTTACGAGGAGCCGTCTGCTTTGTTTGATGAGCTTGCTGTTCAAGAACCGGTGATGGTCGACTATCAACCCAACGGAGCGACACTGACATCACGGCTCGAGTTAGGCGGTGCTCTTCCGACCCCTCTCACTGACCCGTCACCCGCAGAACTTGAACAAGTCTTCACGCTTGATTCCATACCGCCCACCGACTCGAAGAAGAAGAGGCTCTCAAAGTGCTGGTTGCTAGCGCTGCTTCTGATGCAGCCGAAGCCGGTTGGGAGAGGGTAGAGGTGGGTGCTGCTGGGCTTAGTATTGATGGCTTCCTCCCTGACCCGACATCGCCGGATACTGGGTGGCGTCTCCTCATCGGCAGGGCTGTTGGCGGGAAGCTCGTCATCAGAATAATTCGAGTCGAATAGCCCCTAACTGGGAACGGATGTTCATCGGATTGGACCTCGTTGTGGGTTGGGATCGAAAATATTGGGAGTATGCATGGAACCCGATGTCCATCTAGTGGTGCGACCAGACATGGGAGTTGTTTGTTAACAAGCCCTGACCCTTCAAACGGGGTCCACCTGTTGATAGTCAGCCCAAGCTGAACGTGATTAATCCCGACGGGACACCTCGTCTGATCCATTGGGAGTGAGACCGCATAGTGAGTAATGGTTTGGTCCGCCAGGTGTCAGAAGCCCAAGCAAGGGCCTCAGCAAGCGACGTATGGAACATCCCAAGAGCTGGCCTGTTTGCGCCGACGCGGATTGCATCGATCGCTTCGAGGCAAGCCCCCGTTGAACGCTAGCCATGGCATGAAAATCCTCGTTGGCGACGGTATCGATCAGGAGCCGCCAGTTTCGTTCCCACGTCTCGGCCGAATCCGTCATCGGGACCGATCGGTATGTAGAAATCGAGATCGCAGATTGACGTTTTACGGATCACGCGGGTCTGGCGTGACGCTTTCACGTCTCGATGTGGTCGATCTGCATCACCAGCACAGTGTTGGGGAACAGTACGTAGACGATGGCGCTGTGCGGCACGACGTCCCAGCTGGCGGGGTCCTGCTCGCTAGTTCGGTGAGACTCCGACGAGGTAAGACCTCGCGCATGCGGGGGTCAAAAGGAACCGCTGGGCGTGCCAGATTATTGATGAAGATCGGTCCAACCGTGTTCCGATGAAGCGAGGCGAAGTGGTACGGCTCCAGAAAGGTGTCGATGACCAGCTTCCAATCTCAGCTCGAGCCTCGGCCGATGAGCGTGCCAGTGGGTGGTGTGGTGGTCGATAGCGAAGCTGTCGAGGTCGTCGGCGATCGCTCCAAGCTCCGGATTGATGCCATCGGTTTCGGCCCCACGACCGGCTGGGGGTCAACCAGATCACGCCGTTCGCCTCGTGCACAGGAAGGTTGAAGGCCGGGTCCTGGAAGGGCAACATCCGGGAACGAACCACGATCTGGCACACCCACAAGCGTGCCAGCAAGATCGTAGGTCCACGTATGGTAGGGACAGTGAGGCGTCGCTGGCAGTCTCGACCGTCGGCGGACGACTTGGCGCCACGGTGGGCGCACGTTGGCGAACGCATGAACTCTGCTCCCCGGTGTCTCGTGTCAACACCCACGGAAAACCAAGGGAGTCTCGAGTCAGCGTCGATCCATTCTCTGGTAGGTCGGGACTCAGTCCGACGACCTGTGGCCTCTCGCAAACAAGTCGAGCCTGCTCGATCGCGATGCGCTGATCGGTGTAGTTACTTCGCCGGCACGCTTGTCGGCGCTGTCGTCCAAGGGCGTTGCTCGTTGATGTGTCGAGAAGGGTGCTGGATATCGGTTGCTAACGTCGTTGCGCATCGGGTGCGTGGTTCCAGTTGTCGGGATTGCGGGTTGTGTAGTCGGCTAGCCTGCAGCGCTCAGACCCCGCACGGGCAGGTGCTTGAGCCCGAAGAGTCGGTTGTTCGGCGTCCACTCGTGTGGTGCGGTGGCTTGAAACTCTCAAACCGCCGTACAAGTTCTTCCAGCGCGAGGGTGAGCTCGAGGCGGGCGAGGTGGGCGCCCAGACAGAAATGGTGGCCGAATCCAAACCCGACGCGCGGATTGGGATTCCGGCCAACGTCAAACCTGAACGGTTCGTCGAATACGTCCTCGTCGCAGTTAGCCGACATCTCCCAGATTGTGACCTTGTCACCGGCCCGGATTGCCTGACCGGCCAACTCGGTATCGCAACTGGCAGTCTGGCGCTTGTAGACCGACGGCGTGGACCAGCGAACAATCTCCTCGACTGTGGTGCCGAGCAGCGTCGGGCTGTCGCGAAGCCGCCGGTATTCGTCAGGGTGTTCGACGAAGGCCTGATGCCGCCCGCGATCGCGCCGCGGTGGACCTCGGCCCCCGCCGGGAAGAGGAGAGCGAAGAAGGCGGTGAGCTCCCGGTCGTCGAGTTGGCTACCGTCATCGAGTCGGGCGTGCATGATCGCCGACATGATCCCATTGTCGGGATGACGACGCTTCTGTCGATCAGGTCGGCGGCGTACTCGCGCATACGTCGCGGCGTCAGCGGACACGATTGATGTCGAATCGGCTTCGATGCCGCTATCTAGCCAGTCGAGCAGGTCGCGCCGATCCGCTTCGGGAACGCCGAGCACGATGCAGATCGCCTGAGCAGGGAGCTCTCCGCGGCGAATCCTCTCCGTGGACGGCGTCGAAAGGATCGTCGCCGACCGGGTGCCGAGCAGGAGCGGCCGTTCGGCGACGAAGCTCGTCGCCTGGTTCGGCGATTCTCCTGAGGGGTGAAACCTGATTGACGAGTGACCGCAACCGGTGATGTTGAGTGATCGTCGGTCATGTTGAGCATCGTTCCGGCCGACCGTTCGTCTTTCATTCCGGTGCCGCCGCGCTCGCGGGGCCCGCTGCCGCGGTTCGACGAGAATGTGACGGGATCACGAAGCACCGCCAGCACATCCGCATGGCGAGACACGACCCAGAATCCCCGTGGTCCGGTGTCTTGTCGGTCGGCTGGTGCCAGTGGACGGGATCGTTTGCCCGCAACCATCGGAGGAATTCGTGCGGGAATCCGTCACGGAAACTCCTCACCCGTTGAGAGGTCAACGGCACTCGCTGGAATCGTCGATCCGTCGCTCATGTCGTGCCTCCCGAGTCTGGTGACGGGGTTCGCCGAGGTCGTAGTAGCGGCGGCAGTTCGATGCCGCTACGTCGTTCGAGTTCACGAAGCGTTGCATGGAAAACGAGTTGCCCATCGCCTTCGACGGTGGCCGACTGGTACATCCGCAGCCGCGCACGTCAGCGGCACATCGACACCGTTCTTGGCTGCGCTATCGACGGCGAGGCCGACATCCTTGGCCGCGATGTCGAGGCGAAAGATGACATCGTCAAAGCGGCGGCCGAGCAGCAATGGGGCAAGCTCTCGTGTAGGCCAGCGGAGCTCGCCTTCATGACGTGGTGGAGGGTCGGCTGGTTCCATTCCGAGGGCGGCACCGAGGACATACGCCTCCTGAACCAGCACGCCAGCGGCGAGAAACAGTTGGTTGTTGATGATTTTCGCGATGGTGCCAGTGCTCGGTGGGCCGACGTGGAGCACCTCCCCGGCTAACGCGGCAAGTACGGGACCGGCGGCCACGAACTCGTCGTCCTCGGCGCCGACCATGACAGTGAGTGAATGTCGCGCGCTTTCGCGACGCCTCCCGAGACCGGCGCAGCCAACGAAGCGGACCCCGTCGTCATGGCACCGCTCTCGGATGTGGCGAATGAGCGACGGAGCTTGTTGACAGGTCGATAATCATGTCGGGTAGGGGAGTGGCCGACATGACGCCGCCTTCGCCCAACACGGCCAACGACACCTCTGCCGGACCAGGCAGCGAGAGCAGCACGTAGCGCGCCCGGAAGCGGCCTCGGCGGGACTGTTGCATGATCGCACCTCGGACACGTGTTTTGCTGTGGCTGCGGCCACTGAGTCATAGACCCGAAGTGAGAAACCGGCGGCGATCAGCTGACTAGCCATCGGGGCGCCTATACGGTGCCTGTGCCGATGAAGGCGACACAATCGGCATTGGCGGCAGAATTCTGCGCCTGGTCTGCATTTTCAGTCAGGTCTGTCATCGCCGCTTACCCGTCGAAGAGGCTGTTACAAAACCAAAGATTCATATCACTTTGTGTCAGACGGAAGGCCTGGATCGAGCAGGCCGGGCAAGACAACCCGTCGGACCCAGTCGTCGGGTCTCGGATGTGCGCCTCGGCCGAGCCGCCACTCCTGGTGGTGGCGAGGCTAACGATGACGCGCAGCAGCCATTCGCCTGCGTCGATCGGCTCGACGCCTCGAGGCCATTCGGCCAGGCAGTCGGTCGGCGACCAGGGCGACTGTGTCGCCAAATCGGGTGCAGCTCAAGGGAGCCATCGCTCCTGGGATTGGCGTGCCGGTGGCGCCTCGTTCTTCGGAGGCGAAGAGCAGACTGAGATCGTCGCGCTCAGCCGTCGAACAGTAGTCGATCTCACGAGCAACACGAGCGCGCCGGCGAGTGTGGTCTGAGCGAGAAGCCGGGGTCGGAAGCCCTCGCCAAGTATCGCTCCACGATCCGCAACAGAACTGACAGCACGATCTGGTCTCGGTTGCCTATCCGTCGATACACCGTGATGCGCGACGCCAGCGGCACTAGCTATCTCCCTTCGACCGTCGTCCGCCGGACGCCGACGGTCGCGTAAAACAATCCTCGGCCGCATCAAGAATGACTGTGTCGGACTCGACTTCCGTTTGGGCAAGCCGCTGTGCCTGACAGTATCGCCTCGTGGTCAGCCATCGACAATGACACGAATTGCCAGATGTGTTACCTTCCGTTGGATGCCGTCCGATCCTGTCCCAAGTACGCCTGAAAATCTGTTTGACGCGGGTCGTCAGCTTGCCGCTCGCCTGTTCGCCGGAGCTCCCAGGGCCCGACGATTGCCACCCGAGATGCTTCGCCACACGATGGGTCATCTCTTCGGTGATGTTTGGTGGTGACGGGCGGTTGTCGATCGAACAGAGGTCGTTGCTGACCTGTATGATTGCTGGTCGCCCTCAACCGCGAGGCAGAGTTGAGGCTTGCCATCCGAGGGGCCCGCAATGTCGGGATCGACCGCGACACACTCGAGGCGATGATGATCCACGTGGCCCACTATGCGGGCTGGCCAGTCGGCGCGAGTGGGTTGCGCATCCTCGACGAGGTGTGGGAAGAGATGGACGCCGAGGCGACCTGAACGGTTGGTTTGGGTTGCCGATGGAGCGCAGCTGGTTGACGAATTGCTGGTAGCGAAGTAGTCGAGCGTCGCTATCGACACAACGCGTGACGCAAGTTGGTCCATCCGGACGATTGTGGGAAGGTAACAACGTGTATCACGACATTCTTTATGACGTAGTCGACCCAGTCGCCACCATTACGCTCAACCGCCCCAGCGCACTGAACGCTTGGACCGGCCGGATGGACGAGGAAATCCGCGACGCCCTTCGTCGAGCCGAAGCCGACAAGAGCGTCGTTGGCATCGTCATCACCGGTGCCGGCCGAGCGTTCTGCGCTGGTGCCGACATGAACTCGCTCAACAGCCTGAGTTCCGGCGAAGGAACTGACGGCCTTGCCGAGGAGGCGGACGCCCCGTGGCAGGCGAGCGACGGCGATTTCAGCGGACGATTCCCCTACGTGATGGCCATACAGAAGCCGGTAATTGCGGCGGTCAACGGCGCCTGCGCCGGTATGGCCTATCCCTTCGCCCTCTGCTGCGATATCCGCGTGGTGACGCCAGATGCACTGTTCTTGACCGCATTTGCCCAACGCGGCCTGATCGCCGAATGGGGTCTCAGCTGGTTGCTGCCTCGCCTTGTCGGGCCGGCCGTGGCGCTCGATCTGTTGTTTTCCTCCCGACGAGTGATGGGCGAGGAAGCACGAGATCTCGGCCTCGCCAACTACCTGGTTGAATCGGATGACTTGCTGGGCTTTTGCCGTCGATACATCGAGGACCTCGCCGCCAAGTGTGCGCCTGCCTCAATGGCCGTCATGAAGCGACAGGTGTATGAGCAGTTGCATGCGGGCCTCGGGGCCGCCGAGGCTGATTCGCAGAAGCGGATGGTCGAGAGCTTCAACCGGCCCGATTTCCGCGAGGGAGTGCGATCGTTCATGGAGAAGCGCCCACCCGAGTTTGGCCGTCTGGGCGACTAGCTCCTCGCACGCGGCGGCGCCCTGTTTTGGCGCCGAGCGAAGCCCGTTTCACGTCGTGCTGGTAGCCCTCGCCTTGTCGCGGTCTGCCCGATGGTCGTGAAGGCAATCACGTTGGCTATGGCGGCACCGTTGCGATCGTGATCTACGGACCAGGGTGACGACTCGATCCACGTTCATATATATTGTATAAAATACAAGATTGATGGGCCGGGATCGGCGCGGTGCTGAGGAGTAATGAATGACGATCGAATTGCCAAACACTGAGCGGCTAGCGGCCGAGCGTTCGCGATGGGTGGCAGCCGGAACTGCGGGCCGGCCGTTCTTCGTCGAACGAGCGCTCGGTGCCCGGATTTGGGACGTCGATGGGCGCGAATTCATCGACTTTGTCGGCGGCGTCGGCACCGCCAATCACGGCCATACCAACCCCGAGATCGTTGCCGCGATTAGGGCTCAGCTCGATCGCTACCTGCACCAGTGTTTTTCGCTCTCGGCCTACGAGCCCTACCTCGAGGTGTGTCGGTTGCTGACCGAGTGTCACCCCGGTGACTTCGAGAAAAAGGCGCTGCTGCTCAACTCCGGTGCTGAAGCCGTCGAGAACGCGGTCAAGATCGCCCGATACGCAACTAATCGCGATGCCATTATCTGTCTCGACAACGCGTTCCACGGTCGGACGCTTCTGACGATGTCGCTCACCGCAAAGGTCCGCCCCTACAAGCTCGGCTTCGGCCCGTTCGCTCCCGAGATCTATCGGGCTCCCGGACCATACGACTACCGCGGGGTCAGCTCCGACGACGCCATCGCTGGACTCGAGCGACTTCTCCTCAACCAGGTCGACCCAAGCAACGTGGCCGCAATCATCTTCGAACCCGTCCAGGGTGAGGGTGGCTTCTTGCCCTTGCCTGACGACTATCCCGCTCGTGTCGCTGCCATCGCCAAGGAGCACGGCATTCTCGTCATCGCCGACGAAGTGCAGGCGGGCATGGGGCGCACGGGGATGCCGTCGTCGATAGCTCGCTATGGCATCGAGCCCGACCTCTGCACGTGGGGCAAAGCGATGGGAGGTGGGTTGCCGATCTCGGGTGTCACCGGAAGGGCTGAGATTATGGATTCTGTCCACGCGGGCGGGATTGGCGGCACCTACGGCGGTAACCCGCTTTCCTGTGCTGCTGCGAGCGTTGCCATCAAGCAAGTGCTTTCTACGGATTTCCAAGATGCGGCCATCGCGCTCGGTGAGCGCCTCCGCAGCCGCCTCGACGCGCTCGCCGCCGCCAATCCCACCATTGGTGAGGTGCGAGGCGTCGGTCCAATGTTGGCGCTCGAAGTGGTGAAAGACCCGGCGACTCGCGAGCCCGATGCCGAGCGAGCGGCCGCCGTCATCAATGCGGCGTTCGACAAGGGATTGATCCTGATGAAGCGCGGTGTCTGCTCCAACGTCATCCGGATTCTGGTGCCGCCACCGCAACCGAGAGCGTGACCTCGCCGAAGAGGTATGGCCATTCTCACGGAGTGCTTTGCTCAGACCGCCTGAAGTTGCGCCATGATTTGCGATGCTTGTCGCAGCCGAGATCGGAAATCACTGCAGGCGATGGACCTGACCAACGACAAATGAGCAGTTCATCGATTGAGGCCACCCCAGGCGGCCGACTTCGGGTCGATCCCCGACGAGGTGGCGGAGCCAGGCGATCAACGGCGACAGCGGCTCTGGGTCGCCACGCCGGCTACCGCTGTAGCGAGATCATTGGCTGGGGTCTACCTCATTGGATGGCTTGAACTCAGCGTCAGCCAGATCCGCCGTTGCCCCCGAATGGCGGCAGGGCATCGGTTCGGCCATGATGCGGTGGTGGGTTATCGACAGCGCGATTACCGACGGCGAACCGTCGATCGTACTCAATACCGCAGACGGACGTGCCCTGGAATCAACCATGGTACGAGACCCTCAGTTCGTCGTCATCCCTATTGAAGTGGTCGGACGCTTTGAGGGCCGTCGCTGATGCACAGATGGCCGATGGGCTCGACTGGTCGACGAGGACCCACATGCGACTGATGCTGAACGGCCGCCCTTAGCCGTCAGTTTGATGCTGCCTTGAGATTGGTCAACGTGACGTGGCACGCCTTCTCGAGGTTGTCGCGGCGCCCTCGATCTTGCCCGGATAGACATCGGGCATGGCCAGCATTGGCGCATCAAACGTCTCGGTCACGATGCAGCCATCACCGTCGGCCTCGACCGAATGGCTCCAGGTTGTTGCGTGCTCGAATCGGGGCGGCACCTCGTATGCGAAACGGCTTGCTGGTACGAACTCGGTGACGACGCAGTCGGCCGTGCCATTCGTAGTCGCAGGCCTTGCTGCTTATGCTGCGAAACTCGGCTCCGATAGCCATCGCGTCAAGAACCCAGGCAGGAACTCGCATCGCTGGTTCTCCGGGACTGAGGAGGGAGCAGGGTGTGTCGAGATTGGTGAGGTAGGCGAACGCTGCTTCGGGCGTGGCGTCGATTCGAACAGAGGCAGATCCGGTTGTCGCAGAGCCTGCCGCGGCAGAGGTCGTCATATCCCGGACCCTATGTCACGCCCGCTCGCGCCACCAATCCGCCAGCCGCCCAGAAGGTGCGTTGGCGACGGTTGACGCGCAACTACCGAAGATCGATCTTGGATGGTTGACCGGCTTGGGCGTCCCTCGGCCGTTCCATGACAATTGCGGCCATCACGGCCGTGCCGATCTGTCGCATTGTCTCGGCGAGCGAATCACGATGCCGGTCATCGTCGATGAGGTCGTTGTGGAAGGACCAGTGGTAGATCCGCTCGATCAGTTCCTCGCTGTGCCTTGCCGGTACCGAGATGAAGCGCCGCGATTGCTCGAACTCCATCTCGTTGGCCGACAGGAAATGGCAGAGGAGCGCGACCTTCGCTGGCTCGTCGGCCGAAATGGCGATGTCGATCCATGCTGGTGAAACGACCAATGGCGCAGCGAGTTCGGCGGAGAGTGGACGGGTCCCGACCGAGGAACTGACCGAAACCCCGCAGCGGATGCAGGTGGTGGTCCAAGGGGTCGAGATGGCTCGACAGTTTGGGCAGCGAACGATTTCCGAAGGAGAATCGGGGGCAGGAATTGGCATGCGTACTGCTTCGGGTCGCGGGACCATCGTCTGTAGCAATTTGGGTCGCCGAGGACCGGGCAACAGTCGATCCGGCCTAGTCTCAAAGCCATGTCGGACCCCGCCGAGCCCACTCGCCCCCCACTCGTTCTCGCTTCGAGTTCGCCCCGTCGGGTCGAGCTACTGGCGCTGCTTGGGCTGGAGTTTGAGGCTCGTTCAGCCGATATCGACGAGACCCCGCTTGCCAATGAGGGACCGGAGGCGTTGCTCCTTCGTCTCGCCGAGCAGAAGGCAACGACCGTCGCCGCATTGATCGATCACCCAGCGATCGTTATCGGGGCCGACACGATCGTTGTGTGCGATGGGGAGATCCTGGGGAAGCCGGTCGACGATGCTGACGCCAGCGCCATGCTTCGCCGTTTGAGCGGACGGGCCCACACGGCCAGCACAGGTGTGGCCGTTGTCGGCATCGATGGCACAGTATGCGCCGAGGTAGCGACAACGCGCGTGGTCATGCACGAGATCAGCGAAGCCGACATTGCGTGGTACCTAAGCACCGGCGAGCCGTTCGACAAGGCCGGGTCGTACGCGCTCCAGGGCCATGGCGGTCTCTTTGTTGCGTCGATCGAGGGCAGTATGCACAATGTCGTTGGACTGCCACTCGATGTCACCCGCCGCCTGCTCGCCAACGCCGGTGTATCCCTAGCGGCGCCGGTCGATCGCCGGTGATTCATCGATGAGGCGCGTCTCCACCGAGGACCTCGACCAGATCCGATCGCACCCCGACGGCACTGCGCAAATCGGCGCGTGGATCAAGCAGGGCCTGTTCCTTGCCCTCGGTATGTTCGCGATCTATCTCTTTGCCCCTCAACTCCTGGCGGTTGTCGCCTCGGCGCCAGAGCTGAAGAGTATTCGACCACGTTGGATCGTGGCGATGGTACTGCTCGAGGTCGCGAGCTTCTGCTGTATCTGGCTCGTCATGAAGATCTTGATGCCGAGGGTGTCGTGGTTTGTTGCGGCCACGAGTCAGCTCGTTTCCAACGCAGTGAGCCGAGTTGTCCCTGGCGCCGCAGCTAGTGGTGGGGCGGCAATGTTCCGCATGTTGTCGGTCAGCGGCGTTAGTGCCAGCGAAGCCGGGGGCGCGTTAGCGGTCATGTCGATCCTGTCGACTATCGCGCTCTTCACGATCCCGGCCATTGGCATCTTGCTAGCCCTGCTCGGGGCGCCGGTCCCTGAGGCGATGTGGCCCGTCGCCGCAGCCGGCGGCGTCATGTTTGTCCTGCTCCTTGTCCTCGGGACGCTGGCAATGGTTACCGACCGACCACTTCAGGCGCTGGGTGTTGGCATCGATCGTGTGCTGCGCCGGCTACATGGCCGCTTCGGCATTGCTGAGTCGATGGGTCACGATCGGCTCGTGCAGGAGCGTGATCGCCTCGTCTCGGTCGTCGGCAGCCGGTGGCGCCAACTGCTCGTCGTCGTTGCGAGCAACTGGATCTTTGACTACCTCGCCCTCGTCGCCGCACTTTATGGCGTTGGTGCCAATCCACGGCTGTCATTGGTGTTGTTGGCCTATGCGTGCGCTGCCCTGGCTGGCATGATCCCGATTACGCCGGGTGGCATTGGCTTTGTCGAGGCGACGCTCTACTCACTCCTCGTGATCTCGGGCATCAGCGGCCAGCGTGCTGTGCTCGCCATCGCTGCCTATCGTCTGGTGTCGCTGCTCCTGCCGATCATCGCAGGCTTACCGGCGTGGGCGCTCTATCGGCGCCGTTTCCGCCCGTCGACAGCAGACCTGACACCAGCGTTCCCCGTGACCCAGCAGGAGAATCACTGAGCTATGAGAAGCACAGAGCGCGAGAATCACTGAGTTGGCGAAAATCACAGAGCTATGGCGCTATCCTGCAGGCCGGTTGGTGGTGAGCGGCTCGCCTCGGTCGGCGTCGATCACCTCGGCCTAGCATTCGATCGGGGCTGGGCCCTCTTTCGCGCCGGCACCAACGACGGGCTCACGGCCCGACGCACCCCCGAGCTGTTGTTTGCCTCGGCGTCTGTGGTCGACGGCGATGTCGTCGTCACCTTGCCAAGCGGCCAGCAAGTCAACGACGACGACTCGCTTTCGGCGTGGCTCGGCTTCGACGTCGAACTTCGTCGAGCCAGCGACAGCGGTGGCACTTACGAAGTGCCCCTTGACTTCGAGACCGATTCCAACTGGGTGTCGTGGACCGGTCCAGGCGGCGCATTCCACGACTCGGCCCGGGCTCGAGTGTCCATCGTGTCGACGTCCACGCTGGGTGACTGGGACGTCCGCCGGTTCCGCACCAACATCGTGGTCGACGGGTCGGGTGAGGATGCCTTTGTTGGGTCGAGCATCTCGGTTGGCGAATCAACCATGGACGTCATTAAACAGATCGACCGATGTGTCATGATCACACGGCCCCAGCCAGGTCTCGAGAAGAACCTCGACCTGCTCAAGTTCATCAATAGGGAGCGAGCAACGTTCTTGTCGATCGGCGCCAATCCGACTGGTCCGGCAACGATCGCTCTTGGTGACGAGGTTCAGGCCTAGGCCCGATACCCGGCAAAAACTTCAATCACCCGATCGACGTCGGCCGAACTGATGTCGAGGTGGGTCACCATGCGTGATGTCGTGCCTGGTCCCCCCATCACCGTGACCCCATGGCCGCGGGCGAATGCGGCAAGGTCGTCGGCGGTGCCAAAGTTGACGCTTGGGAAGACCATGTTGGTTGCCGTCGTTGCTGGGTTGACCGTGAAAACAGTCGAGTTGGCTGAGTCCAGCGGCGAGACGGGCTGCGTTGGCGTGGTCATCGGCGAGTCGATCGATGTTGTTGCGTAGCGCAACTCGCCCGCCGCTGCGAGCATCCCTGCTTGACGCATGCCGCCCGCAGCTGTTTGCGGATGCGCCTGGCCTTCTTGACAGATCGGCGCTGCCGACGAGCACGGATCCAACGGGGATACCGAGGCCTTTCGACAGGCAGACCGACACCGAGTCGAACGGGGCGGCGAACTCGCGAGGGGTGCAGCCCAGCGCCACAACGGCATTGAACATGCGGGCCCCATCAAGATGAAGCGAGAGACCGTGGCGGGCGGCGATGTCTCGTACCTTCTGCTGGTAGTCGAGCGGGATTACCTGGCCATTGGTGGTGTTCTCGAGGCAGATCAGCCTGCTCATGGCGAAGTGGATGTCGTCGGGCTTGATCGCGGCTTCAATCGCAGCAAGGTCCATTGTGCCGTCTGGCTGATTGCTAATCGGTTGTGGTTGCACGCTGCCGAGGACCGCCGCACCGCCTCCTTCCCACCGGTAGGTGTGGGCCATCTGCCCAACGATGTACTCGTCACCGCGTCCGCAGTGGCTCATGATCGCCAGCAGGTTGGTCTGGGTGCCGGACGACGCGAAGATGGCCGCCTCCTTGCCCAAGAGCTCGGCCGCAAACGCTTCGAGCGAGCGCACCGACGGATCGCCGTCGAGGACGTCGTCACCGAGCGGCGCATTTCGCATGGCATTCCACATGGCGTCGGTGGGCTTGGTCACAGTGTCCGAGCGAAGGTCGATCATCGACGTAGTATCGCAGGAGTTACGCCGCACCAGTCCAACCTGCTAGCAAGGATCGCTATGACGACCAACGATGCCACGATTAACCCGTTCACGATTGCTGTTCCTGACGAGGTCTTGACTGATCTGCAGGCAAGGCTTCGCATGACACGCTGGCCCGACGCCGAGGTGGTTGATGACTGGTCACAGGGGACGCCGCTCAGCTACATCAAAGAGGTTTGCACCTACTGGGCCGAGGAGTATGACTGGCGAGCCCGGGAGGCAGCCCTCAACCGGTTTGCCCAATTCACCACGGTCATCGATGACATCGAGGTGCACTTCATTCATGTCCGGTCGCCGCACGAGGGAGCTACCCCTTTGCTGCTGACCCATGGCTGGCCCGGCTCGGTGGTCGAGTTCCACAAGGTGATCGAACCGCTTGTCGATCCGGTCACCAACGGCGGTAATCCGACCGACGCCTTCCAGTGGTGGTTCCGTCGTTGCCTGGCTTCACGGCCTCGGGCAAGCCGACGGCCGCCGGGTGCGGGGTCGAGGCAATGGCCGACATGGAACGCTCATGAAGGTCGCCTCGGCTACGACAGTACATCGCCCAAGGTGGCGACTGGGGGTCGTCGGTTACTGCGGCCCTTGGTCGTCAAGACCCCGACCACTGCCTCGCCGTCCATATGACGCTCAATATGGGCGCCCGACCGATCCCCGCCGACGATGGTTCGTGGACTGACGAAGAGCAGCGGGCGCTCGCCAAGATTCAGTTTTATCAGAAGGCCGATACGGGCTACTCCATCCAGCAAGCGACTCGGCCACAGACGGTCGGCTACGGACTGGCCGACTCACCCAGCGGTCAGGCGGCCTGGATCATCGAGAAGTTCTGGGCCTGGGCCGACTGTGACGGGCACCCCGAGAATGTGCTGACTCGAGACGAGATGCTCGACAACGTGATGCTGTACTGGGTCACCAATTCGGCCGCGTCGTCGGCTCGGATCTACTGGGAGAGCTTTGGCAACCGGGGTCAGCGGCCCGTCGTGACGGTGCCGAGCGGGTTTACCGTGTACCCGGAAGAGATCGTGCCACCAGTGCGGAAGTGGTGCGAGCCAGGCTTCAGCAATATTGTCTATTGGGCTGAACAATCAAAGGGCGGCCACTTCGCGGCGTTTGAGCAGCCCGAGCTTTTCGTCGAGGACATCCGGGCATTTCGTCGTGTCGTCGTCTAGCCAACGGCACCTGAAGTGGAGCCGACGCCGGTTTGGGCCAATCCCGCCGTTTGAGGTGCTGGCGTTTAGCCTGCTGCGCCTCGTGGCGAGGAGCGACCGGCTCATGAAGCTCCTCAACCCGTTGATGAAGCCGTTCAACATTTTCCATCCCACCCGCCATGTCAATCCCTATCCGCTCTACGAGACGCTTGCTGCGTCTGGTCCCGTCGTCAGACACCGAGTGGCTAATGCGTAGTTTGTCTCGGGTTTCGCCGAGTGCGAGGAAGTGCTCCGTCTGAGCGAGGCTTCGGCTGACCGCAGCGAGATCATGAACGTGTTTCCCCCGTATAGCGAGCTTTCGCCCAAGGCCCGGTTGTTTTTCGAGTCGTGGCTACTTAGCAAGGATCCTCCCGATCACACTCGTATACGCAAACTTGTCAGTCGGGCGTTCACGCCCCGCTCGATGGTCGCGCTCGAGCCCCGCGTGGCCGAGATTGCCGCGTCGCTCATCGCCGACACCCGCAGCCTCGACTCGTTCGACATTGTTGCCTCGTTCGGCGACAAGTTTCCGATCTACGTGATTGGCGAGTTGCTCGGATTGCCGGAGGCAGATTGGCCTTGGCTGAAAGAGGCCTCCGATGAGATCGCGAAGTTCGTCGACCCGGTGATTGGATTCGACCCAAGCGCCATGGACACCATGGCCACCGAGGTGTCCGACTATTTCAGTCGCCAGATCGCCAAGAGCCGTGACAATCCGGCCGACGACCTCATTGGCCGGCTTGTTGCGTCGGAGGAGGACGGCGACACGCTCACGGAGGCGGAGCTCGTCAGCCTCCTTGCTCTCGTCATGGGTGCGGGCCACGAGACAACAACCAACTTCTTCGGCAATAGTCTTGTCGCACTGCATGACAATAGTTCGCAACGTTCGCTCTTGGTCCTTCAGCCTGAGCTCATCGAGAACGCCGTAGAGGAACTGCTGCGGTTCGATGCACCTGTCCAGCTCACGTCGCGCTCGATGCTCGCTCACGCCATCGTCGGTGGGCAAACCCTTTCCAAAGGAGACGATGTAAACATCTTGCTCGGTGCGGCCAATCGCGACGAACGGCGATTCATCGAGGCCAACACCCTCAAGCTCGATCGGGACGACCCCCGCCCGCTCTCGTTCGGCCATGGCATTCATCACTGCGTTGGTGCAGCCCTTGCCCGGATGGAAAGGCGCGTTGCCCTGCCGATGCTGCTCGCCGACCTAGGCGACTACACGATCGACGAGGTCGAGTGGCGTCGTTCGTTCACCCTGCGTGGCCCGAAGCGGCTCATCGTTCGACGGGGCTAGGTCGCACAAATAATTGCTGAGTCGACGGACAGGAGTCCAGCGGCGCTCACGGACCGAATGACGCCACAGGGCCGTTCGCCCGAGTGAATCTCAAGTGACACCGTGTTCGTCTTCGTCACGGCGGCCGGTCGGTCGCTATCGGGGTTTTCGACTTCGTATCGGGCGGCGCCGTCAACGGGATCCCAACTGATGGTCAGGAGGTTGTTCTCCAACGTCGCAACGATGTTGCGGGGCGTGGCGGGTGCACCGTAGAACGCGTCCTCGTTCGACGAGACCGTTGGCGTGTCGGAACCTGGATTGGCGGCCGACGAACTGGCAGACGATCGGTTCATCGATGCGAGGCTGAGCAACGAGATGAACACGGCAATGGCGACAGCGCCGACGGCGAGGCTCCGATTGCGCCGCGAGAACCGGCGCGTGGACCCTACGTCGGCAACCGCAGTGGCGTTGGGGAGAACCGTTGGGGCGTCGGCGGTGGTTGTGTCGGCGGTGGCTGTGTCGTCGTCGGTGGTGTCGTCGTCGGTCGTGTCGTCGTCGGTCGTGTCGTCAGCCGCGTTGACGACAACCGACCCATGGAGTCGCTCAAGATGGTGGCGAAGCTCGACCGCCGATCGGGGACGGTCGTTTGGGTCCTTCGCCATGGCCGACGCTAGTAGTCGTCCGAGCTCGGCTCCAGGCCCGTCACGATCGAACAGGGGCGGTGCCTGCCCCAGAATCCGGCGGGCGACGGCGGCCATTGACTCACCGTCGGCACGGGGGAATGGCCGTTGTCCGCTGACGAGGTAGTACAACGTTGCGGCGAGGGAGTAGACATCTGACCGGGCCGATGCGTTGCCCCCTCGATGAGTTCGGGCGGCGCATAGTGGATGGTCAGACCGCTGTCGGCCCTGGTGGCCGTATGGTCCCCAGCAAACGACGAGATGCCGAAGTCGCCAAGCACAACATCGGCGTACGTCGAGCGGAATACGTTCTGCGGCTTGATGTCTCGATGCACAATGCCAGCTGTGTGAGCGGCGGTGAGCGCATCGCAGAGCTTGATGCCCAACCGGACGACCTCGCCCAGGGAGAGTGGTCCGTTTTTCTTGACCTCGTCGCCAAGAGTGCCGGCCTCGTAGTACTCCATGACGATGCAGGGTCGCCCGGTCGTCGTGTAGGCCGCCGAGAAGACCGTGACGATGTTTGGGTGTTGGCTGAGAGTGCCCATGGCCCGGCACTCCCGCTCGAACGACTTCTGTTTCGCCGCCGAATCCAGGTCGCCATCGAGCAATTTGATCGCAACCGATCGTCCGAGCGCGACCTGGTCGGCCCGGAAGACGCGACTAAAGCCACCCCGACCAATCGGCTCAAGGTGCTCGAATCCGTCGACGATGACCTGATCAGGTTGCGGAGATTCTTCGGAGTGCCGCATCACCTGCCCATCGGCGGATTTCCGCCGATTCTGAGTTCATTGGCGGCAACGAGGCGGCGACCGTGGTCCAAGCGAGGCGACGAAATACGAGGTCATGGGCGGCACTTGGGCTGGCCGTACTTTGCGTTGCTGCGGTTCTCATTGGCGCCGTGCGATCGTCCGGTCGGGCCGGGTCTGGAGGCGACCATCAACGATGGAGGCGCCTGGCTCGTGAACCGTGACGCAGGGCGGTCGGCCACCTCAATCGTGAGGTTCTTGAAGTGACGGCAGCCATCCGGATGACCGTGCCCGGCGCAGACGTTGATGTCGACCAAGCCGCCGGGGCAACGCTGGTCCACAACCGAACCGACAATCGGCTCGTCGCACTCGACGAGCGGACGTATCCGCTCGCCGCTGACGTCGCTCTGCATTCGACTACTCAGGTGGTCGCCGTTGATGAGGGGCGGTGTTGTTTGAGACGAACCCGCTCCGTGTGTGGGCCCTCACCGCCGAGGAACTGCTTGACACCGCCAACCTCGACCGTGCGCCAACGGTGTACTCATCGGAGGATTCCGGTGCCGTTGGCGTCGCCCCCAATGGTTCAGTCGTCGTGGCGAGTAAGCGGGCCGACAATGCCTTCGAAGTGGTTTCGCTCACGGCCAACGATGACCGTGGAGTGAGAGCAGTCATGTCCGGCGGACACATCGATCAGATCGTGCCAGTGAACGATGGCGCCCTGGTTTTGCTCGATGGAGATGCGTCGTGGGTCGTCGGCGGGACGTCTCGACTACTCGCAAGCGATGTTGCCGTGGTGCAACAGGCGCCGACTGGATCCGCTTCGTCGGTTGCGATGATCGGACACTCGGGCGACGTCTTCGTCGTCGACCTCTCGACGAACGAGGTGGCCGTTCTCGGCCAGCTTTCCGGGTCGAGCTATGCGCCGCCGATCCACTTCCGTGGCTGCGTTTTTGCCGTCAGCCTGCAGCCCCGTGAGTTTGTGAAGTTCTGCAACGGACGCGAGGCAGAGCGCTCCTCGCTCGTCGGTTCGGTGGGCACGGTTCGGTTGCGACTGGTAAATAGCTGGGTCTGGGTGAACGAACTGCAAACAGGAGCGGCGTGGGTGGCGAGCCCCGATCGCGAGCTCGCTCGGATCGACGACTGGGGCTCTGCGTTGGCGGAAGACGAGGTCGACGAGGCAGAGGCCACGGTAGACAACCCAGGGAAGGATCCGGACAGGAAGGAAGCTCCTGACGCCGACGATCCACTCTTCGAGGCGGTCGATCAGTTCGACGAGGACGACGAGAACGAGCCGCCGGTCGCCGTCGATGATGTGGCGGCAACAAGGTCGGAGCGAACCGTGCTCGTGCCGGTTCTGGCCAACGACACCGATGCCGACGGCGATGTCCTGGCGGTCTCCGCTCTCGGGCTTCCTGACCGGATACCAGCAACGGTCTCGGTCCCACCTGGCAGTGGCACTATCCAAGTTCGACCCGATGCGGGGTTCAGCGGAGCCCTGAGCTTCACCTACACGGTCACCGACGGACGGGGCGGCGAGGCGACTGGCACACTTTCGCTGACGGTGGCGGCCGCCGACGGTGCGACGAACGAACCACCAGTGCCACGTACTGACGTTGCCGTTGCTCGCGCCGGTAGCCCCGTGTCGCTCAACGTCATTGACAACGATAGTGACCCAGAAGGTGACACATTACTGCTGACGGCGGTGGAGGCCAACTCTGGCCAGCTGACGTTTGACCCGAGCGGTTCTGTCACCTTTACGCCGGACCCGACCGGTGATGACGGCATCGTCGAGATGACGTACACGGTGGAGGACGACTTTGGCGCCACTGCGCAAGGACGACTTCGGGTCAGGGTTCGGATTGCCACTTCGAACAACGAGCCAGATGCGCGCAACGACCTGATAGTCACGAACGTTGGCGAGTCGACTCAACTCAATGTCCTAGCCAATGACACGGACCCTGACGACGATCCCATCTACGTGGCCCAACAGCCCATTGCGAAGGGTCTGCCAGCCGGTGTGGTCGTCGACGATCTGGTCGGGCTGGCGTTGGCCACCGACGGCGAGCTCTCGTTTACGCCACCAGCACCCGGGACCTACCGATTTGAGTACCTGATCTCCGACGGCCAAAACAGTGATCGCGCCCAGATCCGGGTCGAAGCGCAAGAAGCTAGTGCCGACCAACCGCCGGTGGCTGTCCGTGACGACGTCGCAATCCCTCTCGGCGGCACTCGGATCGTCTACGTCCTCGCGAATGATTCCGATCCAAATGGTGATGTCGTCGGCGTCGTCGAGTGGGACGAGGCTCCCGGACTCTCCATTGTTGAGTTGCCTGGCACCGGATTCGCCGTGACCGTCGAGGTCGGAGCGGCCAGCCGAGTACCGTTCCGCTACGCGATTAGCGACGGCCACCACGAGCCGGTGTCCACTCAGGTCGTCGTTGCGGTAGCTGAGGTACCGGCTACAAACCAGCCGCCACAGCTGACACCTGACTCGTTCGAGGTTCGCGCCGGGCGGACGAGTCGACTCGCGGTGCTGGCGAACGACAGTGATCCGGAGGGCGGGTCCCTTCGCATCCTGCATGTCCCGCCCCTTGCCGACCAGGACGCAACCTTCGCCGTTGGCGACCGGGGACAGACGGTCGAGTTGACGGTCCCGGCCAACCAGTCCAGCGGGTTCACCTTCAGCTACGACGTTGAGGACGAAGCCGGGACGACGTCAGCGACGTCAGTCGACGTTCGCATCATCGGGGCGAACGATCCGAATCGCTCGCCGGTACCGCGGGCCGATGTCGGCCGGACCACCGAGGGCGAGTCGCTCCTCGTCGACGTGCTGGCCAACGACACCGATCCGGACAACGATCCACTCCAAGTGGAGAGCGTGGCACAGCAGCCCCTGTTCGGTTCGGCGCAGCTTGGCGACGACGGCACCGTCACCTATCAGCCGAACGACGGCTTCACCGGAACGGACCGCTTCTCCTACGTTGTTGTCGATACCGAAGGCGGCCGAAGCGTGGGACACGTCAGGGTTGGCGTCATGCCGAGGCCGACGGTCAACCGGGCGCCAAAGGCATACCCGGATAGTTACGAGGTCGCCGCTGGCAACGGTGCGATCGCACTCGAGGTTCTGGCGAACGACGTCGACCCTGATGGCGACCGACTTTCCATCACGAGCGTTGGCATCGCCAACGTCGGCGAGATCGAGACGGACGGGGCGACGGTGACGTATCAGCCGCCACCTCCCGATGGCATCCCGGATGAGGGCCTTGAACTTTCGGTCTACTACGAGATCTCCGACGGCGCAGGCCATCGCGATAGCGCCGTGATCACCATCAACATCGCGGCCCGGCCCGACCCGGTCCCACCCGTCGCGACCAACGATGTGGCCGGCCCCGTGCGGGCTGGGACAACCGTGCTCGTGCCAGTGCTCGACAATGACTACGACCCGGACGGCGGTAGCGAGCAACTCCAGCTGTCGAGCTCTGACCCGCAGGTGCGAGTCGTCGGCGATAACCTCGAGATAACGGCCGGCCCGAAATCGGGCCAGTACACCTACACGGTTACCGATGCGGACGGTCTGTCTGATCAGGCCTCAGTCACGTTGTTTGTCGTCGAGAATCAGGCTCCGGTTGTGCGACGGTCGGCCGAGGAAACCCCATCTGGCGTGCCGGTGACGATTGATTTGTCGGCACTGGCGAGCGACGCCGACGGCGATGACCTGTACTTCGTCTGTTGCGATGGCGTTCAGGGCGGCACGGTCGCCGTCGATGCATCATCGAGTAATACGCTCCGAGTGACGTTCACACCCAACACCGGCTTCAGCGGTCAGGCGAGCTTCTCGTACAGCGTCGACGACCAGCACGGTCACCTTGTCAGTGGCTTCGCGAGCATCACGGTGCTGCCTCCCAGCAATCGACCACCACTCGTTTCGCCTGGGTCGATAGACGTCGAGGCCGGATCTAGCGCTGTCTTCGACTTGGCGACGCTGGTCGACGACCCAGATCCTGGTGACACAGCGACCTTCCGTCTCGGTGCGACCGAGGCACCCTTCCCCGTTTCGCTAGCCGGGAGCGTGCTGACGATCTCCGCCCCGGTCGGATCAACCGGCGCAAGCTCGGTGGTGTCGTTTACCGCATCAGACAGTGCCGGGGCTGAAACGACGGGGTCGGTGACGGTCACGGTTATCGCGTCGACGAAGCCACTACCGACGGCCGTCGCCGACGTGGCGCAAACAACTCAGGGACTGGCGCTCGACATCAACCTCCTCGGTAACGACATCGATCCCGTTGGGCAGGGCCTCACGATTGTCCAGATCTGGGGCGACGACGGCCGGTACGTCGATCGAGTCCGCGCCTGGTGTCGTACGGTTCTCACCTCGCCGGACTTCTTCAGGACAGCCACGTTCACCTACACCGTGGTAGATGCCACGGGCGACGCCACCCGCCGGGCGGTAGGCCAGGTCACGATCACCATCATCGGTCGTCCCGGCGCCAATTGCGCCGTCGGCGGTAGCGGACAACGCGACGGCGACGGTCACCTGGACATCTCCGCCAGCAAACGGGTCGCCGATCGATCGTTACCGACTCGCCATCTCGAACCAGACAACGGCCTCGACGTCAGTCGTGGACCTCGGAGTCCAGAACAGCTTCCAGGCCACCGGACTCACAAACGGCGACGTCTACTCGTTCCGCTTGCAAGCCCACAATGCTGCGGGCTGGGGCGACTACGGCGGCGCGAGCGCTCCAGTGCGCCCAGACACGATCCCTGGTCGGCCGGGGCCGCCGTCAGTTCCAGTTTGCCAACGGCGAACTCGACGTTGCTTGACTGCGCCGCCGAACGACGGTTCACCACTCACCCAATACAAGCTCGAGATCGGTGGTGGCACGTCGGCTGTCATAAGTGTTGGTGCTGGCACCACAACATACGGGTGGACCGGCCTGACCAACGGTGTCGAGTACCAGTTCCGCGTTGTGGCAACGAACTCGGCCGGCGATTCAGATGCCTCTGGTTGGTCGACAAGCGAGCATCCGCTCGACGCACCGGCAAAGCCTTCGGCCCCGATCGTGCAACGCGGCAACCAGTACCTCGACCTTGCGTGGACACCACCGGCCAACAACGGCGATCCGATTGCCAGCTTCGAGCTAGAGGTGGAGTCGGGCGGACAAACGGTCGTCGTCCCGGGAGGTACGACAACGAGCTATCGCTGGGCTCAGCTGACGAACGGTGTGACATACCGATTCCGCCTTCGCGCCGTCAATAGGGCGCCAGCTCCCGGGCCGTGGAGCGACTGGTCGGCTGCGGTCAAGCCTTGCTCGGTGCCAAACGCACCCGGAACCCCGAGTGCCACTCGTGCCGACCAGTCGGCCCTGGTGTCCTGGAGCGCGCCCGACGATCAGGGATGTGCCGTGACGGCCTACAACGTGCGGGTGAACGGCGGCGCAATGCAATCCGTCGGCGCCGGTGTGACGAGTCATACGTTCACCGGTCTGACGAACGGCACGTCCTACCGGTTCGAGGTGCGGGCCGTCAACGAGGAAGGACCGGGAGCATGGAGCACTTTGTCGGCCGCCGTGGTCCCGGCCGGCCGGCCGACGGCGCCAACGATCAGTAGCGTAGGACCAACCGCAGTTGGGGTGATCTCGGTCGGTTGGGGTGGGGCATCGGGCAATGGTGACGCGATCTCGTTCTACCAGTACCGGGTCAATGGCGGTACGGCCACCACGACTACGTCCAACCCGCAGGCCATCTCGGGGCTCAACAATTCCAGTTCGTATTCCGTCGAAGTTCGCGCCTGCAACACCGTTGGGTGCGGTGTCTGGAGTGCATCGCAGAGCACAACGACGTGGGGGCCTCCATCGGCTCCGGCGTCAGTGAGCGCGTCGTCCGGTAACGCCACGGCAACGCTTTTCTGGGCTGCGCCGGCCAGCACCGGCGGCCAACCAGTCACCTCGTGGCAGGTTGTCACCGGGCCAGGGTCGCTCACGCCATCGTCGTCGAGCGGGTTCAGCAACACCTATACCAGCCTTACCAACGGGATCACGTACACCTTCGCGGTCCGCGCCTGCAATGCGGTTGGCTGTGGTCCGTACGGAACGACATCCGCCACGCCAACGGCACCGCCACCGTTCGTTACCGTCGGCGTCGGCAGCCAGTACACCGGCGCCGGCTGCAACTCGGGCGACTGTCAGAGAATTCAGGTGACCGGTGGAAACTACACCCCCAACACCACAATCACCGTCGTCTGTCATGCGAGCAACGGAGCGGCCTTCACCTCCTACTCGACGGCCGTCGATGGCACCGGTGCGATCAACGCATCGGGCTGCTTCTTCGGGTACCCAGGCGAAACCGTTTGGGTCGTCGCAGGTGGTGTCACCTCGCCTTCGATCGTTTGGCCATGACCCAGCAGACGAGCGAAAAGGTCTTAGGTAAGCGGTAAATGACGCCGATCATCACAGAGGAAAGGACCACGGAGGCGGCAGCATGGGACAACTGACAGCAGATGACGCGGAGTCATTCGCTCGACAATTCAATGACGTCTTGGGCGAGATCTGCCAGGTCGTCCGAGGCAAGGAGGATGAGGTCGCAATGGCCCTCGTCTGCCTCTTTGCTGAGGGTCACCTCCTCATCGAGGACGTACCGGGCACCGGCAAGACCGTGTTGGCGAAGTCGATTGCCAACGTGCTCGATGGCAGTTGGAGTCGTATCCAATTCACGCCCGATCTTCTCCCCGCCGACGTCACGGGTGGCCTGGTCTACAGCCAGCGAGACGGTGAGTTCGAGCTGCGTAAAGGGCCAATCTTCGCGAACATTGTCCTCGCCGACGAGATCAACCGGGCCTCGCCAAAGACCCAGTCGGCGCTCCTTGAGGTTATGGAGGAACGCCAGGTCACGATCGGCACCGCAACAAACTCGGTCCCTCGACCGTTCATTGTTATTGCGACGCAGAACCCCGTTGAACAAGCGGGGACGTATCGATTGCCTGAGGCCCAGGTCGATCGTTTTCTGATGCGAATCTCGCTTGGCTATCCCGATCGGGAGGCCGAGACGGCCGTACTGATGAACGCAGCAAAATGGGATCGATGCGTCAAGCGTCGAGCAAGTGCTATCAACCAGTGCGGTTGAAGCGATGATCGAGTTGGCCAGCCGCGTCCCGGTTGTTCCCGCGATTCATGACTACATCGTGCGGCTTTATGACGCCAGTCGTCAGCTACCTGAGGTCCGGCTTGGTGTGTCGGCGCGGGGTGCCGTGGCGATGATGCTATCGGTCCGAGCCCTCGCACTGTCGCAAGGCCGCGACTTCGTAAACGCAGATGATGTCAAGGTGGTTGCCAGAAGTGTCATGAGCCACCGACTGCTGCTCACTCCGGAGTCAGAGCTGCGACGAATCGAGCCTGACGATCTTGTTTCGGCATTGGTTCAAGCAGTCGACGTACCAGGCGTCGTTCGTTCGTAGGAGCCTTTGGGTGCGGCGGATTCCACTGACATCGTCGGGCCTGTGGGTGGTTGTCTTCGGCGTTGTCCGCGTACGGCGCCGGGTGGTGGCTCGGATGGATCGAGCTCGTCGTTTTGGCGACGGGCTGCCTCGTCGCACTTCTCGTGGCTGCTCCGTTTGTTCTCGGCCGGCAACGGCTGGATGTATCGCACCATTTGCCCCAGCAAGGTGCAGGTGGGTGAGGCGGCCACGGTCACCCTGACGATCTCCAATCCGGCAATGACACCGATCGTCGACCGTCTGCTGCACGAACACATCGGCGATCAGGTGGTGGTTGTCCCGCTGCGCGGTCTCGCACCGCACGCTGTGACGGAGCACGTGCTCGATCTACCGACCGGCCGTCGGGGCGTGTTTCCGATTGGCCCGCTCGTTATCTCGCGAGCCGACCCACTGGGTCTCCTGCGGCGAGACGTTGTCCAGTCAGACGCCGACGAGCTCTGGGTGCGGCCACGAGTTGTTCCGACTCATCCCGCTCCCGTTGGCTTTGCGAAGGATCTCGAAGGTCCGACCAATGATCTCTCGCCGGCTGGCGACGTTTCGTTTCATGCCCTTCGCGAATACAACATCGGCGACGATCCGCGGCACGTGCACTGGCTTTCCACCGCTCGTACCGGCACCCTCATGGTGAAACACTTCGTTGACAATCGCCGTCCCTATCTCACCGTGGTCGTGGACGCGTCAGCTGAGTCGTATCGCAACGATGGCTACGAGGTGGCAGTCGACATCCTCGCATCGCTTGGCGTGAGTGGTCTTGTCAACGATCAACCCGTCTCGCTTTACAACGGTCAGACCGCAATCGTCTCCGCTGCCCAGCGGCTCGGGGTCGATGAGGTCCTTGACAGCTTGACACTCATTTCGGGGGCCGGACCCGCAGATCTCGCCGGCACCTGCTCGAAGGTTCTGGACCAAGAGCCCGATACGTCCGTGTTGGTCGTGGTGACCGGACCGGCGAGCGCGGAACGGCTCCTACCGGTGGTCAACGCGACCAAGCAGCGCGCGGCAGCGGTCATCGTGCGCATCGGCTGTGATGATGACGGCCGCCGCGTGACCTTGCCCGCGGCGACGCTTATTGACGCAGACGATGTCACAACCTTCGGGGACGCTTGGAACCAGGTGATGAGATGACGACGGCCTCGAAACAATCGGGTGTGCTACTGGTGAGCGGCATACTGCTCGTTGTCAGTTCCTTGGGCTTGCGGCCAGTGTTTGAAGGGTGGCTGTTTCTCGTGCCGGTTGTGGCCGGAGCCGCCGTTGGGCTCGGTGTGGCAGCCTTCGGTCGATGGAAGCGCCTCTACCTGGGCGAGACATTGGCGCTCTCGCTGCTTGCGTTCGGGGCGGTTGGCACCCTGTTCATCGTGGGGCCGCATGATCCGCTTGGCTTCGCCGGTGCGCTCGTTGATGGTTGGTCCGACCTGCTCTCGGCATCACCTCCCGCCGCCCTGACTCCGACGCTTCGTGTGGTGCCATACGCTACGGCCTGGTTCGGTGCCGCGATCTCGGGCGAACTTGTTCGGCGCGGTGCACCAGCTATCTCGGTAGCCGTCGGCCCGGTTGCCGTGCTGCTCGCAACCTGTCTGCTTACCGTTGGGGACAAGCGCATTGCGGTCGCGCAAGGCGTCGTCCTGTCGTGCGGTGTGTTGCTTCTCGGCCACCTCAGCGCGCCGCGGTTAGCGACGGGACTACGCGAGCTGACCGGCCCGCTAGCCGTCGGCGTGGTCCTAGTTAGTGTGGCCATCGTTACCGCCGTCGTCGGGCCGTATCTGCCGACGCCTACGGAACGGGATCGCTTTGATCTCCGTACCTACCAGGATCGTCCGTGGGATCCGCTTGACGAGCCAAGTCCACTCGTGACAATCAAGGCTGCGTTGAAAGCGGGAGTCCGCGACGACGAGCGATTCATCGTGACAGCGTCGACACCAATCGAGCGCTTTGGTGTGGCGACACTGAGCTCGTATGCAGGCACCGTCTGGGCGGTGACCGACGCCGGATCGTCGGGGGCGAGCCGGTTCGTGCCGATTGACCGACGTTTTCCCGACTCGCCGACGGCGTTCGGGTCAGAGGTGACCTACGCGATCGACGTCGTTGGCGGCAACGATCCGTGGGTGCCATTGAGTGGCTGGCCCCGCCGGATCGAGGTGGAAGGAACCGAAAGCAAGCTTCGCTTCAACGCTGAGACTGGTACGGCGGCCGTGCCAGGGGGTCTGCGGCCGGGCACGCGGCTGTCGATCACCGCCGTGGAAAACAACGTCGCCTCCCTCGATGAGCTCGCGGCGCTAACCATGGTTGCGAGTCCAGCGGATGGTTCCGAACTCGACCTGGTTCCGCCCGCCTTCGTCAACGTCGCTGGCGATGTGTTCGAGGGCGTCGACCGAGGCAGCGACCATGTCGTTGCGCTCGCGAAGGCCTTCTCGACCGCAGGCTTCTACGATGCCACCGGCGTCGCTCGTCCCGGCCATTCGCTTGCCCGGTTGAGCGAGTTCTTCGCCGACACCGATGCGCTCATCGGCTACGAAGAGCAGTTCGCCGCCGGCGCCGCCGTATTGCTGCGCATCGATGGCGTAGCGGCCCGAGTCGTCGTGGGCTACGTCGTACCGCCTGAACGGTACGTCGACGGTTCGGCCACGGTGCTCGCGGGTGACGCCAGTGCGTGGATCGAAGTGCTCACCGAAGAACGCGGTTGGGTGCCTGTTGATGCCGCCACCCGACCGCGACGCGAGCCCGAGTCGACCTGACCGGTCGAAGCATCACCAAGAGGCCGCGACACCGAACCCGCCTCCTCCGCCATCACCCCAACCAGACCCCCGCCGGTGTCGCAACTGGACGCGACCGAGGACGACGCCGTTGAACCTGGCGACGAATCGATGTACTGCCGATTGGCTGGTCAGTATCGCTGCGGGCGCGTCGGATCGACTGGCCACTCCAGTTCTGGGGGCAGGTCTGGGTGAGGTACAGTTTCAAACGCCGTCGCCGTCGGCGCAGACTCGGGGCGACTGATGGCCGACTCCAGATCACCGAAGGCGAGAACTCTGCGACCGCTTTGTCGAGCATGGACTCGAACCACAGCTGTCGGCAACGCCGTCCGAGCTCGCTTCAGCGTCCCTTGCAGCCCTGGAGCACTCGGCTGAACTCGACGAGCCTGTCGAGCGACTGGCCTTGGCCGTCGACCGGGCAGCTCTCCATCCGGCCGAGCTGAATCGGGACGCCGTTGCGCAGGGCTTGGGAGACTACGAAACGGCGGCGGCGTGTCGGCGGAGCCGCTATCGGCGGCGCCGGTGGTTATTCACCTCGTCGACCCTCGTCCCTTAAGAAAGGATCTGGGCAATGGACGACGATGATCTAACGATCGATGGTGCGCCGTGCTCCAGCTCCTGTCGGGCGAAGCCCAAGGTGATCGCTCGTGCGCTGGAAACCGCCTGCATCTTCCGCCGCGGGAACGGTACTCAGTGACCAGCAGTCGACGAGCCGGGTAAAGGCTGCGCTGGTCCTGACGCCTACTGGTCTGGTCGTCGTTGGCATTGGCATCTTCATAGTCCGTCCATCGAGCGCACCAGAGCCGCCGGTGCGATCGAGGCCAACGCACACGCAAACACAACGGAGGGTGGATCATGACGATCGATGACGATGATCACGGTGGACGGTCCGGTCTGGGATGCTCTGGTGGCACGATCGGAGGCCTGGTCGCCATGACAAGCTTGGGGTGCGGCGACATCTCGAGGCGTGCTTCGAGAGCGCAATGAAGCACTCGTGGGCGTCGGCTGGCGACTGGCTCTTTTGTCCTCGCCGACGGGATGGGAGGGTACCCCGGTGGCGATGTGGCGGCCGACGTTGCAGTCCGCACGATTCTGGCGGCCGCCGATCCGAACGAGCAGGACGAATGGGCGAGATATTCGCAAAGCGACAGTCAGGTTGAGCGCCCGTCAGCAGGGATACGAGCGATCAGGAGCGGCTGCTGGCCGCGCACTTGGTGGCGGCGTCGTGTCATTGGCGCATGTCGGTGATGTACGGGCGTACCGCTTCTGGCTGATGGTGGTCTCGATGTGTTGACGTCCGACCACTCAGTTGAGCAGGCATTGCGTGACTCGGGACGGGCCCACGTAGCGGGAGGGTCGATCGGGCTAAGGAGCTCAAGGCGCTTACTCGCTACCTTGGCGGCTCAGGATGAGGCAGTACCGACCGTTGCGACGTTCGTACCTACGGGTGCAATGCGATTGATTCTCTGCACCGACGGTGTGTACGGCCAGCTAAGCCCAAACGAATTTCTGGTTGCCGGGCTCGGGTGAGCGTCCACTGGCTCTGCTCACGCCTTAGTCGGCGCGTGCCGACCGGGCGGGTGGTAGAGACAATGCGATCGCCATTTGCCTCGACTTCGCCCATGCCACTGCACCCGATGCCTCAGTACCCAACGAACGCTGAAGGAGCCCTCACATGATTGCCTCGTCAATGAAAGTCGGGCCAGGAGGTGGGCTCGTATCTCGCCGCAACGGGCAGGCGGTGCTCTTTGTGCCTGATGCCCGCCACCGGCCGATGGCCTCGCACCGAGCAATTCTCGAACGCCGACGATGATTCGGTGATGGTGGCCCTGGCACAGTACGTCCTCGACGCCAAGTTCGATGTACCGGCCTTCGTGGCTGCCGTCGTCGGCGACACAGCAGTTCATTTGCGGGTCTTCGGCGATAGTGCATTGACAACGACTTGCCGAGCGCGCCGATGCTCTCGGCGCCGGCTCCGGCACATGGGTAGACCACATTGCTGCGATGCCTCAGCGGGGCGAGATTCGAGCGGGGTGGCCGTCGACCACCGAACGATGTCGGCGGCACGGTCCTCGCCGGTGGGTTCGCTGCAGCTTGACGTCGCCACGTCTTCGGGCCAGACACTGGCGCCGGACGTGGTCGCAGCCATTCGGCCCGGCCCGCCCGAGCTGACCTACCGATTGCAGTTTGACGATGGTAGTCAGATCGACGTAGCCACGTCGGTGGTGCTTGGCCGCAAACCGTTGGTGGAGGACATCCGTGATCGCCATCGCTATTGCCGGCGATCGCGCCTCGCGAACGCATCTTCGAGCGCAGGTGAGGGAGGGCGGCCTCTGGGTTACCGACCTGGCGTCGAGAAAACGGGTCGGCTGTCGTCCGATCCGCAACGGGGGCACCGGAGAAATTGCCGGAGAACGAAGTGGCTGAGTTGAGCCGGGCGATCGGGTCATTGTCGGCTCGGCGGCCTTCGTCGTGACGTCGGAGGCAAACGATGCCTAGCACCTCACCAATGACGCTCGAGATTGACTTTGCGGGCGAGATTCAAGCGCCTGGGTTGGGCGAGCAACTGGTGTTTGGGCGCGAAGCCGACCTGGTCATCGATGAGAATCCCTATCTTCATCGCCGCCTCGGCCAGCAGCTCTACAGCCGGGGCGACATTTGCGGCTGCGCAACCTCGGCGACACCGGATCTCCATTGAGGTCCGCGACAGCGAGTCGCGCTCGTCGCTTGTCGTCGCCTCCGGTCGAGAAGTTGCGCTTGTCGTTCCCCGTTTCTCTGATCCGGTTTTGAGGCCGGTTCGGTCCGCTATGAGGTCTGCGCCCGGCAATCCAGACCGACGTGGCTCTGACGTTCCCCCGACGGTCGTGCTGGCCTTGATCAACGTGACGGTGTTAGCGACGGTGCTGATGGTGCGGGTGACGGCGCCACGATAAGCCTCGGCGATCTGCCACTGACCGACGACCGTCAGAAGCGAGTGCTGCTCATCTCCGTGAAGCGCCGCTTCGAGACCCATCGGTCGATATCGATTCCCCGAGCCGCCAGGGGCGCTGGCGGCTCGGTTGACCCTGAAGGCGTACGGGAGGAAGCTCGACAACGTCTGCGACTGGCTCGACCGGCTTGGCGTCCGCGGCCTCCACGGCGACCAGGCGGGTGTTGTGACCGATCGCCGCGGGCGCTGGCCGAATACGCTTCGACGCCCGCTTGGTCACCGCGGCCGATCTGTGGCTTCTCGATGAGATGGGCCCGCCTCACACCGCCATTACGTCGCAATGTTTTCGATAGTCGCCCCTTGTCGTAGCGCTAAGGTCGCACCCAGTAGCTCATCTTCGGGAGCCGGTCGCTCCATGTACGCCCCCCTGGTGCGACTGAATGGCCTGAGGATGTAGTCCACGCTGTGTCGCCCTCCATCCCTCTTGGGGCGGCATACAGTCGCGCCAAGAGTCACGTCGTCAACACCGCGACATCGCTGATCCGTAGCACGGAGCAGGCGCCGGAGGCTGGCGGGTATCGCCACGGCGGTACGAACGTCCGACAGGGTGATCGAAGAGATCACCTGCTCGGCCGTCGCCGTTTGGGATCTTGGCTGGCGATGCCTGCGCATTCACGACCCAATCGGCCTGGCGGCCGTACGTGAGAACGATGGTGACGGTGTTGCCGGAAGCGAAGCCTAGGAGGGGCGTGACGTAGGTCGTTCCCGAGCGCCGGCCCTGGTGGATGACACGCACAAATCCAGGACGTCGAGCGAGCAGGGGCTCGATGAACCGGTTGGTGTAGCGCGCGCTGGAACCGAGCGATGGGGGAGCGACACCTCCGCAGCGTATGCCTGCTACGGTGCCGCCATGAAACAAGGTGATCTCGTCGAGAACTTCGTCCTTGAATCATCGTCCGGAGAGTCGGTTTCGCTCGACTCGCTCGTGGCTGATGGTCCCGCAGTTCTGTACTTCTACATCAAAGCGTTCACGCCTGGTTGAACGAAGGAGAGCTGCCACTTCCGTGACTTGCGTGCCGAGTTCGATGCACTCAACGCCACGGTGGTGGGAATCAGCCCTGATCGGTCCGATCGGCCCAACGAGTTTGACGAAATGCATACGCTCGGCTTCCCGCTCCTGGCCGATCCGAAGAAGACGGCTGCCGCTCAATTCGGTGTGAAGCGATCGTATCCTTGCCCATTGCCCGGGTCACGTTCGTCGGGCACGATGCTGGGTGCTGGTGATCAAGTCGGGAGGTCAACTTCAAACGCCATGCCGACGAAGCACTCAAGATCCTCCGCTGCTGCCGGTTCGTCACCACCTTGATGCGCCCGGAAGTGGTCGTAAAGAAGCCACTTCTGCGCCCGGAAATGGGCGTAATAGTGGCCACTTCACAGGCCGAGGCGCGGAGGTCGAGGATGGGGCGGAACCATTGGCTCCATACCGACACCGCGATGATCAAGCCGATCAGCACCAGTGCCGTCTGGATGCTCGTCAGTTGACAAGCACGAACAGTACGGCGCTTCCTAACGGGAACGATCCGTTCTGGGCAAAGCGATCGCAAACCCACATCTCAGTATGTGCTTGTCTGCATGAGCGATCGGAGGCCCGTCATGGCAACGCCGCCGCACATTCCCCAACCCGCCGTGACGAGCAGCGTTACGGGACAGCTGGACCGAGGCCGATGAGAAACAAGCCGGTGCCGAGGCCGACCGACAGGGCGCCGAGAGTTACCTGACCCGGGTACGCAAAGTTTGATCGCCTGGCCATTGCCAACGACGTCATGACCATGCCAACCCCCATCGTCACGTTCAGCATGCTGGCCTTAGCGGCTCCAACGAGCAGCACGTCCTGGGCGTAGATCGGCAACAACACAAACGTCGCCGCCGTCGCGATACCAGTCATGAACGAGGTGCGAAGGGGCTCGGTCTTTCAACGCCACATCGACCGCTTCACCGATCCTCAGCTTCCTCTTGCCGGTATCGGGTGCCGTTAGGAGTCCAGCCCGGGCGAACACAGCAACGGCGACGAGGGGAACGGCCGTCAGGAACCACAGCGATGCGGCGATACCGAAGACTTTGGATGAGCGGCACCGGTGGCGGCACCGATAATCAGCGCCAGCATGCCGCCCATGTTCTGCAAGGCCACGGCCTGGTGGCTGACTCCGGTCGCGCAGGCACGATGAGCGGTACCAGCGCCTGGAACAACGGGGTCGATGCGGCCAAGGGATGGCGACCAGAAATGAGCCGGAACACGGCGGTGCTGACGAGTTGCTCGATGAGGCAAGGCCGGCGGAGAGAAACGTAAGCGGAGGTCGTTGTGCAGCAGCGATGGCATGCCGAGCTTTAAAGCGTAGTGACATGCGGTCGATGAGTAGGCCCGCGGACGACAAGAAGAATGCCGGTAGTCCGGCGGCGATACCGAGGGTCGGCGCTGCTCCCAGTCGGTTAGCGTGCCGACCAGCCAGACGAAGACGAACCGGCTCGAACCATTGGCCAATCCGGTAAGCACATTCGCAAACCAGAACCGGCGAAACCTGGCGACGCGAAGATCTGCTTGATCGCCGATTGCTCAGCAGTAGGAGATGTTGACGTGCTCCACGCGCCACTCGCTTTCTTGAGGCATACACCCTAGGTCATGTCGTCGTCAGAGTCCCAAGGCCACGAGACTACAACTTTGAACGTGCCCGACTTGGAGACGATCGATGTCGCCAATCAGGTCACGGCCTTCGTCCCAGTCGGACAGCTGAACTCGAGCGGCGGACCGTCCTTGGCGTAGAGAGCGTTCCTCGTCGGTGACGTGCACCACGGCCTCGATGTCTCGCCACACAACCGAGGTGACGTGATCGCCTTGTTCGTACCGCAGCCCCGCTGCACCGACGGTGAGCGTCCTGTCGCTATCGACGGCACGAAACTCGACGCCAGCGATTAGCCCATGATCGGTGTCGGCTTCCACGGCTGGCCTGACTTGCGGCGCTGGTCCAATGAGCGAGGTCCAGGGCCGACTCCAGAACCTCGGCCAAAACGGTTGGCGTGACGCTGGCATACACCGTCTCGACTTACCGGGACCGTTGGTCGGACGGTCGGGAGAGGGCGGTTGAAGGCCGCTCGGGTCGCATACGCAATGAGACCAGCAAGCTCACCGTCGGCTCGCCCTGCTCGACCGCCTGTCGAGGTCTTCTGGCGACAACCGCCTAGCGCCATGCTGCTCAGCATGTCGCGCAATTCGAGGATCGCCGGTCGAGGCCGCCTGGCGCCACCTCGACCGTTAGGTGGAGCTGTCTGGAGGTCGTCGCCGATGCTGTCAAACGAGGTCGTTGGCGCGGCGTGGGCAATGCCTCGATCGTCAAGCGTCCGGCGAACGGCAATATCGAGCACGTTTCGAATGACGACGGTTTCGGGCGATCGTAGAGGATCATCGAGAACGAGATGCGGTTGTCGTTCTCGTCGTCGGTTGGGAACCATTGGGGCGTGTCCTGGTGGGCCTCGCGGGGAACACTGAGCAGGGGGAGCGCATCGCCATCAGGTAGACGGAGATGCCTGTGCGCAGGCTTTGGCCGATGAACCAGAGGACCAGTACGAGCTGAAGCTGGCGCCAACCAGGCGCGGACGTGGTCGAGGCCGAGCCAGTCGAGACCGAGTTTCGGGAGGTTTGCTCGGCCAGGGGCCGACGTTGCCGAACCGGGCTCGGAAATGTTCGCCCACTGGTGTCAGGGGGTGAGGGGCTTCGCCTTTGGCCTGTTTGAGGGCGGCGTCGAAGTCGCTCAAGGCACATTCTCGAGCCAGCTGCAGATCGACTCGACGAAGCGGATGTGGATCGCCCGTGGTGTAGAGCGCGTGGTGCGCTGGGTCGAGATTAGCACGACCGCCTTGATGTCAGCGGCCGCGAGCTCATGGCGCAGGGATGGTCATAGCTGTTGGTACACCGCGATGCGTAAGTGGCTCGTCGGCTGGCCAACCCGAAACGTGATGCCAAAGCGACAGGGTTCCCTGCGCTTCGACCCAGATAGCGGCGTCGACGCGACAGAACCGGTGTGGAGCTTCATGTCTGTGCTTCGGCTCGTTCGCACGACTGGTTTAGAACCCGTCAACGTACCACGCCGCCACCATGGCTCGACCGTGGCCAAAAACGCAAATGGAACTGGCCCGAAGGCCAGCTCCATCGGCGTAGTGACGCAGATTTGCTATCGATGCGCCGACCTGTCGACGCCGACAACGAAGCCGCAGCGATCCGCCGCTGCCCTGATAAAGCGTCTGGAAGTTCTTGGCGCCTCGATCTGGTGTCGCCGCGGTACCGGTGACCCGCTTGTGAGCGTCAAGGAGCTGGCGGACGCCCGTTGCCCTGACCGGATGCCCGGCGCCGATGAGTCCACCGCTGGGGTTGATCGGGATATCACTGTCGATGTCGATCCTGCCCTCTTCGATGGCCTTCCAGCTTTCGCCCGGTGCCGTGATGCCGAAGTGGTCGATGGCCATGTATTCCGGATGTCGTGAAGCAGTCGTGGGTCTCGATGCCGTCGATGCCAGACACGTCGGCAATGCCGGCGTTTCATGGCACTGGTGATCGTGTTGCGAACGTGGGGAGTACGTACCGACTCTGTTCTGTGCACCTTGTCTTCGAAGCGAAGCCGAGCGGTGTTGTGACCCCCAGCCCTTGATGTGCGGATGTCGTTGATCGAGAGGCCGTTGGTCGCTGCGTAGTCGCCGCGTAGGCCCGTGTGAGGCCAGAAACACCGTGACGGCGCCGTCGGTGACCTGCGAACAGTCGGCCAGACGGATACGGCCTCCGATAGCGGCGTTGTCGTCGCCCCGGCTGAGCGCGGCTCCTTGTCTTTATACCAGGTGCGGGTCTGCGTGTTGGGGTTGAGCTTGGCGTTGTCGTAGCTGATCCGGCTGATCTCGGCCAGGTGTTCGTCGGCCAGGCCGTACCGCTTGTCGTATTCGTCGCCGAGCTTGCCAACAGCTTGGGGAACGGAAACCTCGATGCCTTCGGCCTTTGCTGTACCAGGTTGCGGTGCCGCTATGTAGGAACTGCCAAGAGCGGAGTCGACCGTCTTCATCTGCTCGATACCGACAACGGCCTGCAGGTCAGGCGTCCGGCTCGATCTCGGCCGAAGCGGCGAGCAAGGCGGGATTTCGAACCCGAGGCGACGCCGCCGCCTCGTGGCGGCCCGTTGGCAGGCCAGAGAACACGGGGTCGACTCGGTAAAAAGGCGCCGAGGTGGCCCTGCATGCAATACAGCTCGGCGGCGAAGCTGCTGACGTGGGCGCTGATATCGGCCGCTGGGATTGTGGCTTCTCCAGCGCGCCAAGCACGCTGCGCATGAGCGCCGAGAAGTGCTTCTTCCTGGTCCAGTTGCGACCGAAGTCGGTCGGTATCCGCCGATGACATAGACGTCTTGCGTGGTCATGATGAGTTCCTTATCAGTGCTCTAGGCGGCGACGAAGTAATGGCCGGGATTGCTGAGATTTTGCCAACGGGGCAGGGTCAGACGATGCCGCGTGGCCTCGAGATGGCGGCGGGAACAACAACGCCGCCTGCGCCAGCATCGTGGCGGTGCGCTTCTGCAATCGATGAAGTCGACGAGCACCGAGGGTGGGGCCCAGTTGAAGCCCATGCCCATGATGCGGTCGATGTCGGTAATGCTCTACACACCTCGCCCACGCCTGAACGAATAGAAGGATGTAGCCGCCATCAAGGCGACGAGCGATCTCGGTTGCCGCCCGCGTGCCCATCAAAATGGCGAGCCCTTCTCGTAGCGACCTCTGGGCGTACATATCGGCGACCCCGGTTTACATAGCTCAGGTCTGGCATCTCAATGGTGGCCGGATCGACGTAGTCGCCACTCGCCACGTCAAGGACGAGCCGAGCTTGCCGTCTCGCTTGAAGAACCCGGCACCGCTCTTGTTGCCGAGGGTGCCGTTGTCGATCATGGTCGCCATGAAGTCGGGGAGCTGCCGTCTCGTGCGCCTCGTCGTTGGTGAGTGCATAGACATTGTCGACAATGGCGCGGTGAACGTCCCACCCGACGAGGTCGATGGTGCGAGCGGCGTGAGGGCCCGCGACCGGTGTAAGGCCCGACAATCGCATCGACCACAAGCGGCTGTACCGGGTGGCCAGCTGTGCGGCCTCGTTCAACACCTTGAAACCGACCCGGTTGCCAGCGAAGGCAGGCGTGTCGGCAGTGTGACCATCTCGCGTTTCCAAGACGGATGCGGCAGAACGTCTCGAGGAGCCGAGCACCGCCGGGTCGGTGTCGGTGTTGGCGATGAGTTCGGTGCCCGTGATCACGTTTGGCGGATTGAAGAAGTGGAGGCCGCAGAAGTTCTGGCGGAAGCTGTCGGAGCGGCCAGCGGCGAGCTCATTGATGGACAGCCCGGACGAGACGGTCGCTACCATCGAGTCGGCACGACGATGGGCTTCGATCTTGTCGAAAATAGCCTTCTTCAAATCCATGTCTTCGGCGACGGCCTCAAACACCAAGTCGGCCGTCGGCAAGACGTTGGGGAGATCAGTGTCGTAGTCGCCGATATCGGAGCGAGAGGCCAGCGACGACGAGCGAACCTGCTTGACCGCAGCGTCGAGGCCCTCCTGCGCCTTTTCGCGGCTACGAGCCAGGAACGTCACCCGTGGCACCGCCTGAGTAAACAGGGCGGCACTACCGAATCCCATCGTGCCGTTGGCGCCGATAACGACGACGTGATTGAGTTCTCGGCTGGCGAGAATCTGTCGGGTACTAGTTGCAGCTGGGGTCACGAAACACCTCGTTGTGGTTGACCGAAACCGCGGGAATAGGTTCCCGGCGCGGAAGTGGTGAACATCGTGGCCGAGTGAACGTCGTCCCGTCGAATCGGTGTGACCGATTACCCACCGGTAGGTTTCGCTTCACTAGTGCAAATACTTCGCCTCCGGCCTTAAGCGGCCGTCGAAATGACCCGAAGTATCGGGGAATGATCGAATGGTCGGTGCGTATGTGGTTGCGACGTGTTCGCGACAGTGCCCGTCTGAAGACGGGGCAGCAAGCTATCTTCGTCGCGTCAGCGATGGCGACGACGGTTGCCGCCGTGCTGACCCTCGTCGCTCCTCGCGCCGCCATTGGCTTCGACATTGTGGCCCTGGTTCTCGTGGCTGCCGACCTTCGTCGGCGGTATCGGGCCAAGCAAGCACGGCAGCGCCTCGAACAGGCGATTGACAGCTCGATGGAGGCCATCATCTGGGAAGAGATTCCCGGACAGTTTGGTGCGATGCGAGTGACTGCTTCGGCTGAGCGCTTCATGGGTTACTCCGTGAGCCAGTGGGGTACCCCGTACTTCTGGCAGACGATCGTGCATCACGACGACCTCGATCGAGTTGTCCGTGAGGTCGAAGAAGCCGAGACCAGGGAGATCAGCCACCAGATTGTGTTTCGGGCTTTCGACGCCAAGGGCAACTTGCGCTGGCTGGAAAACCGCGTGACCTCGGTTCGCTCCAAGGACAACGTGCACTTGCTCTTTGCTGGCGTGATGGTCGATCGGACCGCCCAAATGGCGGCAATCGAGGCCGACGTTCTGCGTCAGGTCGTGCAAGAATCGCCGCTTCCCTACCTCATCGTGAGCCGGACCGACGGAAGCCGGTTCGACGTCGTGTCGATGAATCACGCCTGTGCGGCGTTGTTCCGAATCGATCGTGATACCGCTATTGGCATGCCGCTTCGTGAGCTCACCAGCTCGCGTCCGGGTATGGATCAACTCGCCTCCATCATGGGCTGTGAACCGACGCCAGCGACGGCCGTGACACGAGCCGAGATTCGACTCCCAGCCGACGCCACACGTGGCGAGTCGGCGCAGGTGCTCGAAGTGGTCGACCAAAACGTTGGTGAGCGGCTCGTCGCACTCAGTTTTGTTGACATCACCGAGCGGGTGCTGTCCAACGAGCGCCTCACCAAGCTGGCGCTGCACGATTCGCTTACCCAGCTCCCAATCGGCGCCTGTTGGCCGATCGACTTACCAACGAGCTCGCCTGGTCCGAAGCATCGGGAACGCCGACCGCGCTCGTGGTTCTCGACCTCAACGAGTTCAAAGAAGTCAACGACGCGCTCGGTCATGAAATTGGCGATCAACTCCTCATTGCCATTGGTGATCGACTCGCCGAAGCGGCGCCTCCTCGCGCCACCGTCGCCCGGCTCGGCGGCGACGAGTTTGCGATTTTGCTCCCGGGGACGACGCTGGCAGAAGGTGAAATCGAGGCCCAACGACTGGCCGATGTTGCCCGCGAACAGGTCGACCTCGACGGCCTGACGTTGTCGATCCGGGCATCGATGGGCGTCGCCGCTGCGCCCGATCACGGCTATGGCGCAGCCGACCTCTTGCGCCTCGCTGACGTTGCCATGTACGCCTCGAAGCGAACGGGCGACGACGTCACCTGCTATCACGCCGATGTCGACCCGTTCTCGAAGCGGCGAGTCCGCATGTTGGGCGAACTGGAATCGGCGATGGCCTCGGGCCAATTCGAGGTGTACTACCAACCGATCGTCGATCTTGTGACCAAACGAACCGTGTCGACCGAAGGCCTCGTCCGGTGGCGTCATCCCGAACTTGGTTTGATCAGTCCGGTTGAGTTCATCGAACTCGCTGAGGTCACCGGCACCATCGGTCGCCTGACGAGGCTCGTCGTGAGCCGCGTCCTCCAGGACGCGCAGATCATGCAGCGGGCGGGCTTTCCCATCCAGGTGAGCTGCAATCTGTCGACCCGAAACCTGTTCGAGCATGACTTTGTGGATTCGGTTGGTGAGCTCATCAAGGCCCACGGACTCCCGGCCGGTGGGCTGCGTTTGGAGATCACCGAAGGTGACGTCATGGAGGATCCGGTCAAGGCAAAGGCGGTGATGCGCGGCCTGGCGGCATTGGGGGCGTCATTGGCGATTGACGACTTCGGCACCGGCTACTCCTCGCTCGAACGCCTGCGTGATCTGCCAGTGAGCTGTGTCAAGATCGACCAGAGCTTTGTTCATTCGCTCATGGACGGGCCGCGTAGCCACACCCTGCTTCGAGACATCATCACCATGCTGGAAAATCTTGGCTTCACCACCGTGGCCGAGGGCATCGAAGACGTGACCAATCGCGACCAGCTCAGCGAGTTTGGTTGCACCTACGGCCAGGGATATCTCTGGTCGAGGCCGCTGCCGATGGCGGAGTTCCTCGGCTACCTCACCAGCGAGCAGGCGGCACTCGAGTCAGGCTACGAGCCAGCGACCGACGCCGTTGGCTCGCCTACTCCGTTGGAAGCCCCGCATCTCGCCACGCCGTGATGCCGCCGTCGACGTCGTACACCTCGAGAAACCCGAGATTCTCCATCATCGCGGTGGCCTGGCCGGATCGATTGCCCGACCGGCAATAGACCACGTACGAGGACAGCGCGATCGAGTGTGGCGAGCTGATCGGCGAAGTCGGCCGCATAGAAATCGATGAGGACGGCGTCGGCGAGGTGCGCCTCGTCGAACTCCTCCTGGGTGCGGACGTCGAGCACAACCAGGTTGGCGGGAGCGGCGTCGATGATCGCTGCCGCTTCATCGACAGAGATGAGGGAGACGGCGCTCGTCGCATTCGTCTCGGTGGCGGTGCGGCCTCAGCCGCTTGTGGGTCGAATCACCGCCATCGCCACAACTAGCGGGCGACAAGGGCAGGCCAAGCGCGGCGACCGCGGCGAAGGTGCGAATCGAGGGCGGTGAGTCATGTCTGTCTCCAAGATCAGGAGCAGACTACCGGCGTTCCCGATTGCCCAAACAGGGGCTGAAGTTGGTAGCTGAGCGCGCTTCCTGGCATCGATCGGTGTCGACAAAGGTGCCCGCACCGCTTGTCGCTTGACGCCCCGCCGCCACAGTTCGCCGCCGTCAACGGAGCGATGGATGGTGATGTCGGGCCAGACCACGTTTGACCACGTCACGGTTACGTTTGTTCCGTCACGGGAGATTGAGCAGACGGCCGGGCCGGCTGGAGGCAAGGTAGTGTCGGCGCAGGGCACCGCCTCGCTGTAGGTAAAGCCGGTGAGTGTCTTCGCCTGATACGACAAGTCGGCCCCAATGATGTCGGAGTCGGTCAGGCTGAAGACGTTGGGGTCCTCGACTCGCCCCGCCACCAGTACGGGCTGCCATCGACCGAGCGTTCGACAATGACACGATCTGAGGGTCCGAGGTTCGCCCACGTGACGACGACATCGCCAAGCGAACGGTCGATCACACACGACGCTCATCGGATCGGGCGGGTCGATCGGGTCGGTTGGGCGATTGGTCGAGGTGTTGCCAGCGGCATCGGACCGACACGATCGTGAGGTCATTGGCCAGCACGCCGGCCTCGGGAATCCAGAAGTCGTTGGTCGTCGTCGAACCCAACAAGACGTTGCCTCGGAACACCTCGTAGCTGACGACACCCGCGTGTCGCTTGCGCCACCGAAGCGGACCACCGTCGACGCAACGCCCGAGGTGGTCTTCGACCAGCTCGGCTTCATGGGGGCGGTGTTGTCGCGCTCGTGCCACCGGGTTGGTCGAGCTGGGAACCGCGAGATCTCGACTTCGGCGATCTCAAGCTCGGTCGACTCGCCAGCGTAAATCCGCAGGTATCGGAACGAGTCGTCGATCGGGAAGACCTCGATTCTCGTTGTGCCGTTCGGCGGTGCTTTCTGCCCTTCAGGTGGACGTAGCCACCGAAGGCAGCCTGGAAGAAGGTGGGCTCGGTGATGGGGTGTCGCTGTAGTAGCCCCTCATCTGCCAATTGAGATGGGCGGTGCCGCCACCAACGTCGGTGTGAGGATAGATCTACTTCTTGGACGCCGGTCACCTGGCCGAGATCGATCTCCCACCATGAGCCAGCGACGTTGCGATCGCCAGCCTGAGTAACCGCTAGTGAACCAACCGCGAACGAGCCACTGTTGTTGCCGTCGACGGCTCGGTCGGCGGTGTAGAACTCTCGAGTAGTCGATTGCTGGGCCGGCTTGCCTTGGGCGATGTTTGTCCGACTGCCGAGCGCAAGCCTGGTCGATCGGGCCGACGCATCGCTGGCGTTGCCAGCGAGGTCGACGGCGATGACCTGCCAGTCGTAGCTCGTGTTGGTGGCCAGATCGGGGTCGTAGAACGACGTGCCGCCGGTCGATCCGACCACGACGCCGTTTCGAATCACCCGATAGGTGACGTCGCCGCGGTTGTCGGTCGCAGGTGCCCACGCGATCCGCACCGACGACGCAACGACCTCGGTGATGACGGGTGTGCCCGGCGTGGTTGGCGCGGCATGATCGGTCGAGACCGGCAGGGTCGCGAGTGGCGCTGAGGTCGCGAGTGATCCAGGCGGGCAGAACAGGGCGAGGTTGAACACCGCCGTGGTGCCTCCCCCGCTCGTGGTGCCGTTGGTGAGTTCACCGCCGCCGTAGACGCAGCCGTCGCTGCGGGTCGTCGCGGCGAAGACACCGGAGCGTCCCTTGAGGTCGTCGGATTTCCAGACCACGTTCATCGTCGTGGCATCGAGTTGGCGCAGCCAGCTCTCGTCGTTGCTGCAGTGGCAGCCGATCAGGATCGAGTCGCCGTCGATGTCGATCGACTGGGAATCGGCCGGGGTCGACACATCTTGGAGCACGGCCCCGGTGGCGGAGTCGAGGATTGCGTAGAAATGGGGCTTGCCGGCCACGATCACCTGGCCCTGGGGCGCAACGGCGACGTCATAGACGTAGCCCGGATAGGGCTGGGCGTGAGGCAGTCCGTGGTTCCAGCCCGCCGTCAGCTGGCCGTCGGAGGTATTCACGGTGCCGAAGAGGGCGGCGTTTGCGTCGTAATTGAGGCTGCTGACGGCCACCGATATGGACTCGCTGGCCGTCGTTGCTCACGCGAGCCCCACACGCCACCGGAGGCCGCTGGCGTCCAGCTGGGGTCAGGTTGGCCGGTGTTGACGTTGGCACGAACGACCCGAGAAGCACTCATGTGGGTGTGTGCAGGGCCGCCAGACAAGCCAACGAAGCTGCCGCCGAGGTAGAGCCACTGGCCACTGGTGTCGCCCGCATTGATACGGCCCGCTCGCCGACCACCGGATCAAGTGAGCGCAAGACTCGGGTCGACGGCTCCGGTCTGGGTGTTGATGACGGCCGCGCCGCCCGTGTCAGGGTCGGCCATTTACGGTGGTGAACTCGCCCGGGATCAGGATGCGATTGTTGCCGAAGCGCTTGATGATGTCGTAGACGGGTCCGTCGGGCTGGGTGCCGAACCAGGTGAGCACTTGACCAGTGCCTTCATCGAGGGCGGCGAGATAGCGATGCTCGGTCGTTCGCCAGCCTGAGCGGTCGACCGTTTGGGTAAACGGGCCGCCCACAAAGAGCTTTTTGTGTGGACCTCCATCGCCCAAATAGCCGAGTTGATGGCAGTGCCGCGCTCGACGTCAAGGCCAGACACTCCGTCGGTGGGATAAAACCAGCGGTCGGACTCGTGATCGCGGCGGCAGCGTCGGTCGCTGATTGGGGCAGTGCAGTCAGCGTCACCATCGCCAACATGGCGGTGGCGCGAGACGCCAGAGGTGGCGGGAGGAAGACGTTGCCTGGTGCACCCTCGACTATCGGCATTTTCCGCCAAACTCTGAGGGCTCGCAGCCTGGTTGATGTCGTCGGCTTCCTACCCCGCGTCGGCGTAGTGGACGAACTCGACCCAGTTGCCGTCGGGATCTTCGACCATGCAGATGGTAACGCCGGGCCGGAGCTCGGTCGGCGGCACGGCAATCGTGGCCCCCGCACGCTCACAGACAGCCGCCATCTCGGCCACGTTTGCACAGTTGATCGTGAAGTAACGCAGTCCGGTGGCCTGGCTGTAGCCGCCGGGAACCCCGTCGGGGGGATTGGTGGCCAGCTTGACCAGCTTGATCATCGAATCGCCGCACATCAGCCGCTGCATCGTGGCACCGCCGCCCATTGGTGTTTCGGCCACGAAGTCGAAGCCAAGCACGTCGCGATAAAAATGCAGCGAGCGTTCGACGTCGGTGACGACGATTCCAAGGTCAATCGCTCGTTTGGTCAAGTGAAGTGTCATGGCCGAACGCTACTCGGGCGTGACTCCTGCGATAAAGTTGACCCACTTTGTGGAACAGGCCCGCTAGGTAGAACAGCGTGCTAGTGTGACATCCGACTCGCCCGGGGACTACCCAGGCCGTGGAAGGATTACGCATGACGTTCCCGTCTGACCTCGATATCGCCCGCAACGCGACCCTCCTGCCGCTCGCCGACGTCGCCGCCCAAATGGGAATTGGTCCCGAGCACCTTGAGTCCTACGGCGACAGTTTGGCCAAAATCAAGCTTGGCGCCATCGAGGCGCTTGCCGATCGCCCGAACGCCAAATACGTCGTCGTGACGGCGATTACCCCGACGCCGTTGGGGGAGGGCAAGACCACCACCACCGTCGGTCTCGGCCAGGGCATGAAGCACGTCGGGAAATCGGCCGTCATCTCCCTCCGTCAACCCTCAATGGGACCCACCTTCGGCATCAAGGGCGGTGCGGCCGGTGGCGGGTATGCCCAGGTTGTGCCCATGGAGCTCCTCAATCTGCACCTGACGGGAGACTTCCACGCCGTCACGGCCGCCCACAACCTGCTTTCCGCCATGGTCGATAACCATCTGCACCACGGCAACGAACTCGGGCTCGACCTCAACAACATCACGTGGCGCCGAGTAATGGACGTCAACGACCGGTCGCTCCGCAACATCATCGTTGGCCTTGGCACTGCGCTCGACGGCGTCACCCGCCAGACGGGATTCGACATCACGGCGGCATCAGAGGTCATGGCAATCTTGGCGCTGACAACCTCGCAGGAGGACATGCGTGTCCGGCTCGGGCGGATCGTCGTCGGCTACACGAAATCGGGTGATCCGGTCACCGCCGAACAACTTGACGCCGCTGGGGCGATGGCTGTCATCATGCGCGAGGCGATCAAACCCAACCTCCTCCAGACGCTGGAAGGCACGCCGGTCATCGTGCACGCAGGACCGTTCGGCAACATCGCGCACGGTAACTCGTCGATCGTCGGCGATCTCGTCGGCATCAAGGGCGGCGACTACCTCATCACCGAGGCCGGCTTTGGCGCCGACATGGGAGCGGAACGGTTCTTCAATATCAAGTGCCGAACGTCGGGCCTCGTCCCTGACGCCGCCGTTCTCGTTGCCACGGTACGAGCGCTCAAAGCGCACTCGGGTCGCCACAACATTGTGGCCGGTAAGGATCTCCCGGCCGACCTCCTCGCCGAAAATCCCGACGACGTCATTGCCGGCGCCGCCAACCTGTTGGCCCAGATCGAAAATGTTCGGGCCCACGGTGTCTCGCCGGTCGTCGCGATCAATGCGTTTCCGACCGACCACCAGTCTGAGCTCGACGCCATTCGCAAGATCGCCGAGGACGCGGGCGTCCGCGTCGCCGTGTCGACGCACTTCACCGACGGTGGAGCCGGTGCAATCGATCTCGCCAACGCCGTTATCGCCGCCTGCGACGAGCCGTCGAGCTTCTCCGTTCTCTACCCCGATGATGCGTCGCTCACCGACAAGATCGAAAAGGTCGCCACCACCATTTATGGCGCGGCGAAGGTCGACTACACCCCTGCGGCTCGCAAACAGCTCGCCAATTATGAGGCAAACGGCTTTGGAAACTTGCCGGTCTGTATCGCCAAAACCCACCTCTCCATCTCTGGCGACCCGAGCCTCAAGGGAGCGCCAACCGGACACACCCTCACGGTTCGCGAAGCACGGGCCAGCGTCGGCGCCGGATTCATCTATCCCATTGCGGGAGAGATGCGGACCATGCCGGGTCTGGGAACATCGCCAGCGGCAAGCCGGATCGACTTCGGCGACGATGGCGAGATCGTCGGCCTGTCCTAATGTCGTCGGTCCAGAGCGTTGAACGCGCCTTCAGTATTTTGGACGCGCTGGCCTCTGGGCCAATGAAGGTCACGATGCTGGCCACGCAGGTCGGTCTGCCGAAAAGCACCGTGTCGCGGTTGTTGTCCACGATGCAGTCGCTTGGCGTCGTCGATCACGACCGCGAATCGGGTGACTACCTCATCGGGCCCGCAATCTACGCGCTGGCCTCGGCTGGCATGGCCGACGCTACGGCGATGGCGGTCGCGCAGCCCTACCTCGTCGACCTCGCCGCAACCGCAGGCGAAGCAACGGGGCTCTCCGTGCTCGATGGCGACGAGGTGCTCTTTCTCACCGACAACGCGTCTCGGTCCGAAATCCAGATCCGCGATTGGTCTGGCGAACGAACACCAGCGCATCTCGTTCCGTCGGGCCTGGTCATGATCGCGGCATGGCCCGACGAGCGAATCGAGGCGTTGCTGGCGAAGCCGCTCGTCGCTGCGACCGAACGATCGGTGGTCGATCCTGCGAAGGTGCGCGCTCGGATTGAGGCCATCCGAGACCGCGGTTACGAGTTTGTGCGCGGCGAGTTTGTCGACGATGTTTCCTCCGTGGCGGCGCCAGTTCTCAATGCGGCAGGAGAGACGGTCGCGGCGATCCACATTCATGGACCGTCATTTCGGTTCCTGGCGTCGGACACCGACCCGGTGATTGCCGAACTGGTCGAGACCGCAGCCCGTATATCGCGACAGCTCGGCTCTACCGCCGTTTAGCTACACGCCAACGCAGGTCACCGACCTGGTCGCCTCGTGGGGCGAGGATGTAGCTGATCGTGCCAGGCCCGATCGGTGTCAGTGAAGGTGCCAGTTTGTTGGCCGTCAATTCGGGCTCGCCGGTATGGGCCGTTGCCGTTGACGATTCGGTTGACGATGAACGAGTTCCAGGTGAGGTTGGAGAAGCTGACGACGATGTTGACGCCGTCGCGGCTAATCAGGCATGCGGCGTTGCCCGGCGGCGGCGGTGGTGCGACGCCATCGCGCACTCGATTGGCGCACCGACCTGGTCGCCTCGTGGGGCGAGGATGTAGCTGATCGTGCGGCCGATCGGTGTCAGTGAAGGTGCCAGTTTGTTGGCCGTCGAATTCGGGCTCGCCAGTATGGGCCGTTGCCGTTGACGATTCGGTTGACGGTGAACGAGTTCCAGGTGAGGTTGGAGAAGCTGACGACGATGTTGACGCCGTCGCGGCTAATCGAGCATGCGGCGTTGCCCGGCGGCGGCGGTGGTGCGACGCCGTCGTTGGCGGCACCCGGCGTGCCACTGGCCCCGGTACTCTGGCCAGTTGGCTGGATTGTTCATTGGCGGCCACAGTGGAAAGCCTGACTAAGCGAACGGCCTTCGCTGGCGGGCGTTGTGGGCCACGGAGCCGGAGTCGGTCCACGTCAGCGAGTCGATCACCGTCCCATTGGCGGAGGACAGGGTGATTGTCTCGCCGGGTTCGGCCCACCGTCATACTCGGCGACCACGAACTGGTCGCCCCGTAGGTCGATCGAAAGTCGCTGTCGCTGCTCACCACCACGGCGTAGTGCTGGGGGAGGATGACCGTGCCCGCAGGCAGTGTGACGGTCACACCATCGCTGATGGTCAGCCCGATAGATCGATCGACCAGGCGATGACGTGTTGACGAGCTCAATGAACTCCTAATTCGCCGCCGCCGCGGAGCGTACATGATCTCGTTGATCCGCACAGGCGTGGCCCCGCTCGCCGCGGGCGGGATGAGGCCTGAGCCATCGGCGCCCTGATTGGCGGCGAAGATTGCTCGCCGATCGGTCAGGCCGGTCATGAATCGAGACCGTTTGGCCGGAATGCTGTAGCCGCCCCAGATCGAGCGATCGAGTTCGGCCTCGGCGAGGTAGTCGGCGGCAATCGAGTCGTAGCGTGCCTCCATTATGGTGCCGGTGAGGTTGGTGTCGATGAGGGTCCGGAGCCGCCGCATATACATCTGGCGGAACTCTGGATACGCCATCAGTGCCACCATGAACCGTTGCTCGTTGGCCGCCGGCGTCAGGAAGTCGCCGTCGTTGTCTTCGGCACGTTGGTGACCCACGTTTGGTCGACGTCCCACAGCCACACCAGCGCCCCGTGTCGGCGGTGTCACGGGCCACGTAGTAGTTGGACCGCGACGAATCACTATGGCGGATGAGTCCGACCGTGGCGGCGTAGTTGATCATTCGCGGGATGTTGAGGTTTTCCCATCCGCCTGCTGAGCTGCGCTCGGCGGCGCGTCCAGCATCTGGGTGAGTTCCCAGATGTCGCTGAAGTCTTCGTCTTTGCGTTCCTTCTTGTCCCAGTCGCCCGACGCCTCGAGGGCAGCAGCTGTTTCCCTCGTTCGCCCCCGGTTTGCCTCGGCCTTGTAGACCGCGTAGTCACCGAATCCGTTGGCGTCGCGGAACGTGCCGTCGTAGATCGGCGCGATGCTGCCGATCGCCCAGAACTCGCCGTTTCGATGCGATCGGACCTTGAAGTAGTCAGGGTGGATTTCGCCAGCACCGATTGCCGTTTGCCAGGAGACCCTGGGCTGCCGGCAAGCGGTCGCGGAGGTTGAATTCGTCAACCGGTCGGCTCAGATAGCCGGGCATGTCAAGGAGGTGGCCCGACGGTAGTTCGACCTTCAATTGACCTTGAGGTTGCTTCGCGAACTATTACCTCGGATGCTGCGCATTGTCGCACTGTCGATGACCCGGCCGTTGTAGGCGATGACGGCCGCTCCGGCCACGTCGTCGTAGCGATGGTTGGCCAGCAGATCCTCGTAGACGCTGTCCTCCATGAACCATTCGATAATCGGCAGGTTGGACGTAACTCCATCAGAAACGGTGAATCCGTGGAACATGATTGAGTCGGCTGCGCCAGGTGAACTCAGCGCGCCACCGGCATTTACGGCGTCGATGCGGTAGCGAACCAGATCGCCCGCCGCAGCAGGCGGAATAGTTGCTCCCCACACGCCGTCGTTGGCACCGCCCGGGCTGCCCGGACCGTCACTCATCGTGACGGTCTTTTCGGCCCCGAAGTTGACCTTGTAGGTGAGTGTCGCGCTGACGGCATCGGAGATGGTCGCCGAGATCACGGTGCTTTGTTGGTTTGTCGGCCGCGCTGGAGTGGCGGTCACGGCGTCGATAGCGGGATTCGTGACGCCGGTCTGCGAGTTGGCTGCGCCCGCCGTATGGCCGGCCGCCGACACGCTTGCGGTCCAGTTGCTGGCGGAATCGTTGGCTGCCAGCGGATCGACTACCTCGAGGCTTGGCCCATTACCGTCGGGGCTAATTGGCCACGGGGCAGCGTCGTCGTAGCTGACCGAGTCGATGACATTCGCGCCCGCATCGATGAGGTCGATCGTTTCGCCTCCGTTGCTCAGCGCGCCTTCGTATTGGGCTACCGGCGTTGGGGTTCCGGGGTAGGCAGCGCCAAATCCGCCAAGATTGTCGGTCACGAGAAGGAACCCGTTGGCGCCAAGCACGGTCCCAGGGGCGAAGCACACATCGACGCCAGTCGTGAGGCACCAGCCGCTCAGGTCGACGGTCGTGGTTCCCGTGTTGTGCAGCTCGAGAAACTCGACTGCGACGGCATCGGTCGGGTGATACATGAGCTCGCTGATGATCACGTCGGCTGCTGCCGCGGCCGCTGGAACCGGCGCAAGAGTTGTGGCGCCAAGAATTGCGGCGCCAACCGAAATTGGGACCCGTCGCCGGATCGTGTACGTACTACGCATCGTCATCTGACCTTCCGCCCTTACGTCGCGCACCCGCATGCGCTCGACCGGCAGATCGTAGCGCAATACCACTCACCGTGACTACGGGGTGAGACGTAGGTTAATTGGCCCGCCGGAATTGAAGCCGTTTTTCCTAGCGGGACTGCGACGTGGGCACTACGCTTTGCAGCTTCGCGGTTGTCCGCCAGTGTGAACGAAGGACTCGGAACGTATGAGCGACCAAGACGACTACGAGGATCTCGATTTAGCGAGCCTCCCGACCGACGAACTCACGAAGCAGATGCACGACGATCTCTACGACGGTCTCGCCGACGAGATAGCCGAGGGTACGCAGATCCTGCTCGACCGGGGCATGAGCGCGACCGATGTTCTTGACCTCGCCCTCGTCGAGGGCATGCGCATCGTCGGTATCGATTTTCGCGACGGGATCCTCTTCGTTCCCGAGGTGCTGCTCTCTGCCAATGCCATGAAGGCCGGCATGGCCTTGCTGCGTCCGCTGCTCGCCGAGACCGGGGTCGAACCAATCGGCCGGGTCGTGATTGGCACCGTCAAGGGCGACATTCATGACATCGGTAAGAACCTGGTTGGCATGATGCTTGAAGGTGCCGGCTTTGAGGTCATCGACCTCGGAATCAACACCGACGTCGACGAGTTCTTCGCGGCGATCGACGAGCACAAACCAGACATCGTTGGCATGTCAGCGTTGCTGACGACCACGATGCCGTACATGAAAGTTGTGATCGACACCATGGTCGAGCGTGGTCGGCGCGACGACTTCATCATCTTGGTCGGCGGTGCGCCACTCAACGAAGAGTTCGGCGACGCAATTGGCGCCGACGCCTACTGCCGCGACGCAGCAGTAGCGGCCGAGATGGCCAAATCACTCGTCGCCGCCCGCCGTGCTGCCTGAGCTGCCGCTGCTCGTCATCGGGTGCGGCGGCGACACGCGAACTACGCGAGGTCGTTGACCAACTCGGTCTGGACGTCGACTGGGCGTGGTTGCCGGCACCGCTGCACAATCGTCCCGACCAGATCGTCGGCGAGGTTGAGCGGCTGTTGGCCAGACGGCGTCGACCGGGGCAGCGAGTGTTACTCGGCTACGCCGACTGTGGCACGGGCGGACTGCTCGACGCATTGTGCGAACGAGAAGACCTCCTGCGAATCGGCGGCGATCATTGCTATGAGTTCTTCACCGGCCAGCAGTCGTTCGCCGACCTCGCGGCCGAAGAACTCGGCACGTTCTACCTCACCGACTACCTGGCTCGCCACGCCGAGACGCTCGTCTTCGGCGCCCTCGGGATCACCAAGCATCCTGAGCTGCGCGAACTGTACTTCGGCAATTATCGGCGACTTGTCTATCTCGCCCAGCGCGAGGACGAGGCGTTGGTCGCCTCCGCCCGATCGACAGCCGAACGCCTTGGCCTCGATTTTGTCTATCGCTACACCGGTCTCGAACCACTGACCAGTAGCGTCGTCGTCCACCTGGCCCGAACGGGAGACTGACCTATGGCGGCCCAGCTCATTACCATCTGGTGGCGTGACATCCCGGCGCAGGTGAACGCCCAGCACGGACGCTCCCGAGAGAAGCGCATTCTCGACGACCGATTCCAGGTTGCCATTGACCGGGCGGCCATGGTGGCCGGTATCACCACCACCGATGCCTATGTTCAGGAATGGCGCCGAACGACCGTCCCGCTCACGGGCGATTTGGTCGACGCCGTCGACACCGAAGTAGCCAGGCTCGACGACGTGTACGACGCCGCACGACTCAAGATCCTCGTCGAGGCTGGCGGCGTGGCTGCCCCCGACGACCAACACAACACCGAAGGTGACGAACGATGACTGACACGATCATTAGCTCAGCTACGAGAGAAGTCGTGATTGGCTTCGGACGACCGTTCGTCATGATTGGCGAGCGAATCAACCCGACCGGACGAAAACTGCTCGCCGCCGAGATGAAGGAGGGCGACTTCTCTCGGGTCGAGGCCGATGCGCTTGCGCAGGTGGCCGCCGGGGCCCACATGCTCGATGTCAACGCCGGTATCCCACTGGCCGACGAACCTGCGCTACTGGCTCGGGCCATTCAACTGGTCCAGGCGGTAACCGATGTACCGCTCTCTATCGATTCGTCGATCGTCGAGGCGCTGGAAGCGGGCCTCGCCGTCTATCAGGGGAAGCCACTGGTCAACTCGGTCACCGGCGAGGACGAAAACCTGGAGCGGGTGCTGCCGCTTGTGGCCAAGTACGGCGCCGCCGTGGTCGCCATCAGTAACGACGAAACGGGCATTTCGATGGACCCCGACGTGCGTTTTGCGGTGGCCAAGAAGATTGTCGAGCGGGCCGCCGATCACGGCATACCGGCCAGCGATGTCGTTGTCGACCCACTCGTGATGCCAATTGGCGCCATGGGAACTGCGGGCCAGCAAGCGTTTCAACTCCTTCGCCGACTCCGTGACGAGCTCAAGGTGAACACCACTTGTGGTGCATCAAACGTGAGCTTCGGGCTGCCTGCCCGCAACGCAATCACGGGCACGTTCTTGTCGATGGCCATCAGCAACGGCATGACGTCGGCCATCATGAACCCGTTGCACGCCGGAGGGTAAAGACCATGGTGATGGCGGCCGACGTGCTGACCGGAGCCGACGGCGATTGTGCGGCGTGGATTGCGGCCAACCGTGAAGACCCACCCGAGGGTCGGGGCCGCCGCAGGGCAGCCGTCGCCGCCGTCCAACGGCCTAGCGATGCCGCGGATCGTCTTCACGCCTTCTGGTCAGGATGGTGAGGTGCCTGCAGGCTCAACCGTGCTCGAGGCGGCCGGGCACTTGGCGCCGACCTCGACACCATTTGCTCGGGCCGGGCGATTTGCGGCCGTTGCCAGGTGGTGCCGAGTGTCGGATCGTTTGCGAAATGGTCGATCGTCTCGTCGACTGATGGGCTGAGCGCGCCGGGTGAGACCGAGCAAAACTACAACGGGGCTCCGCCCGCTCGAGCCTGGCGCCAGGCTCGGCTGTCAGGCAAGCATCGAACACGATGTGGTCGTCGACATTCCCCCGATGAGCCAGCGTCACAAGGCGGTGGTGCGGAAGGACCTCGACCTGGCCGGGGTCACCGTCGACAACGCATTCGAACTGGCCTACCTCGAGCTCGGTGTCCCCGCCCTCGACGACACACCGAGCGCGATCAGAGCAGCTGAGGTCGGCGTTGGCCGAGCAACACAATCGCTCGGCCGGTCGGCCGTCCTTGGCAGTGATGCGTCACGTGCAAACGGCGCTCCACAAGGGCGACCGGACCGTAACCGTTGCTGTACGTCATGACGACCGCATCGTCGCCGTGTGGCCTGGCTTCAGCCCAACGGCCTATGGCGTCGCGGTCGATCTTGGCTCAACAACCATCGCCGCCCCACCTTTGTGACCTTTCGACCGGCGAGGTGAGTTGCGTCGTCGGGGGCAATGAATCCACAGATCCGGCTCGGCGAAGACCTGATGAGCCGCGTGTCGTACGTCATGATGAATGCGGGCGGCGATCGCGAGCTGACCTCGCTCGCACAATCGGCGCTCGACAACCTTGTGGGTGAACTCGTGGCCACCGCAACAATCGACCGAGCTGCGTTGTTGGAGATCGTTGTCGTTGGCAATCCGGTGATGACGCACCTCTTTCTCGGCATCGACCCAACCCCATTGGGACAGGCCCGTTCGAGCTTGCGACTGATGGTTCGGTGACGACCTCGGCGGTGGATGTTGGCATCGACGCACCGTTCGCCGATGTCTATGTGTTGCCGTCCATTGCTGGCCATGTCGGCGCTGACACCGCGGGTGTGATTCTCAACGAGGGTCCGACACCGTTCCTCGTCGGTGCAGCTTTTGGTCGACGTCGGAACGAACGCTGAAATTGTCCTTGGGAATGACAAATGGTTGCTCGCCGCGTCGAGCCCGACAGGACCGGCGTTTTGAAGGCGCTCAGATCTCGTGTGGTCAGCGTGCGACGGCGGGGCTATCGAACGTCCGCATCGACCGACAAACTCTCGCCCTAAGATTCCGGGTCATTGGTTCCGAGCTTTGGTCCGACGAGGAAGGTTTCGCGGCTGCAACCAAGCGAACCGGCGTGACCGGCGTCTGTGGGTCGGGGATCATCGAGGTCGTCGGCGAGATGTACCTCGCTGGCGTGATCGATGCCGAGGGCGTCATCCAAGGTGATAACGCCAAAACAAGCCCGCACGTTGTCGCTGACGGGCGAACATTCGCCTACGTGATATCAGCAGGGCCTGGGCCCGTGCTCATGATCACCCAAAACGATGTGCGGGCGATCCAGCTGGCCAAAGCCGCCCTACGCGCCGGCATCGATCTGCTGGTTGAACGGGCGGTCGAGCGCCACGGCGCATCGCCTGATCTGGCCGATATCCGACTGGCTGGTGCCTTCGGTGCCCACATCGATCCGTTGTACGCAATGGTCCTCGGACTTGTTCCCGATTGTGCGCTGGCCGGCGTGCGATCGGTTGGCAACGCGGCAGGCACCGGCGCTGCACGGGCCCTGCTCTCGGCTGAGCAGCGGGGCGAAATCGAGCGCGTTGTCGATCGTGTCGAGAAAATTGAGACCGCAACCGAGCCTCGATTCCAAGACCTGTTCGTCGCCGCGATGTCTTTTCCCCATCGCCAGGCGCCGACAGAAAATCTGGCGCAGTATGTAGCACTTCCCCCACGGTCGCAAGCCCCTTCGTCGACTGGTCAACGTCGGCGACGGCGCCCGGTCCGTCCCGATTAGCTTTGAGGTAATGGCAAATGAGCGAGGAACCAAGGCGGCGTCGTACGGGTGGCCGAAGCGGCCGTCAACAACATCGAGCATCGACAGCGATTGCGTCAGAGCCGTTTTTGACGTCGACACTCAAGCCGTTCGAGATTTTGTCGGACGAGGGACTCGAAACCGCTCGAGTACAACGCTGACACCATCCTCGAGACCAAGTCGGTATCGAGGTTAAGCGACCGTCGGCCCTCGACCGCTTCCGCGATGCCGGAGCAACGATCGACGGCGATCGTGTGCGGTTTCCTCGCGGTCTTTGTCGCCAGCTGGTGACGACAACCGCGCCGGTAGCTATATCCAGCACGGCCGCAACCCGGAACGCAACGTCCAGATCGGCGGCGCAGCGCGGTCGTGTTGCGCCCAACTACACGGGTCGCCCGCTGCGTTCGATCTCGACAACGGCCGTCAGTACGCGACGCTGGAAGACTTCAAAACTGCGTCAAGCTCGCGTATCTATCACCCAACCTTCACCACTCCCGGTGGCACGGTCTGCGAGCCGGTTGACATCCCTGTGTCGAAACGGCACCTCGACATGATCTATAGCCACTTGCGCTATAGCGATAAGCCGTTCATGGGTTCGGTCACAGAGGGGAGTCGGGCCCAAGACAGTGTCGACATGGCCCGAATCGGCTTTGGTGGCGATCTCGCCGACCGCACCGTCATGACCAGTCTGATCAATGCGTCGTCGCCCCTTATCTGGGACGCCACGATGCTCCACGCCGCCGAGGTGTACGCCCTCAACAATCAGGCGTGCATCATGACGCCGTTCATCTGTGCAGTGCCATGTCGCCGGTAACCGCAGCCGGGGTTGCGGCTCAGACACTGGCCGAATCGTTGGCTGGCATGGCCTTTATCCAGTTGGTCCGCCCAGGGGCACCCGTCGTGATGGGTTCGTTCGCCAGTTCGATGTCGATGCAAACGGGCGCTCCGACCTTTGGCACCCCGGAGCCCGCAATCGTGCTCTATACGGTGGCGGCGTTGGCGCGTCGGCTCGGCGTGCCGTTCCGATCAGGCGGTTCGTTGACGGCCTCAAAGCTGCCAGACGCGCAGGCCGCCTATGAGTCGGCGGCAACGCTCCAACCGACCGTGCTCGCCGGAACCAACTTTGTGCTGCACGCCGCCGGCTGGCTCCGAAAGCGGACTCACGATTGGCTACGAGAAGTTCGTCATGGACGCTGACCAGCTCGGGTTGATGGCTGTTCTGGTCAAAGGCATCGACATGTCGGAAAATGGTCAGGCCGTCGAGGCAATCACCGGGCACGAGCCAGGCCAGCACTTCCTTGGCACCGCGCACACCCTTGCCAATTTCGAGTCAGCCTTGCTTGTCGGTAGCTGACAACTCAAGTTTCGAGCAATGGCGAGACGAGGGCGATACGTCGGCGCCGACCCGCCAGCGTTGTGGAAGGCGAAACTCGCCAGCTACGAAGCCCCCGCGCTCGACGAAGCGCGATCGACGAAGAGCTGCAAGCATTCGTGGCTCGCCGTAAGAACGAATTGCCCGACACGTTTGCCTAGACCGACTGCCGTCGAACCACTCGCTCATACCCTTCAGACTCACGATTGGACTCTTGTGCCAGCTGAACAACTAGAGATCACGCGCCGTCTCGTGCGCGACATGCGGTATGAAGTCGTGCCGCTGAAAAACCTTGATGATGAGACCAAGCATTTACCAGCGGGATGTGTTGTGTCGGTGACGTGCTCGCCGACGAAAGGCATTTTCGAAACGATCGCAATTACAAACGACCTGATCGACCGCGGGTATCGGGCGATCCCGCATATCGCGGCCCGGCTCGTGGTCGATCGGGCCCAAACTCGCGACCTGGCTGCATGGATGAGCGATCGCTCGATTCCTGAGATTTTCGTCATCGCTGGGGACGCCGAGACGCCAGCCGGTTGCTACGAAGGAGCGGTGCCCTTCTTGAGCGATCTGCTCGAGGAGCAGCACGGCTTGTCGCACATCGGTGTGACCTCATACCCCGATGGGCACCCGGCAATCGACCGGCGTTCGCTTGACTCCGCGCTTCAGGCCAAACAGGCGATGCTAGCCGAGGCTGGTATCGCCGGCCATGCGACAACGCAGATGTGTTTCGACGTTGCCCGCATCGATTCGTGGCTCACCGGTCAACGTGATGCCGGCGTCACCCTTCCAATTCATCTCGGGCTGCCCGGTGTCATCAATCGAGTGAAGCTGATGACGATGGGATCGCGCTTGGGTATCGGGGCATCGATGCGGTTCGTCAAGAAGAACAGCTCAGCGGTTGGCAAGCTGCTGACGTCGTCTGGCTACGACCCGCTTGAGTTGCTGCGCCCCCTGGCCCCCCGGATCGAGGAGCTAGGGATTACGGGCCTCCATATCTTTACGTTCAACAATGTTGAGTCGACGGCCAAGTGGCAGAGCGGCGTGCTGGGGGCCTGACATGGCTGCATCGAACCAAAACGAGTTGGCCCGACGCATCAGCGGTCTCGCCGATGGGATTCTGCCCTACCTGTTCGTGCCCATCGTGTGCACGGGGATCTGGCTGTTCGCCGGGCGCGGCGTCTTCTGGCCCATCATCGTCTGGGCGATCTACGCCTTCCTTTACCGGCGTCGTATGCGATCAGCCGGCCAGTAATCGACGCCCCAGTCGCTCGACAGCAGATCATGCGGGCACTAGGGTTGTTCCACAATACAACCTTGTTCCACAATATGGAACAAGGTTGACCGTAACACTGTTGATCTGAACACTGTTGATCTCGATCCATCTCTTGCAACAAACCAAAGGCCTTCAATGAGTGAGTTTCCGTCAACCGCGAAGTGCGTGATCATCGGCGCCGGGATCGTAGGCAATTGCCTTGCCGGACATCTGGCCAAGCTTGGCTGGACCGACATGGTGCTGCTCGACAAGGGTCCGCTGCCCAATCCAGGCGGCTCAACCGGGCACGCGTCGAACTTCATCTTCCCCGTCGATCACAACAAGGAGATGGCGTTTCTTACTCGGGCCAGCCAGATCCAATACGAAGAACTCGGGCTCAACACCGTTTCGGGTGGCATCGAGGTCGCACGCACCGAAGCGCGCATGGAAGAGCTGCGCCGGCGCATGACGTCGGCAAAGGCGTGGGGTATCGACGCCCAACTACTCACACCAGCCGAGGTCAAAGCGTTGGTGCCGTTCATCAACGAAGACGTCATCCTTGGCGGTTTCTCGACGCCAAGTGTCTCGGTCGTCGACTCGTTGGAGACCCGGAACCGTGATGCGCAAGCGGGCCATCGATGCTGGCGCCCTGCAAGTATTCGCCAACACCGAGGTACTCAACCTCGAAACCGAAGAGGTGCCATTCGGCCGTCCCCACATCACCGCCGTCGTCACCGACAAGGGTCGGATCGAAGCCGACTACGTCGTGGTCGCATGCGGTGTATGGAGCCCTCGCATCGCGGCGATGGCCGGTGCGACCATTCCGCTCACGCCTGCGGTTCACCAGATGGCCGATGTCGGGCCGTTCGACATCCTGGCTGGAGACGAACAACGAAATCGGCTACCCAATTGTCCGAGATATGGACACATTCTGCTACGAACGCCAGTCCGCTGGCTCCATGGAGGTCGGCTCCTACGCTCACCGCCCGATCCTCATGCGGCCGGATGACATTCCGTCAATCGAGGCCTCCGCACTCACGCCGACCGAGCTGCCGTTCACTCCCGACGATTTCGACCAGCAGATGGAAGAAGCCATCGAGCTCATGGAGTTCCTCGGCGATGGCGAGATCAAGTACGCCATCAATGGCCTCTTGTCGCTTACTCCCGATGCCAACCCGGTTCTCGGCGAGACCACCGAAGTGCAAAATCTCTGGAGCGCAGCGGCGGTCTGGATCAAGGAAGGCCCCGGCATCCGCCCAGCTGGTGGCTGAGTGGATGACCTACGGCTACCCGCATATGTGCGACCCGCACGGGTCCGATATCGCTCGGCTCTATCCCCACGAAAAGACCGTCGGTCACATTGAGGCTCGCTGCGACGAGCACTTCAACAAGACCTACGGCATTGTCCACCCTCGCGAGCAGTGGGCCAGTCGTCGTGGTCTCAACCGCAGCCCTGCGCACTCGCGTGACCGAAGCCCTCGGCGCGGTCTACTTCGACGCCCGTGGCTGGGAACGGCCCTAGTGGTACGAATCAAACGCTGGTCTCGTCGAGAAGTATGGCCTTGCCCTCGCCCGCACGAGTGGGACAACCGCTGGTGGAGCCCAATCATCGATGGCGAGCACCTTGCCATGCGTGAATCGGTCGGCATGGTCGACCTTGCCGCCTTCCAGGTGTTCGACGTGTCAGGCCCCGGCGTTGTCGACTATGGCGAGAATCTCTTTGTCAACAAGTGTGATGTCGCAGTCGGCAAGGCCGTCTATACGCCGATGCTCGAGTACGGGGGCGGGTTCCGCTCCGATCTCACGGTGATGCGTACCGGAAACTCCAGCTTCCGGATCGTGACTGGCGCGTTCGACGGTGCTCGGGACGAATACTGGTTCCGACTGCACCTCCCAACCGACGGGTCGGTGCAGCTCGAAGAACAAGGCGAACGCCACGACCACACTTGGCGTGTGGGGGCCAAACGCCGTGGCCACGGTGGCCAAGCTGACCGAATCCGACCTCTCGCAAGAGGCCTTCCCGTACGGCAGCATCCGCAACATCCTGATCGACGGAATCCCTTGTATGGCCTTCCGGATCTCCTACGTCGGTGAGGCTGGTTTCGAGCTCTACACCTCGGTACAGCACGGCACCGCGCTCTGGGATGCCGTCGCCGGAGCGGGTGCCGAGTTTGGCATAGTGCCCGTTGGGATCGGGGTCTACGGATCGACGGGTCGAGTCGAAAAAGGCTACCGCCTCATGGGTGCCGAACTCGAGAGCGAGTACACACCGGTGGAAGCCGGCCTCGCTCGTCCGAAGGTCAAGGCCAACGCATTCATCGGTAAGGAAGCCTATTTGCAGGCGCGCGAGGCTGAGCCGGTGGCGATGCTCTGCAGCTTGGTCGTCGACGACCATCACGATTCCAACGGGGTCAAGCGCTACATGACCGGTGGGAACGAGCCGATCCTGACCCTCGACGGTGAGCGTATTGTCGATGCGAAGGGCCGCGTGTCTCGGGTCACCACCGCCTCGGGGTCGCCGTCTACCGGCAACTACATCCTCATGGCCTACCTGCCGCCGGAACTGGCCGTTGTCGGCACCAAGCTCCAGGTCATGTACATGAACGACCTCCATCCTGTATCCGTGGTGGCCGCTGGTGCAAACCTTGCTGTCTTCGACCCAGACGACAGCCGGATGAAGGGCTGACATGCGAGTTCTGGCCTGCGTCAAACGGGTGCCAGCACCCGGCGCCAAAATCAGCATCACCGACGACGCCCAAGCCGTCGATTCGACACACCTTGGGTTTGCGGTGAGTCCCCACGAAGAGTGTGGCGTCGAAGGCGCAGTCCAACTCGTTGAACAGTTCGGTGGCGAGTCAGTTGTTCTGACACTTGGTGCGCCAGAAGCCGAGGAGCAGCTTCGGTACGCCGCTTCGGTCGGCGTCAACAAGGCCGTGCTGCGCTGGCCACCGACGGCTCGGCCTGGGACCCGCAACGGACCGCTCGAGCAATCGCGTCAGCAATCGAAACCGTGGAAGCGGCCGACGGACCATTCGACTTGATTCTGTTTGGAAACGAGTCGGCCGATTCTGGTGGGTTCCAAGTTGGCGTCCGCGTTGCACATGCGCTTGGACGTCCAATAGTCAACTCAATCAAGGGCATTGCAGCCGACCCGGCGGCCGGAACAGTGCGGGCCCAGCGGCAGGTCGATGGTGGGGTTGAGGTCTACGAACTCCCGTTGCCGGCCGTTCTTGGGGTCAAGGAAGGGCTCAACCTGCCTCGCTACCCGACGATGAAGGGCCGGCTGGCGTCGAAGAAGGTGGATGTCCTCGTGATGGAGGCCGAGGCGGTGGCGGGCGGTCAGGCCATGGTCCGCCTCATTCGTCCCCCCGATGTTGCCTCCACGACGGTGGTTCTTGGCCACGGACCCGACGCAGCACCGGCAGTCGTCGATCTGCTCGATGAGCTGGGGGTGCTCTAGATGACGTCCATCCTCGTATTGGCCGAGCACGACCGTGGAGTGCTCGCCTCGGCGACACTCGAAGCAGTCACTGCGGCTTGCTCGCTGGTAGCGACATCGCCGTGCTGGTCTGTGGCGATCACGACTTCACCGGCTGAGCTTGGCGACCACGGTGCGACAACGGTCTATGTGGCCGACCACGAACTGCTCGCCGACTTCGGCCCTGAGGCGTGGGCCCAAGCCCTCGCGCTTGCAATTCACGAGTTCGAGCCAGACGTTGTCATCGCTCCCGGCACATCGAAGGGCAACGAAGTCATGGCCGGCGCCGCGGCACGGCTCGATCTCCCGTTCGTCGCCAACTGCACCACGATCGAAGACGATGCCGCCACAATGATCCGCGTGCAATGGGGTGGCTCCCTGCTCGAGGAAGCGTCGCTTGACGCCGACATCAAGCTTGTGTCGATCGCGCACCACAGCATCGAAGCGTCGGTGGTCGGGGGTGAGGCCAGCAGCGAGCGGTTTGACGTCGACCTCGACGGCGCCGTGCGCCGGACGATCGTGGTCGATCGCGAAGTGGCGGAGACCGGGGTCACGCTTGCGACTGCTCCGGTCGTCGTTGGCGGTGGTCGCGGTGTTGGTAGTCCCGACGCGTTCGCACCGCTCGAAGCGCTTGCGGCGGCGCTCGGCGGCAGGGTTGGCTGCTCGCGAGCGGTGACCAACAACGGCTGGCGTCCCCACGCCGACCAGGTCGGCCAGACAGGCACGCGCATCGCGCCAGAGATCTACATTGCGTCGGGTATTTCCGGCGCGATTCAGCACTGGGTAGGTGCGATGGCCTCGAAGACGATTCTCGCGATCAACACCGATCCCGAGGCCAACATGGTGACCAAGGCCGACTACGCCGTCATCGGCGACCTGCACACGGTGATCCCCGCCATCACGGCCGAAATCGAGCGCCGGCGGTCGTAGCCCCGGGAACAGATGCAACGTTCGCCCATGTCGGCTATTGATTCGCTAGCGCCGTTCAAGATCGTCGAAGACGACCTCTCCGGCGACGCCATCCAGGGGCTGCTCCGGCTCCACGCTAAGGGATGCTCGACAACTCACCGGCCGACGCATGTCACTTTCTCGACCTTACGGGGCTCCGGAAACCGGAGGTGACGGTGTGGTCCGCCTGGGATGGCGCCGAGCTCGCGGGGTGTGGCGCGCTCCGCCAGATCGACCCAACCCACGGCGAAGTCAAGTCGATGAGAACAGCACCGGCGCATCTCGGCCGAGGGGTCGGGCGGGCCGTGCTGAACCGGATTGTCGGTGTGGCGACCGATCGTGGTTACCAGCGGCTCAGCCTTGAGACGGGGCGGGGAGAGGCGTTCGAGGCGGCGATCCACGTCTACCGGGCCTTTGGTTTCGAAGCGTGTGGGCCCTTCGCCGACTACGACGACAACGAGTTCAGCCTGTTCTTTTCGCTCGCGCTTTCGTGACCGTAGCAATCGGTCAGTTTGGGGAGTGGGCGGGTCGATGATGCCTCACGATCTCGCTCGACGAGCCGACGGGGACCTATGGCGATTTACGACTGGCATGTTTGCCCCTGTGGTGACCCGAACCATCTCGACCTTGAACTGATCTCAACCAGACGTCGAGGCGAAATAACTCTCCGGTCAGCAACGTTTAGTGATTGTGCGTTGACCGACCCCGACGCCGTGCGGTTGTTCGTGGAGGGATTTTCCCGAGTAACGGTGCGGCGAGGGCCTCGACGGGCGGGCATCGTGACGCTGGTCGACGAGCACGACGCCAACCGTGCCACCGTGTCGGCCTAACCGCCGACCGGCGAGCGCTCGTCACGCCAACCCCGACCCCACCTCCCGCTTAACTTCGTTTGGTCGGACCAAACGAAGTTAAGCGGGGTGCAGGGGGAGTGGGAATACCCTGGGGGGTACCTTGGTTACAGGTCAAGAACCGAACAACAGACTGTGAGTGCCCCATGGCTACCATCGACCTAACCCAACAAGACTTTGAGAAGACCGTTACCGCTGACGGCACCGTCTTCGTTGATTTCTGGGCTTCATGGTGCGGCCCCTGCCGTTCCTTTGCCCCCGTGTTCGAAAAGGTGTCCGAGGCCGACGGCAACCAGGACGCCGTATTCGCCAAGGTCGACACCGAGGCCGAGCAAGCGTTGGCCGGCGCCCTCGGGATCCAGTCGATCCCGACGCTGATGGCGTTTCGCGATGGCATTCTGGTGTTCTCTCAGCCCGGAGCGCTGCCCGAGGCCGCATTCGCGGATCTCGTCGAGAAGGTCGGAGCGCTCGACATGGACGAAGTCCGAGCCTCGATCGCAGCCCAACAAGCGGCTGAGTAACGACCGCTAACCCGGCTCGATTACCTGCTTGCGTCGGTGTTCGAAGACGAGACTGGTTGTCTCGTCGACGACGCCGGGCAGCGATGCGATTTCGTCGAGCACGATGCGGCGAAGGGCATCGGTATTCTGCACGCTCAGGTGGACGAGGATGTCGTCCTGGCCGGACATGAGCGATACCGACAGGGTTTGGGGTAGGGCCCAGACGGCATCGACGAAATTGTCGACGATCTGCTGCGTCTTGGGTCGGATCCGGACCGCAACCATGGCCTGAAGCGGCCGAGACAGTGCGTCGAGATTGACGCTGGCGTGGTAGCCGACGATCGCACCGCGCCGCTCAAGCTCGCACTCGCTCGAGCGTGGTCGACGGGCGAGCCCAACGGCTGCCGCGAGGCCCGATTGTTTGCCGCGCATCTGACTGAAGAAGGCGGAGAATATGGCGGTCGTATGCATCAAATTCGGCATGATGGGCAAATTTTTACCATACGTTCGGATTCCTTGCATTATCGCCAAATGGATGTCAGGTTTGACGGAACCAGCTGCACCAGAGTGCCTGTTCGTTAGGGACCGCGATGACCACCTTTGATGACTATCGACTTGGCGACCGCTACGCCAACGACAGCGGCGAGGTCTTCCTCACTGGGATACAAGCCCTTGTCCGGTTGCCCATCGAGCAATTGCGCGCCGACCGAGCAGCGGGCCTCAACACCGCCGCGTTCTTGTCTGGCTATCAGGGTTCGCCCCTTGGCGGGTTCGACCAAGAGATGGCTCGAGCCGCTCGGTCGGTCCCGGAGCTGCCGATTGTGGTGCAGCCAGGAATAAACGAAGAGCTTGGTGCGTCCGCCGTGATGGGAAGCCAGCTGGCGTCTGGTTTGGCCGACGCGAAGTACGACGGCGTGCTCGGCATCTGGTACGGCAAAGCCCCCGGTCTCGACCGGGCAGGCGACACGCTCCGTCATGCGGTCTTCGCTGGCACGTCGCGATACGGCGGCGCCATTGCGCTGGTCGGCGATGACCCGGCGGCAAAAAGCTCGACACTGCCGTCAAGTTCTGACGCCACACTCGTCGATCTCCACATGCCCATCCTCTATCCAGGCGATGTGCAAGAAGCCCTCGACCTCGGCCGCCACGCCGTGGCGATGAGCCGGGTCACCGGCCTGTGGTCGAGCATGAAGATCGTGGCCGCCGTGGCCGACGGGTCCGGCACGGTCGATCTGTCGCCGTCGCGTACGACGCCCGTCGTCCCCGACCTGACGATCGATGGGGCCGACTACCACCACACGCCGAGCGGGCAGCTGATCACGCCAGTCACCCTGGAACTCGAGCGCGAGTTCCGTACCCAACGGACCGAGTTGCTTCGCCGCTACGCCCGTGCCAATGACCTGAACCGCATCACGGTCGATCCGCCAGACGCGTGGATTGGTCTGATGTCCAGCGGTTACACCTACCACGAGATGCTCGAGGCCCTGCGCCGCCTCGGCCTCGACTCGCCGGCCGCTATCCGCAACGCCGGCATCCGGCTCATGCAGATGCAGATGCCCGTGCCGTTTGAGCCAGACAACGTCCGTCACTTTGCCCGCGGCCTCGACGAGATCGTGGTCGTTGAGGAGAAGAACCCGACGCTTGAATGGTTGGTCAAAGATGCGCTCTACGGTGGCCCCGACATGCCACGTGTCGTTGGCAAGACCCATGAGGACGGCCGCGAACTCATGCGGAGCTACAGCATCCTCGATGCCGACTCCATGATTGACGGGCTCCGCGAGCGGCTCTCGCCCCGCTTGGCCGACCGCCTTGCCCCCGCCGTACCCGCACCGCGCGAACGGGTCCTCATCCCGCTTACCACCGAACGCAAGCCCTATTTCTGCTCGGGCTGCCCGCACAACCACGGCACAAAGGTGCCCGAAGGTTCACTCGTCGGTGCGGGCATTGGCTGCGCTACGGCATGGTGATGTTTATGCCGGACGAGAAGGTGGGCGAGATATCGGGCATCACCGCGATGGGCGCCGAAGGAACCCAGTGGATCGGCATGGCGCCATTCGTCGATCGTGATCACTACATCCAGAATCTTGGCGACGGGACCTTCTTCCATTCGGGTCAACTCGCTATCCAGGCGTCGATCGCACGGCGTCAACGTCACGTACAAGCTGCTGTACAACGCCACGGTGGCCATGACGGGTGGCCAAGACGCCGCTGGCGCAGTGGGTGTTCCCAACATCACGCGCATTCTTTTGGCCCATGGTGTGAAACAAGTCCTGATTACGACCGAAGATCTCGACGACTACAAGGGCGTCGACCTCCCCGATGGCGTCGAAGTCTGGGACCGGATGCGAATCAGTCGAGGCACAGGAGCGACTCGCAAAGGTCAAGGGCGTCACGGTGCTCATCAATGATCAAGCCTGTGCGGCCCAGGCCCGTCGGCTGCGTAAACGTGGCACCGTGGCGACGCCGAAGTTCCGTACCGTCATCAACCATCGCATCTGTGAAGGCTGCGGCGACTGCGGCGAAGTGAGCAACTGCCTCTCGGTCCAGCCGCTCGAAACACCACTCGGCCTCAAGACGACGATCGACCAAACCTCGTGCAATCTCGACTTCTCGTGCCTTGAAGGCGACTGCCCCAGCTTTATGACGATCGAGATCGGCGACGAGGACGTCGCTACCTCGGCCGCAGCGCCCATTGATGTTTCGTCGCTGCCTGCACCCGCTCACCGCGACCTCGGCGCCGATGTTCTTGGCATTCGCCTGGCCGGGATCGGCGGCACTGGTGTTGTGACCGTGGCCCAGATCATTGGGACCGCCGCGATGTTTGACGGCAAGCAGGTTCGTGGTCTCGACCAGACGGGGCTCTCGCAGAAGGCCGGGCCCGTCGTCAGCGACCTGCGCTTGAGCGTTGGTGAGCCTGCGGTATCGAACCTGCTCGGCTCGGGCGGCGCGGACGTCATTGTGGCGTTCGATCTCCTTGTTGGCGCTGATGACAAAACGCTCGACTCGGCTGGACCCCAAACCCGGTTCATCGCAAGTACCAGCCCAACGCCGACGGGCGCCATGATCGGCCATCCCGAGCTGCCGTATCCGACCGACGGCGACCTCGTGTCACGGGTAGCGGCCCGAACCGATGGGGCCGTCGCGATCTTCGTGGATGCCGCGTCAATTGCTCACGCCTTGTTTGGCTCAACCTCAAGCGTGAACATCTTCCTCCTCGGCGTTGCGGTCCAAGACGGTGCCATCCCGATTGGGCCCGCTGCGGTTGAGCGCGCCATTGCGTTGAACGGGGTGGCTGTCGACATGAACGTTGCGGCGTTCCGCGCCGGCCGTAGCTGGCGGGTTGACCCGGCGTCCGTGGCCGTCGGTAGCCACGTGACCACCACTGGCCCCGAGGTTGTGGTCAGGCCGTTGTCAAAGACACTGAGCAAGAAGGTCGAGGGTGTCGGCGGCCAGCACGTGGAGCTCATCCGGCTTCTCGCAGCCGATCTCGTCGACTACCAGAACTCGGCGTACGCCGAGCGGTTCCTCGACCTCATTGGACGAGTGAGCGAGGTCGACGACGACGGATCCTTTACCGAAGCTGCCGCGCGCGGCTTACACAAGTTCATGGCCTACAAGGATGAGTACGAGGTCGCTCGGTTGCTCGTCGGACCAGAGGGCGCCTCGGCGGCCCGTGTCGTCGGCGGCCCGAAGGCCAAGGTTTCGTGGCGACTCCACCCACCCGTGCTTAAGGCAGGCGGTTTGAAGAAGAAGTTGTCATTGCCGGCGGCCCAGACAGCGCCAGCGATGAAGCTGCTTTACCGGGGTCGACGACTTCGTGGTACTGCGTTCGATCCCTTCGGGCGGGCCGAGGTTCGCCGGGTTGAACGGGCGTTGATCGACGACTACACCGCTGGCCTTCAGACGCTCGTTTCGCAAGACCGGCGCCCGGGGAGACGGACGAGTGCCGAAGCCGCGTCTGGCCGGCCCGACTCGCCCTCGATGTGCGGGGTTATGAGGACCTGAAGCTGCGTCGGGCGGCGGCGTTCCGGGCGGCCTTCGCCGCTGGCCTCGCTGAAGTCGCCGACGCTCGGTAGGATCACCAACGAACTTGTGCCTGAGGAGTCCCGGTGAGTGTCGGACCAGCGATCGCTGATGAGAAATACGTCGCCTTCACGACGTATAAGAAGGACGGCACCCCCGTGTCTTGCGCCCGTATGGATCGTCGACCTGGGCGATGGCACGGTCCGGTTTTACGACGGCCTCATCGAGCTGGAAGGTTAAGCGGCTGCGCAACAACACCGTCCTGATGCAGGCGTCAGACTGCGAGGCAAGCCAAAGGATGGGGCACCCCTCGTTGCTGGTACGGCTGCAGTCGGGTCAAGCGATGAGTTCGCCCGCGCCTTTGCGGCGGTCAAGGCGAAGTACGGCATACAGTTCGGCGTCATCCGCGTCCTTGGCATGGTTGCCAAGCTCCTAAAAAAGGGAAGCGGAACCGATACCGCCGTTATTGTCACGCTGGCCGACGTCGCCCAGTAGTTCGTTCCTCTATCACACCGGAGCCTGTACGTGTCTTTGTCTTTTGGCCGACCGATGATCGCGATCCCTGGGCCATCGATCATGCCCGAGCGGGTTATTGCCGCAATGCAGCGATCGATGCCCAACATCTATGAGGGTCCGCTTGTCGATGTGTCGCACTCGATCCTCAGCGATTTGAAGTTGGTGGCCCGCACCAGCGCCGAGCCCTTTATTGCGATCGGCAACGGCCACGCGGCGTGGGAGATGGTCATCACCAACACGATGAGTCGGGGCGACAAGGTGCTCGTGCTCGAATCTGGCCGTTTTGCCATTGGTTGGGGCGAGGCGGCGGCGAGCCACGGCGTCGACGTCGAGGTGCTCCCGGCGCTCAGCAGTCGTCATCCGGTCGACCCTGCGGCTGTCGAGGCGAGGCTTCGTGACGATGTCAACCACGAGATCTCAGCCATCCTCGTGGTCCAATCCGATACCGCGTCGTCGGTCCGCAACGATATTCCGGCCATTCGCGCCGCCATCACCGCCGCTGGTCACCCGGCGCTGTTCATGGTCGATTGCATTGCCTCGCTCGGCTGCGAACGCTACGGGAAATGGACGAGTGTGTTGACATCACGGTTGGCGCGCCGCAGAAGCGGGCCTGATGTGCCCTCCCGGTATCTCGTTTGTCTGGGCGAACGAACGGCGCTGGCGGCCCACCAGACTGCCGGACTGGTCAATAGCTATTGAACTGGACCGCTCGACTCGACCGTTCGGCCCACTGGCTTCATTTACGCCTGGCACACCCCCAATTCCGGCTGCTCTACGCCATGCGAAGTAAGCCCGGACATGACCGAGGAAGGTTAGAAAATGTGTGGGCCCGCCATGCGGCCTTGGCCGACGCGGTGGTTCGCGCCGTACATGCGCGGGCGACCCCAGCGGGGATGGAACTCAATATCCTCGACCCGGCTCGGCGCAGCGACGCCGTCACAAATTATCCTTACCAACGACATCGACGTCGACTTGATGTGAGACCCGACCGAATCGCACCGGCGTCACGCTCGGTCCGGGATTGGCCTGGCGCTCGAGGGCAAGGGGATTCCGACTACTATATGGGGCATCTCAACCCGCCGATGATCCTCGGCACGCTCGGCTCGCTCGAGCGCGACGCGCTGCTGGCGATGGGTGTGCCGCTCGGTGGCTCGGGCGTTGCCGCCGCCGCGGCAAGCCTGAGCACCAAGCTAACGGTGTAGCGAGTTTGGCTTAGTCGAACGAGACCAGTTCGACGTCGAACGTGAGCGCCTGGCCAGCCAGTTGATGGTTGGCGTCGATGGTGACGCTTTGCTCGTCGACCGAAACCACCGTGGCGGGTTGGCCGCCGGCGGCAACCTGGTCGCCAACCTTGAGGCCTTCAGGGGCCTGGTCGGCGGGGACGGTGATGACTATGTCGGCCCGGTGCTCGCCGTAGGCATCGGCCGCTTCCATGCGGGCCTTCTTTGATTCGCCGACGGGCAAGGCCAAGTACGGCCTCGTCGAAGCCCGTACGACCTGGCCGGAACCGACTGCGAATTGCAGCGGGTCGACACGGGTTGAGGAGTCAAACTGGCTCCCGTCGTCGAGAGTGCCGGTGTAGTGGACGGAAACGGTGTCGCCGTCTTTGGCGCAGGTGCGGTTGTCGCTCATTGGGTGCTCCAAGTCTGTTCGAACTGAGCGGACAATTCCCAGGCCGGTGGCCGGTGCATTCGATACTGGTAGCCCGCCTTCGTGCGCCCCACCTCTTCAAAATCCTGAGCGGCCGGAAGCAATACGCCATCCGTTGGGCCTGGTCGCGGCGATAGCCGGTGGCCTGCGAGATCGTGAGGTAAACGTCTCGGCAGGCCGCCGGGCACGAGGCGAGCGAGATCGGCGACCGAGCGGAAACGAATCTGCCTCCACGATGTCGTCGAGCCGGCGATGGACTGTCCGGTAGCCGCCCTGTCTGCGCTTCGCATTTGGGTCGAACACCTGCGTCTTGGTGACGTTGACCAACACGACGTCGAGCGTCAGGTTTGGGTGGTCGAGCAGGGTTGGCACCGACACCAACTCGTCGAAGAGGTCGGCGATCGATCCTCGTTTCGGCGACTTCCGGCGCGGGTGTCGGCCTGCTCGAGCCAGGTGCCAACCGGTGACGGGTGCACGATGAGGATCTCGTACTACCCGAGGAGGTGGTCGAGCTTGCTTGCCATCGTTTTCAAAGCCAGAGGTTTGGATCTCGATGAGCTGTGGCCGGCACAATGTCGGCGACAAAACCTTCAATCGGTACCTCGAACCGGTCGCCGGGCTGGGCGTAGAGCTGCTTCAGACGGCATGAAGTGGGCCTCGTTCAGCGTGCCGATATGGGGCGTTTCCGGCAAACTCATCGTCGGCGTTGGTCATCGTGATGGCAGCGTCATTCTCGGGAGAGCTCGGCATCGCCGGCAGCGCGGTGATCGAGCTCCTGGTCGAAGCCCGGAGATCGATCACGACCTTGCGTAGATCACCGGTGAACGGGAACGGCCCAAGGTAGCGGCCGTCCCCGGCGTAGTCGAGCACCGCGGTGCCGCGGTCGAGGCCAATATCGAGGCCCGACCACGAGATGAGCACGAAAAACATGTTGCTGGTCTCGAAATGAACCGGCCGCCGTGCCGCCGATAAACAGGGTCCCGACCTCGTGTGCGGTGGGGCTTGCGTCGGTGGGGGTGCGACGCATCTCGAAGGCCAGCTCAACCGTCCCCGATGGCACTGGTTGGTCGGATGACACGACGTGATGGTGGTCATCGTTGAGATCGTGGATCAGCCGGTTGTTCTTAACGTAGAAGCTGTAACCCGAGGTCGCATCGCCGTGAGCGACAAGCACGCCTTCAGCGCCTCGTCGGGAATGGTGGTATAGGCCGATTCGATAGCTGCGGCTGCGTAGGTCGGCAAGTGACAGTCGCTCGGGATATGACCCATCCCGTGCCAAAAGGTGGTGCGGGTGCGCTCGCCACGGTGTCGCCCGCATTTTCAGCAAAGCGTTCGGCGAACCGGTCGTCGAGGGGTAAGACGCTGTTGCGCAGCTTCGGTCCACCACCGCTCGATCAACGACGCGAGCAACTCTCGGGCTCAGCGGCCGCGAGGTTTCCGTGGCACCACCGAAGTCGTCGTCGAGTTTGTAGAGCTCCACACATCGTCGTCAAACGAGGAGCCAGGCGTGCATGGAAGGCCACGGCCTTGTACCCCTTGTGCCAGAGGCCACGATGGCCAAACATCTCAGAAGTACTGAGTGTCCTTTGGTGGGGAGCGGCTGGGTCGTCGAACGTGTTGGCGAAGGGAGGCGCCGTCGTAGGGGAGTTGTTCGCGCCCCATTGAGCACCTGCGGCGCAACGATGCCAAGGGCTTCGCAGGATCGTTGGAGCTAGATCGTTGACATGGCAGAACTGGTTGCGGATCGCACCCTGATTCGGCGATCCGATTGGGTTAGGACACGATGAGCGGATCATGAATGCCGCCGCCGTGGGTGTTTTGCTTGTAGCGCTTCAGCGGCGTATTGGCTGCCATGGCGAAGCCCCACGGAAAGTTGGAATGTGTATCGGGTCCGCCGATGTCGTCGATGCGAGCCAACTTGGCGTCCATTGGTTCGTGAATGAGATTGAACGGCCCGAGGGCATTGACGAAGCCGAGGGGCCCACCTTCCTGGCTTGCCCCGTTGTCGGACAGCACGAGGATGAGCGTGTTGTCACGTTGGCCTGATGCTTCGACGAAGTCGATAATGCGGGCGAGTTGCTGATCGGCGTGATCGAGCATGGCGGCGTAGGCCCCAGCGAGCCGGGCAAACAAACGGCGCTCGTCGTCGGTGTGGTCGTCCCAGGCCCGAACCCAGTCGTTGCGGGGCGGAAGCTCGGTGTCTGGTGACACGATGCCAGCCGCTACTTGGTTGGTCAGCCGGTCGGCGCGGGTGGCGTCCCAACCCTTGGCGAAAACCTCGGTGTAGTGGTCGATACGTTCTCGTGGCGCCTGGTGTGGCGCGTGGCAGGCGCCGGGAGCAAACCACAACAGCCAGGGGTCGGTCGGGGCGCCGGCCACATGGTCCTTCAACATGCGGATGGCCTGATCGGCGAGGTCTTCGCTGAGGTGGTAACCCGACTCGTAGTTGCCAGGGGCCTCGATATGGGTGTTGTCGCGTACGAGTTCGGGGGAGTACTGGTCGGTCTCGGCATCGAGGAACCCGTAGAAGCGATCGAAGCCCCGACTCAGGGGCCAGCCGTCGAACGGCCCGGTTGGGCCGGTTTCGGTGAGCGGTGTGACGTGCCACTTTCCAAGCATGTAGTTGCGGTATCCCTCGCCTCGCAACACTTCGGCGATCGTGGCGGCAGAGTTTGAGAGCTTCCCTCGGTAACCGGGATAGCCGCTGTCGAAGTTGGCGAGGCACCCGACGCCAACCCGGTGGTGGTTTCGACCAGTGAGCATTGCGGCGCGTGTGGTGGAGCACATTGCCGTTGTATGAAAGGAGGTGTAGCGCAGGCCTTCGTCGGCCAGACGATCGATCGTTGGTGTGGCGATCTCCGAGCCGTAGCAGCCGAAATCGGCGAAACCGACGTCGTCGAAGAGGACGACCAGGACGTTGGGGCTACCCGGGCGGCTCGTATCGCTTGGGGCCAGTGCAGGAACCGAATCGTGGATCGTTTGGCCAATAACCGCGCCATCTTCGTCCATTCGAGCCAAACTAGGCCAGCCCGGCCAGCTACGCAAGCAAGGCTTGAGTAGCCTCCCACCAATGAGATCGAACGTATGAATTTGTCGGGAATTTTTCCGACGCGCGACACAAGCATCATTTGGTGCAACGTCAGACTCGTGGCGGCGGGTCCGAATCGGCGTGGCACTCGTTAGCGTGCTGCTGCTTTTCGGCACCGCGGGCTACTGGTGGCTTGGGCTTACCCCATTCGATGCGCTGTATCAGACGGTGATCACGATTACCACGGTGGGCTATCAGGAGGTCGCCGGCGACGAACCAATCGGCTCGGCCTACCGCGGCTTCACGATGTTTTTGGTTCTGTTCGGCACCGGTTCGGTGTTGTACACGCTCGGTGTGTTGGTTGAGTCGCTCCTCGAAGGGTCGCTCAATGACGAGATGCGAAGAAGGCGAATGATGAAGACGGTTAGCGAGTTCGAGGGACATGTCGTCGTTGTTGGGTGGGGTCGGGTCGGTCAGGCCATCGCCCACTACATGACCCGCTTCGGGCGTGACGTGGTGATCATCGACAGTGACAACGAGATCACTGACGCACCCCATCCGCTGATTCGCGGCGACGCTACGGACGACACCGTGCTGCTGCAGGCCGGGGTGACCAAGGCGAGTGTGCTGGTGGCGGCACTCAACCACGACGCCGACAACTTGTTCGTGACGCTGTCGGCCCGCGCGCTCAAGCCCAACCTATTCATCGTGGTGCGAACCGGCGAGCAAGCCAACGAAAGCAAGTTCTTCCAGGCGGGAGCCGATCGGGTGGTCAACCCGCACGAGATCGGTGGCTCTCGGATGGCCGCGCTGGCGCTCCAACCCCACGTGGCTGAGTTCCTCGACGAGGTCCTGCACGACGAGGGACACGACGCCGCACTGCATGAGGTGGCCGTACTCGCCGGTTCGCCCATGGTTGGCCGCCCGCTTGTCGATCTCCACTCCGATGCGGGCAGTCGGGCCCTGATCATCGCAATCAAGGCCGAGAGCGGCGCCTACCACACCAATCCTCCGCCCCAGACGGTGCTCACCACGGGCGACGTCCTCATTGCGCTCGGCTCCCGCCAGCAACTCTCGGCACTCCGTTCGCTTATCCGTTAGCGCCCGCTCGTGTCGCTGGTAGCCGCGCCGCCAATCGGCTCCAAAGTCGAGCCTGGCCGCGCGAACGACTAGGTTCTGCCGGATGTTCGTTCCCTATGTGAATTTGCCGGAAGGCGCCTCGACTCGTGACAGCCGCTGGATTGTGTTCGATGGGCGCCAACAGGTGCTGCTCATCGATGGTGCCTTGCCGACTGGTCCGTCGTCGCCGGTGCCAGCAGTGACGGCGCACGTGCTCGGTACCGACGATGACACGCCGGTGTGGGTGGTCGACGGCGGGAAGTATCCGGAGGTTGAGGAAGAGTCGGCCGAGTGGGTCAACCTCCGTTCGCTTTATGGACGACTAAGCGACGCTGATTGGACGCTCGCCGGCCGAGGCGCTCAGGTTTTACTTTGGGATCGTGACCATCAGTTCTGCGGACGTTGTGGGACCGCCACCCAACCTCACGACACCGACCGGGCACGACACTGTGGCAGTTGCGGCCTGTTGTCGTTCCCTCGCATCAGCCCCGCCGTGATCATGCTGGTCGAACGAACCGCCCCAGGCGGCGTACCCGAAGTACTCCTCGCGTGGGGTCGCCAGTTCCCCGGCCGCTTCTTCAGTGCGCTCGCCGGCTTTGTCGAACCGGGCGAAAGCCTCGAAGAGTGTGTCGTGCGCGAGATCCGCGAGGAGGTGGGGATCGAGGTCAGCGACGTCACCTACTTCGCTAGTCCACCGTGGCCGTTCCCGCATTCGTTGATGGTTGGCTTTACCGCCCGCTACGTGTCTGGCGACATCACGGTGCAAGAAGCAGAGATCGTCGAGGCTGGCTGGTTCTCGGCCAACGAGCTACCCCCGGCGCCCCGTGGCGGCATGTCGATTGCTGGCTGGTTGATCGAAGATTGGCTCAACCGGACGGCGAATTAGTCCTTCGAGGCGACGGCGTTTGGGGTGACGTTCATCTTCGGCTCGTATTCAGCCGCCACAACATCACTCTGCTCACCACTCAACCGGGCCCTCAGGTCGGCCCGGCACGCCTCACACGGTCCGTAGAACCGCTCGACGGTGTCGAGGCCACAACGAGGACATGTTTGGTCGATATCCATCGGCGGATTCATCGAATCGTTGGCCATGGGCCGAGGTTAGCGCAAACGTTTGCCTTTCCTGTGTTCCCGTGGCAGGGTGCCGTGTTGTCTGCTAGCTTTGGCCCGTCATGACAACCGTCGGGCGTGCGTGTCCCGATTCGCAATGGAAAGAACTGGTGCTGTATGTCTGAGGTCGTCCTGAAGGGCATCGAAAAGGTCTATCCCAACGGCTACCACGCCATCACGTCGCTGAGCCTCGACGTGAAAGACGGTGAGTTCCTCGTACTCGTTGGGCCATCGGGAAGTGGCAAGTCGACCGCTTTGCGCATGGTCGCCGGACTCGAAGACATCAGTGGCGGCGAGCTCCTCATCGGCGACCGCGTGGTCAACGACGTGCACCCCAAAGACCGCGACATCGCCATGGTGTTCCAGAACTACGCCCTCTACCCACATATGAGCGTGGCCGAAAACATCGGGTTTGCCCTCAAGCTGGCCAAGGTGCCAAAGGCCGAGATCGAAGAGCGAGTGGCCAAGGCAGCGACGATCCTCGACCTCAACGAACAACTCGATCGCAAGCCGGGCCAGCTGTCGGGTGGTCAGCGTCAGCGAGTCGCTATGGGACGGGCAATCGTTCGTCAGCCAAAGGCCTTCCTCATGGACGAGCCGCTCTCGAACCTCGACGCCAAGCTTCGCGTCCAGATGCGTGCCGAGATTGCCGGCCTCCAGCGTGAACTCGGCGTCACGACGATCTACGTCACCCACGACCAGGTCGAGGCCATGACCATGGGTGATCGGGTCGCCGTGCTGCAGCGCGGTGTTCTTCGCCAGGTCGACACCCCACAAAACCTCTACGACTCGCCCGACAACGTGTTCGTGGCCGGCTTCATCGGCTCACCGTCGATGAACCTCATGACCGCCCGACTGAGCGGTACCGCCGACGCCCCGACGATCGACATCGCCGGCCATCAACTCGCCATCGATCCGGCGCTTGCCGCCTCGCGGCCCGCGCTCGCGAGCTATATCGGCCAGGACGTCGTCGTTGGCATCCGGCCCGAAGACCTGTCTGACGCTGACCTCGCGGGCGACGTGCCGGCCGAGCGGATCATTCGTTCGAAGGTCACGCTCCTCGAGTCGTTGGGGTCGGAGGTCATCGTTCACTTCCCGCTGGCGGCCGAGCCGTACGCCATCATGGACGCAGCCTTCGAAGGCGAAGACGCCGTCGAGGCCTCGCGAACCGACTCGGGCGATGCCATTTACACCGGCCGGTTCAGCCCTCGCTCACAGGTCCGTATGGGCGCCGAGGTCAATATCGGCGTCGATACCGGACGCTTCCATTTCTTCGACCCGGCAACGGGCGAAGCGATTCGGGATTAAGCGAACCCCCCTCATGCTTCGACTCCGACAAATTGTCTACGTCGCCCGCGACCTTGACGCGGCTGTTGACTCGTTGGGCGGGGTCCTTGGCGCCGACGTCGTCTATCGCGATCCTGGCGTCGCCGAGTTTGGACTCAACAACGCATTGTTCTGTGTTGGTGACCAGTTCGTCGAAATCGTCTCGCCGTTCGCCGACCACACCACCGCCGGTCGCCTCCTCGACAAGCGTGGTGGCGACGGAGGCTACATGGTGATGCTTCAGACCGACGATCTGGCGGCGCTTGAGGCTGGGTTCGAGCGTGAAGGGCTGCGGGTCATCTTCGATGCCCGGCACTCGGTGGGCGACGACCTAAGCATTCGTGGCTTGCATCTGCATCCCAAGGATGTTGGCGCGGCGATACTTTCAATCGACGAGGCCCACCCCGCATCGAGCTGGATCTGGGCCGGTACCGAATGGTCGACCACCACGCCGGCCACGCAGGTGCGTGCGGTGACCGGTGTGATAATCCAGGCCGAGCAGCCGTTCGAGATGGCGACCCGTTGGGCTCGGGCCACGGGCCGCTCCGCTGAAGTTACCGACAGTGGCGCATCGATTGTGCTCGACGACGCCACGCTGTACTTCGTTCCCCTGGCCGATGAGCGGGGCGAAGGTGTCGCAGGCTACTGCTTCGCTCCCTCACCTGGCGTAATGGCCCAATCGACCATGGTGTTGGGCGCCCGATTTGTCGTCGACGAGGCAGCGTCGGCCAGCTAGCGACACCAAGCAATGCCACCCTACGTGGCGACATTTGCTCGATACTGCGGTACAACTAGTGCTTCGTACCCCTTGTTGGTGGAGGCATTCGTGGAACGTAGCGAGATTCTTGCTGCACTGATCGGCGTCGGCGTCGGGCTCTTAGTTGGATGGTTTGTGTGGCGATTCCGCTCGCTCAGCCGGGACGGAATATCGCGACTTGAGGGCCGGCTCGAGACGGCCGAGCGCCGACTGGCACGGTCGGAGAAACAACGGGCCGAGAGCGAACTCCAACTCGGCGAGCTCGAGTCACGGTCGCGCGATGATCAGGAATCGCTCGACCACGGGGATGCGGTCGCCGGAAGCTCGTCGGTTGAGCCGATCTTCGGCGATGAGGACGAGGCGCCGGCTGCGCCAGCGGGCACCGAGGGGCACCGCACGGAGGGACACCGTACTGAGGGCACCGTGTTGTTGGATTGGGTGACCTTCCCGACGACGAGGCCCGCGCCGCAACGCTCGCCGAGCGACTTATCCAGTCGCAGGAGTGGCTCGAGGAGGCAGAAAACCGTGCGGCCGAGCTTGAGCGCCGCCTTGCGGCCGAGACCGAGCTAGCGGCGCAGTCAGCAAGCCGAATCGAGGCAATCGAATCACGACTCGCCCTCACCAAGGAAGCCCTTGTCGCCGCCGACGGCGAGGTCCAGGCGCTGACCGCCGAGGTGACCAAGAAGGACGCCATCTTGGCCGACACACGACGCTCCATTGCCGAGGTCCAACAGCACGTGCAGGTCGCGAGCGACACTGCCAACGGTGTCATTGATCTTCGCAACTCGCCGAGCAGCGATGATGGTGCGTCGGTGCTCGCCCCTGTGGCCTCAGCCCAGCTCCTCCACGAGCGTCAGGCCGAGGTGGCCGAGCTCCGCAGCACGATCGAGGCATTCGAAGGCGACATCGACCGGCGAAGCGCCGAATCTGAAGCCCGGCTGGCCTCGGTTCAGGCCGAGCTTGCGGCGGCGCAGGCATCGCTTGACGCCGTTGGTGACGCCGGAGCGGGCCGTCCACTTGCAGGGCGAGGTCGCCCGTCTACGCTTCCTGGTTGCCGACCACAGCGTTGAGCGAGACCGATTGAGCAGCCAGTTGGCCCAACGCGATCAGATCGACAACAAGCTGGATGCGCTGTTCGTCGAGATTCATGAGTTGCGTGGCCGATCGGCGGCGCTGCGGAGCGGCGCAACCCCCTGATCGTGGTGACGATCCGGTTCGGCTACGCGGTCTGACCATTCGGGCACAACGGTAGGGTTTCGTTCCATGGACAACGACACCTATGCAGTGCAGCCGCTCCCGGCCAACGCGGCGCAGGCACTGACGGTTCGCGTTCCCGGGTCAAAGAGCCTGACCAACCGAGCACTGGTGTGTGCGGCGCTAGCCAGTGGAACCTCGGTGCTCACCGGCGTCTTGATCGCCGACGACACCGTGGCCATGATCAATTGCCTCCGTACGCTCGGTGTCGACCTCGATGTAAACGGATCGACCGTTACGGTGGTTGGGCTGGCGGGCAAGCTGCCGTCGTCGGCCGAGGTGCTCAACGTCAATCAGTCGGGCACGACCAGCCGATTCCTGCTGCCGGTCTTGGCGCTCGGCTCTGGTCGCTACGTGCTTGATGGCCACGAGCAGATGAGGGCCCGTCCCTTCGGTGACCTGATCGATGCGTTGAGTCAACACGGCGCCTCAATCGAAGGCACGACGATGCCCCTCACGGTGCAGGGAAGTGGCCTGCAGGGTGGCGAGATTGCGATACCGGGCAGTGTCTCTAGCCAGTTCCTTTCGGCGCTGCTGCTCAGTGCGCCCTACGCCAAGAACCCGATGGTCTTCCGGGTCGATGGCGACCTCGTCTCCAAACCCTACGTCGATCTGACCCTCGCCACGATGGCGGCTTTTGGCGCCTCGATCGAACGCAACGGCTACGAATCGTTTTGCGTCGACAACACGGGCTACACGGCCGCCAACTACGCGATCGAACCGGATGCGTCGGCTGCGTCCTACTTCTTCGGTGCCGCGGCGCTGACTGGCCAATCGATCACCATCGATGGGCTCGGGTCCGAGGCGCTCCAGGGCGATATGGCCTTCGTTGGCGCGCTAGCCCAGATGGGAGCAACGGTCGTCCAGACCCCATCGACGACCACGGTGACAGGTCCCGGCCAACTGACCGGTATCACCATCGACATGGCCGACTTCTCCGACACGGCGCAAACGCTCGCCGTCGTCGCCGCGTTTGCCGAGGGCGACACCGTCATCGATGGCATCGGATTCATTCGGCGCAAAGAGACCGACCGGATCCACGCCGTTGTCGCCGAGCTCAACCGCTTGGGGGGAGATGCCCGAGAGCAGCCAGATGGCATCGAGGTGGTGCCGAGACCGCTGGTTGGCGCCACAGTGGAAACCTACGATGACCATCGAATGGCGATGAGTTTCGCACTTGCCGGGCTTCGCGCTCCCGGCGTCGTGATTGCAAACCCGGGCTGCGTGGCGAAGACGTTCCCGCACTTCTTCGAGGTCTTTGCCACCCTCGGCCAGTCCGACCCTGCGGTTGACGACTAGCATCGTCCAATGCGTAGAGCCCGGCTGGTCAGCTCGTGTGTCGTCGAAATAGATGAGGTCGCCGAACCCGAGCTCTTGCCTGGATCCCTCCTCGTCGACGTTATTCGGTGTGCCATTGGTGGCCCTGACGTCGAGGCATACCAGGGCGGCCGACTGCCATCTCCGGCGTGGTTCGGACACGAATGGGTCGGTCGAGTGGCGGCCGTCGGCGATGGCGTTATTGGTCACTTTGTGGGTGAACGGGTGGTCGGCTCGACGTGCCCGCCCTGTGGGGCGTGTCGGCCTTGTCTGGCCGGGCTGGGCGATCACTGCAACGTTGTGCTCGACATGATCGTAGGGACCGACGCCCTGTCAAGCGATCATGGTGCGTTCAGCGAACGAATCCGAGTAGATGCGAGACGCGTCCGTGCCGTTCCCGAGGGCATTGACGATCGCGAAGCGACCCTGACCGAGCCGGCCGCCGTCGCCGCCCATGCCGTCGCACGGTCCGGACAACGACTTGGCGACCTCGTCGTGATTATCGGTGGCGGTACGGTTGGCAGTATTGCGCTCCAACTGGCGGTGCTCGCCGGCGCCGCTCGTGTGTTGATAATCGACCCCGACATCCACCGCCGCGAGCTGGCGTGCGACCTTGGCGCCGACGCCGCATTCCCCGACGAATCCGGAGCCCAGACGTGGCTGGAAACCCAAGGTCATGGACTCGGGGCCGATGTGGTCTATGACTGCTCGGGTGACGCCGAGTCGTTGATCGTCGCGCTCAACACGGCGCGACGAGGAGGCACGATTGTTGCCGTTGGGGTCGCCAACACGAGTAGCGAACTCACCACCCGTCAGCTCATCGCCGACGAGATAACTGTGCGCGCGTCCCTCGGCTACACCGTGGCCGACGGGAACCGGGTGCTCGATCTGATGGCCCAAGATCGACTCGCCGTTGCTGACCTTTTCGACCCGGTCGAAATCGGCCTCGACGAGCTTGGTCCTACGCTCCAACGCCTGAGCGAACGTCTGGTCGGTCGAAGGTCGGACCCTCGTCGATCCGCGTCGTGGATTCTAAGCTGCGACGGTCGAATAGTTCGAGCGCCACCGACGTTGCCAGCCTCGTCTATCGGGCGAACCGAGTAGGTGCTTGCATCGTGCCTGCGTTGACGGTGGCATCAAGCCAGGTCGTGGTAGTTGCGAGGTGGCGATAAGGTCGCCCTGGGTGCCGTCCGCCGATCGGTACACCTGGTAGCCAGTCACCGCAACGTTGTCGGTTGACGGACTCCGCAAGTTCGATGCCTGTGGTGGTGGCAGTCGACACAAGGCCCCGGACGGTCGTCGGGCAGACGACGTCGTCGAAGTCGCTGACAGTGGCCGTAACGGAGTTGGTCCGCCAGCTCAGTTCCCCGACGTGTCGACCGCTTTGACGCCGTAGGTGTAGGTCACGCCGGGCGCAATTGTCGTGTCGGTGAACGTGGTGGATTGGGCCAATCCAACAAACGATCCGAACGAGCCGTCGGTCGATCGGTAGACCTCATAGCCGCCAATCGCGACATCGTCGGTCGAACCGGTCCATGACACCGTGACGGTGCCCGGTGTTGTTTCCACGAGCTTGAGGCAAGCCGCGGCGTTGACGGCGGGTTGTGTCAATCAAAGGACCGTTGCTGTCGCACCGTTTGCCAAGGTCTCGGAGCCAGGTTCGGCCCGACTGGGTGAGATCACCACCGGCCCACAAGCAGCCGTCCGGTGAACCATGAATGGCCCACACCCCTGCGGCACCCGTCGCCGACAGGCCGAAATCGAGGTCGAGTTCGCCGGTCGAACTGTCGAGGGCGAAGACCGTGTTAACCGGATACCACTGCCCGGCTGGCGGGGGTTGGGTGAGGGAAGAGGGCGGCGGCATTGTCCGGGTCGAAGACGCTCGACCAGCAGTGGCACGAGACGTACAACCGATCGCCGACGACTTCGAAGTCTTGGAAGTCACCGCCGCCCTGGAGCGAGTAGGTGCCGGTCGCCGGATCTGAGCCTGTCAGGTAGACGTGCGCCCGACTGAGATCGCTCGCATGGAGCACTTCGAGGAAGTGTTCCTCGCCGCCGACAAACACGAGATCGCCGACCGCAGCCACCGCATACTGCCGTCCCGTACTGTCGAGATTGGGGACAAAGGGAACTACCGGCTACGAGTGATCCATCGGCGGTGTTGACAGCGCCAAACCGGTCGCCGTAGACCGAGTCGCCGTTTACCGAGCTAAAGAACCCCGTGAGGTAGAGGCGGCTTGCGTCCGGGCTCAAGGCGATGTCCCAAACGGAGCCACCGGAGATTAGTGGATTGAACGCGGATCGATTCGTCCGGTCGACAGCGAGATTCGTGCGGTGCGGTTGAGGCTGCGCGCTGGGTGAGTTCGAGACATGCGAGAAGTTGCCGCCGATGTACATGTCGTCGCCGTGAAATGATCGCTCGGATGCTTGCCCGGTCGGCACTCCACGGTCGCTCAACCGCCGTTCGCCACCCCGGTTGAGGTCACCGGTCGGGGATCCAACTCGGCCAGTGCGGCGGTATTGGCGACACCTTCGACCGAGGTGAACTCGCCGCCAACGAAGAGTCGTCCATCGGGTGTGGCCTCGATGGCGTAGACGCCACCGCCCCGAGATGTCTGGGGTGAAGTCGGTGAAGCTTGCCGGTTACCGAGTCAAAGGCGGCCAACGTAGCGATCCTCGGTACGACCCTCAGATCCCGAGATAACACTGGTGAAGCGGCCACCAACGTAGAGCCTGCTCCCGATCTGTTCGATGGCCCATACGGTGGCGTCGAAGTTGTTGAAGTCGGAGTCGATGACGCCCTCAAAGCCCCACGCATCGTTGGTCGACTCCGGCTCGATCTCGGCCGCGCTCGGGGTGGGCGTCGCGAGGACGACCAGGGTAACGCAGCGAGAACAGCGAGTTTGGTGAGAGGACGCACACCTCTGGTCGGCCGGGAGCGAGCGGACTTTAGGTGAGTGTGAAGGTGCCGTCGTCGGCGATGCTGGCGGTCAACCCGATGGCTTCGGCGGCGAGCATCTGGTCCATCGTCGTCGTGTCCCGAGACTGGGCCCACGTTCGAGCACCACCTGGGGTTCGGACGGCGATGAGTGCGACTTCGGGCCCCGCTTTGTCGTGCATGACGGTGTAGGCCTCGATCGTTCCTTCACCGACGAACGCCTCGTCGACCGGGGTAGGTGGGATGGCGTCGACTACGTCCTGCACATCGGCCCAGACAAAGCCGCGCTCTGACGGCGTGGTTGAGTACAGCGCCATGGCGTGCTTGGTGAGGAAGCCGCCGTTGGCGGTCACCATGCCGAGCGAACCAGGGTTACGCCGGAGTCGCTCCACCATCGTGGCGATCGAGTGCGTGACGTAGTTGTTGAGCGGCCCACCAGCGAACGGGAGCCCACCCGTCACGGTGAGTTCACGCTCCTCGTCGAACCCCAGCTCCTGGGCACCGACTTGAACCGCAGAGGGAAAGCACGAATACAGGTCGAGGTGATCGACGTCGCCGGGGCCAACACCCCCGAGGGCAAAGAGCCGTTGGCCGGCTGCATGGATTGCGGGCGACGAATGAAGGTCACGACGTTCCGACACGGCGTAGGTGTCGTGGGCGTCGGTGCCGGCTAGTGGGAACACGAACTGAGCCGGGTCGATACCTAGTTCGAGGGCCCGGCCGGCGAGCACAATATCAGCGCCGCTCCCTGGTCGAGATCCCAGTTGGAGTTCATCGACTTGGTGTAGGGGAATCCGACCATGCGGTTGCTCGGGCTGACCTCGCGGATGTCGTCGGCGTCCATCGGGGCGGGCGACCAGGCGTAGGGGGTTGGTGGGCAACGACGTTGAGAAGCTAACTCCCCGACGATCCGGCTGCGGTCGTCGAGCGTTTCGCCACGGCGGTGCCGGATGGCCGATTCGAAATGGGGTAGTAGTTGATCGGCATCTTGAGGCCGCGAGTCTCTTCGAACGGCGTTTGCACATCTCGACGTCGACTCCGAATCGCTCGTCTGGCTCCTCGGCCGTCGGGGCTACCCGGGCCGGACTGAGCCGCACGCTGGCGTCGACGGCTCCAAATCGTCTCGGCGCCGACGATGCCAGGGGCAGCGTTGAGTTGGCCTGCTTGGATGCGGGTAGCAATGGCGTTGACGAACGACTGGGGCGAGTTGCCGCCCATTGCGCTCAACATCATTGTGGGCCTGCGGAGCTCCGACGGCGGCTCGACCATTAAGCCAGGGTCGCCATACGACCATGCGCCGTTGATCACCCCAATGGCGTCAAGGGTCGCCAAAACGTCAACCCCCGTGTCGGCACCCACTGCCCTCGTCACGTCGATCATGAGCTGGATGGCTTCCACCGCATCGGCGACGTCGTCGAGCCGCTGGAGTATCTGGGCGACGCCGACGATGACAGGAGTCGGGGATCGAGCGAGGAATGGTGGGCATCCTCGAACGATAGTGGCGGTCGAGCCGCCGGTAGAGTGAGCCGTTGGTTCGAGCAGGATGCCGAGGAACAGAATGACAAGGGCGAGGATGCCGCCAGGCGCGCCGGTGATGGCCATCATTGGCCGGCTCGGCGTGCGGGAGTGAAGCAACGCTGGCACCGGCGATGAAGAACAGCGTGATCTTGAGGCCAAGTGTGGCGTGGAATGCGGGGCGGCGCCGTCGATTTCGAACAGGTTCCACATGCCGGTGAAGAACGCAATGCCGTAGGCGGGCCATGCGATCTTCTCAAATGCTCGGGCGATGAGCTTGGGCGCGTCGGGACCAAGCGTTCGAGCGTGGGCACAGGCCAGCAGTACCGCGGCGCCGACCCAGACGAGCCGCAAGGACGTGGAGGGAACAACCGAAGTGTGTCGAGATTGGGCGTAAGCACCCCGTGATCGTAGCGACAACCGACGGTGGCCGCGAACACGCTTCGTGGTTCTCACTGCACCATTCGTGAGAATTTCTTGGTTGGATTCACCAATCTCACCGAGAGCGGTGTCTATATTACCACCGAGGCGAGTTGGACTCACGAGTGTACTCATGGAGCCAACCCAGCTATTCAGCAGCCGGCGTTCGCCATTCAGTGGCCCCGGCGCGTTCGTCAAGCGGTTGTCGATGTTTCTCATCAGCTCAACCCTCGTACTTGTTCTTGCCGGATCGGCGCTGGCGCAGATCGGCGCGCCTCGGCCAATCGTGGCGCAACCCATTTCTGCGGGCGAGTCGGCCGCCGAGCTCCCCGACGTCGTGGTGGCCATTGAGCGCTCAACGGTCGGTGAGGTTGAGCGTTTGTTGCCGGTGCTGCGACGTCTGCCCGGCATTCACAGCGCAACGCTCGCCCCACGTGGCGACCTCGTCCCCAGCCGACGGTTCGCTGGCGGTACTTCATCACCATCACCGACGCCGCCGCGTCGAAACGTCACCGAGTCGGTAACGGCAGCCGTGCACCAAGTCTTGCCCGGTGCTCGTTCGAGCATCGGTGGCCGAGAACAGTCGCCGACCGGGCCTCACTCGACCGCCTGAATCGGGGCACCATCGTGGCCGTCGTGCCGGTCATCCTTCTGGTCTCCATCCTGATCGCCGCTGGTCTTGGCCTTCGCACCGGCTTGTCCGCGGGCGCTGCGCTTGGCCTCTCAACGCTGCTTAGCGCCCTCGTTGCGTCGAGAACTGGTCGGCAACTTTGATGGCACGATCGCCACCACTTCCCGTTCCGGCGACGCTGGTCGCTGTCTGGTGTCAACGTTTCTGATGTTCCGTCTACTCGAATGGTTTAAGCATCCCGGCATTGACTCGGCCGAGTCGATTCCGGATGAGCGTTCGCAACCTGTTGCCCGAGGTCGGCCTCATGGGTGGTGGTCTGGTGGCCACCACGATTGTGATGGCGGTGCTCGGTCGATCAGCGTCGGCAGCCCTTGTCGTAACGGCCAGGTACGGTGCTTTCGCGGCAATCGTGACGTTGGCGATTTTGCCTGCCATGTTGGCGGCCCAGCCTCCGGTCGTCGATGAGGATGAGTATCGCCTCTTCCGCATGGCCGTGCCGGACAGGCGTGACTTTCCGCTCGCGGTGCTTGCTGGTTTGCCTGTTTCCTGTTGACCTTCAGCCTCATCGGCGTCCGGCCATCGTCCGCCCAGTTGCTCGACGAGTCTGCCTTGAGCAGTGGTGTCGCGCCGCGCCGAGCCCTCGCCGTCGGCGCGTTGATTGCTGGCGATCCCACTTCGGCCGTTGTGGCCGAGTTGCCAACTAGCGCAACCGCGCCGCCGAGGAACGCACTTGGGCCGAAACTGCATCGGCCCTTGCGTCTATCGGATTCGTTGACACCGCAACCGGGCGATTCATCGACGGCGCACGTGTCGCCGGCGAAGGCTTGGTTGTCTCACCCACACGCCGTCGTCAGCATTTGTTGAGAACCCGCGCTCGGTTGCGGCCCAGAGCGCCGTACGCATGCTTGCTGCGATCGACGGACTACCCGGCAGGGTGACGCTGGCCAGGACGTCGGTCGACGCCACTGAGTTGACCACGGGGGCAACAACGCAAACCTGGATTTTGGTCAGGTTACTGGCATTGGCGCGGCGCCGCCGCCGATGTTGATTCTGCTCAAGGATTCTCGGGTGGCGCTGGCCAGCTTCACCATCGGGTTCTCGGCACGGCAGCGCTGATCGGCATCTATTTCGTGGTCACGTCAAACCCCACGGCATTCGAGCTCCCGTCGCGGTTCTTGTGTCGAACGTCGGGGTTGGACTCTTCGAGATTGGCCTTCTCCGACGCCTGGCTGCGTCAGACCAGATTCGCTTCGACCCAGGCGTTGCCGTAACCAATGCGCTACGAGTCGAAGGCGCGCCGGGTTGCTCGGTATCGGCGTTGCTGGCCTCTGCGGTTTTGGGTTATTGGCGAGCGACCTCGTGATCGCCCGGCAGCTCGGTATCGGCCTTGCTGCCGCTGGCCCGGCGATCGAAATGCTGTTGGGCCTATAGCTCTGCTGCGGTAGCCGGTGCTTCTCGGCGGGCGATGGTGTGGGCGGCCGAGCGTAGCGACCTCGTCTCGGCGGCGACGGCCGTGGTCGACAAGGCGGTGCCGAACACCATGGACCTCACCTGGCGCCGTACTGTCTCGGTGCTCCTGCGTGACGAGTTCGCCTTCCAGCAAGATCCAGCCCGAGCCGAGCTCAGCACCGTGTTTGTCGAAGACACGGCCCTCTTCAAGGAACTGGTCGACCACAACAAGCTGCTTCGACGCAGTGGCCGCTGCATTGTTGGCCGAGGACCCATCATTCGCAAAGTTGCCGTGGTCGAACAATCCTCACCGGTCTGCCTCGCGATCACCGTCGATCACCCTCCTCGCCAATTGGTTGACCCGCAGGGGCGGATCGTTGGTGAGCGGGCAGCGGGCGTCGCGACGGGATGCTCTGAACCATGCAAGACTCATCTGGTCGTCATCGCATCGTCAGAGCCGTTGATCTTGGACGGTCGAACCCGGCGCCGAGGCAGCTGCGCCACTCCTTCCGCTGTCCGCTGTCGCCACGGCCTGGGTGTCGATGACTACGCCACTCCGAATCGCCGTCGAGCCCAAGTCGGGTCGCTTCGAATCGCTCGAGCGCGCCGTTGTGGCTGGCGGGGCCCAACTCTCGTCGGTCGAGGACGCTGATGGCCTGGTCTGGACCGACCAGGCTCGGGCCGATGAGCTTCCGTCCTATCGCAGTCGGGCCAGCCAGCTTCGATGGATCGCCTTGCCGTTCGCTGGGATTGAGCCATTCGTGCCCTACCTGACGACCGATATTGTCTGGACGTGTGCCGGTGTTTACGCCACACCGGTGGCGGAGCACGTGCTTGCCCTCGGGCTTGCCGGGCTCCGCGATGTGGTTCATCGAGCCAAGCAGACGACCTGGGGGCCACAGGTCGGGACCAACCTCATCGGCGGCAAAGTCACCGTGTTCGGCGGCGGCGGGATTACTCGCGAATTCGTTCGATTGCTCGCGCCATTTCACTGCACCACGACGGTTGTCCGCCGGTCGGGTGAACCCATCGAGGTGTTGATCGAGTCGTCGCACGCTTGACCAGCGCCTGACCGCCGTCGCCGATGCCGACCTGGTCGTGCTCGCGCTCGCATTGACGCCGGAGACCGAACGAGTCGCTGATGCGGCGTTGTTCGAGGCTATGCGCCCGTCAGCCTGGTTGGTTAACGTCGCCCGTGGTGGCCACGTCGATCATGATGCTTTGTTGCGCGCCCTCGAGACGGGGTCGATTGGCGGTGCTGCCCTCGATGTCACCGACCCCGAGCCGCTGCCGGACGATCACGGATTGTGGCGAAGTGATCGGGTGTTGATCACGCCTCACGTCGGCAACACGCCGGAGATGGGTGTGCCACTGCTGGCGAAAAAACGCGTTGAAGCGAACGTCCGACGATTCGTTTTGGGCGACCCACTTCACGGCATCGTTGACGCTGTCGCTGGGTACTAGATCGCTACACATACTTTCGGCCGTTAGGTCAGCCTGTTACGCGATCGTAAAGTAACGAGGTCAGTAATTGACCAGTGACGCCCGTCTCACTATGGTGCCCACCGTCACCGCAACCGGCCCCTTATCTTCGCCTGCCGGTCACGTGACAGAAGGGACACCGATGGTTGCTACGAGCTGATACGTCTTCGGCCGCGAAGTCTGGGTCGGGTTACCCGACGGTAGCCCCGCGAGCCGCGATTGAGCGAGAACGGCCCGAAACAGCTGCGGTCCGCGAGAAAGATCTTGGCGTTTGGCACGAGTACGACTGGGACACACTTTGGAACCTGGTCGTTGATGCCGCACGGATTGCTGGCCCTCAATTTCCAGAGGGGCGACCGCCTTATTCACGCCGAGGACCGGTCCGAATGGGTGATTATGGACCTCGCCGCGGTGGCACTTCGGGGCATCACCGTCGGTCTCTACCCAACGAATCCAGCGGCCGAGGTTGTCTACACGCTCAACGACTGCGGCTCGAAGATCCATATCGTCGAAGACCAGGAGCAAGCCGACAAGGTCATCGACCTGCCGGCGAGCGACTTCCCTCTGATTGAGAAGATCGTTTACATCGAGCCACGGGGTATTCGACGCTCAACCGATGAACGGCTCCTGAGCTGGGACGATTTCATTGCGCTTGGCCGCGAACACCGCGCGGCCAATGCTGGGGCGGTCGACGCCTCGATCGACAGTGCTGAATCGTCCGATGTCATGACGCTTGTCTACACATCCGGCACAACTGGTCCGCCCAAGGGCGCAATGATCACCAACGAAAACGCGCAGTTTGGCATCGACGTCATTCTCCGGACTCCCGAGCGAATCCGAGGCGGCAAGCTTCCTGGCCCAAGCGATTCCGTCCTGACCTGCCGCTTTGCCACATTGCCGAGCGCCTCTTCTCGACGTGGCATCTGGCGGGTCAGAGTGTCGTGCTCAACTTCGTCGAATCGCCCGAAGCGATCAATGCCAACCTTCGCGGATCCAGCCAACACTGTTCGCCGCGGTGCTGCGCGTTTGGGGAGAAGCTCACGTCAGTCATTATCAAAGGGGGTGACTCGAGCCGGCTGAAGAAGGCGTTTCTGACGTTCTGGCTCAAGGTTGCGGCTTGGATTGGCGAGCGTGTTACCAAGCAGGGCCCAATTGGGACCCGCTGACCCGGATCGTCTACCTCATCGGCTGGGTCTTCATGTTCCGTTCGCTGCGCGGCGTCTTGGAGTTGAGGAAAGTCAATTGGACGGGAACCAGCAGCCCCGATCGCCCCTGAGGTCATCAGTTCTTCATGGGCATTGGCATCGACGTCTTCGACTCTATGGCATGACCAAAGCGACCTGCGGTCGCCACCGCCAACCTGCTGGGTGGGGTCAAGCTAGGAACCGTCGGCGAGCCCCATCAACTCCGCAATGAAGGAAGGCTTCCGGATCGCCCCCGATACCAACGAGATCCAGGTCAAGCACAAGGGTGTCTTTGCCGGCTATTAGGGCAAGCCCGACAAGACCGCAGAGACGTTCACCGAGGACGGCTGGCTCATGACCGGTGACGTCGGCGAGTGGGTCGATGGACGCTGGAGTGCGCATCGTTGATCGGATGAAGCACATCATCATCACCTCGGGCGGCAAAAACATCTCGCCATCAGAGATTGAGAACACCTTGAAGACGTCGCCGTACATCAACGAGGCGATGGTGATCGGCGACCGGCGCAGTATCTGACGGCGCTCATTGCCATCGAACTTGAGACCGGTCGGCAACTGGGCCGTGGTAAGAACCTTCCGTGCGACCTACCGCGACCTTACCGAAAGGCCAGGAAGTCGTAGCCATGATCAAAGGAAGTCGAGCGGACCAACGAGAAGTTCGCTCGAGTAGAGGGGATCAAGAAATTCAAGCTGATCCCCAAGGAGCTTGACCACGAAGATGGTGAGCTCACTGCAACGCAAGCTCAAGCGCTCATCCGTTGAAGATACGTTCCGTGATCTCGTGGAGTCGATGTATTCATGAACCTCGCCGTACTGCTCGCGCAAGAATCAGGTGGCACGATGGCCACATCTAACTTGAACGGTGGTGAAATCGATCGCCCTTGGTTCGATCTACGCCATCATGGTCTCGGGTTCGATCATCGTCTTCAAAGGCACGCAGGTGCTCAACTTCGCTCACGGAGCGATTGCGATGTCGGGCGCAATTTTCATGTCGATCTTGGTGAGCGACGGGGACTACCGTTTCTGCCCTTCGACAATCCGTTTGCTCCGGCGGCCGGCGAGGCGCCAGGGATGGTCAGATGGCTGGTGAATCTGGCCATTGCTTTATTGTTCGCCGCCTTGCTCGGACTCGTGTTGGAGCGAATAGCTATCCGACCCATGGTGGGCCAATCACTCTTGCCGCGATGGCGGTCATTACGCTCGGCGTCGAGATCGCGCTTCGGCCCCGTTCAACACCGATGCCGTCGCCCTCGAGGCTCAGACCTCGCAATCCCATGGGGCAACGAGACCTTCGGCCTCTTCGGTGGCACGATTCCCAAGTCATTCATTGCCGCCATCATCGCTGGCATCCTGTCGTTCCTTGTCGTCTTTGTGTTCTACCGATCGAAGCTCGGCATTGCGATGAGGGCCGTCGCCTTCGACCAAGAGGCCGCTATGGCCCAGGGCATCAATGTTGGCCGTGTCTTCGCGATTGCGTGGGGCTTTGGTTCGGCACTCGCGGCGCTGGGAGCAATCTTCTTCGGCATGTCGGGCTGGCCCCCCAATGGTGCGGTGTCGGGCGAGACGCATCCGATTTTGGCCTTCCGGGTGTTGCCCGTCATCATTCTCGGCGGTCTCGACTCGGTGTCGGGCGCCGTGTATGGCGGCCTCATCATTGCATCGTTCGAGATCTTTGCTGGTGAGTACCTGTCGCAGTGGAACAACGTGCTGGGTTCGGGCTACTCGACGATCGTTCCCTACCTCGTCATGTTGGTGGTACTGATCGTCAAGCCCTACGGACTGTTTGGAACAGAGGAGATTCGTCGAGTATGAGTATCGGTCGACCACTACTGCGGCGGTCCTACGCCGAGGATGTACGAATCCTGCCGACCGCTTTTCAGAAGGGCCTCCTGATCTGTTCCGGCATTATTGTCACACTGATGGCCTTCGGGAAGTTCGGACTCGACGGCCCCGTTTCCTGGTTCTTGGGCAATACGTGGCTCGACAAGGTCACCCTGGCGCTGATCTTCGCAATTGCTGCCCTTGGGTTCAACATCCTTGTCGGCGTAACAGGCCAAGTGTCGCTCGGACACGCGTTCTTCATGGGTGTCGGCGCCTACACCGCGGTGTCACTTGGCGGTGACGGCGATGGCTGGCAGGCTTGCGTTCCTGGCACCAGGAACTCGGCTTGCTCGAGAAGGCTGGTGACTGCGGTCTTGGTCTACCGATGTGGATCTGGCTACCGATGGCTCCCATCCTGGCCGCCGTAGTTGGCGTGCTTGTTGCGCCGGCCGCTGTCAAGGTTCGCGGGCTCTACCTCGCCATCGTCACCGTCGGGCTTGTCTTCATCGGACTTCACCTCGCTCGGATGTTTCCCAACTACGCCGGCGACTACGAGTCGGGTCGCAAATGGCCGAAACTCCAGCTGCGGTTGTGGAAAGAAGAGACGCCGCTCATCGACTTTGCTGACGACGGCAAGTGGTTCGGCTTTCTCCACCTGACCGAGGAGCAGAAACAGTTCTTCTTGATTCTGGCGTTCCTGTTGATTGCGCTCTGGATGGCGAAGAATCTTGTTCGAAGCCGCACTGGTCGGGCACTGCAGGCAATTCGCGATCGTGATGTTGCGGCCGAAGTGATGGGGGTGCCCGAGTTCGAGTACAAGCGACTCGGCTTTGCCATCAGTTCGGCGTACGCCGGCTCTGCGGAGCCGTGTGGGGCGCCTACGCCGGCCGCATCTCGCCGGTGCAGTTCAGCCTCACGCTCTCGGTCGAGTTTGTTGCCATCATTCTCATCGGCGGAGCTGGGACGATTGCCGGGACCCTTATGGGCTCGATGTTTGTCGAACTCATTCCCGAGGTCGTCAAGAAATTGACCGAGAAGCTCTCGACCAAGCTTGATGGTGGACTCCTCGAGCCGCTGGCCAACGTGCTGCTTACCAACAACAGCGCAGGCAGCGACTTTGGCCCCATCTCTATCAACGCCACCTCGCCTGGTTGGCCAATGAGCGTCTTCCTATGGAACCTCGTTATCTACGGCGTCTTGATCGTTGCGTTCGTCATATTTGAGCCACTGGGCTTGTATGGCATTTGGCTACGATTCCGTAACTATTGGAAGGGCTGGCCGTTTAGCTACTAGGCCGCTGATTAGTGTTCGCAAGAGCTCGGCATCGACCGTTGTCGAGTGGCAAGAATCGTTGGTTGGCACCCGCCAACCGTCGAATACCCAGGGGAGGAATCCTGTGAAAGCAAAACGAGTATTAGCAATGCTCACAGCGTTCGGTCTAGTGGCCGCCGCATGCGGTAGCAGCGCCGACGATAGCGCTAGCTCCGATACTGACACCCAGACAACCGAAGCACCGGGGACAGACACCGAGACCACCGAAGGTGGCGAGGTAGAGCCGGAGACGCCAGCCGAGCCGGCCGCCGAGATCGCAACCGATTATGGCGTTACCGACGACACGATCAAGATCGGCCTCAACGCCGACCTTTCCGGTCCGTTCGCATCCCTCGTGGCCGAGATTGTGGAAGGCCAGAAGGTCTACTGGGAGGTCGTCAACGAGAATGGTGGCGTCGTCGGACGCCAGGTCGAGCTCGTGGTTCTCGATTCCGGTTATGTCACCGACACCGGCATCCAGAACTACAGCGAGCTTGCCCAGGAGTCGGAGGACGGCGTTCTCATGATCTCGGAGAACACCGGCTCGCCGATTACTGCGGCCATCGCCGAGGATGCAATTGACGACAACATGCTCGTCATTCCGCTGTCTTGGGCATCACTGTGGCCAGACCCAGAGGTAGGCGAGGCCATCCTCGAGAAGCAAACCACCTACTGCATCGAGTCCATGAACGGTGTTGCCTGGCTCAAGGAGAAGGTCGAATCCGAAGGGGGCGAAGCCAAGCTCGCCATCGTCGGTCGCCCTGGTGAGTACGGCGAAGACGGCTCCGCTGGCGCCAAGATTGCCGCTGAAGAACTCGGTATCGAGGTTGTGTACGACGGAACCGGCGCCGTTGCCGGCGACGACCGCACGGCCATCGTCTCCGAGCTCCTCAGCTCGGGTGCAACCATCGTGTGGACCACGCTGACACCAGCTGAAACGCTGGACATCTTTGGACAGGCCGTTACCGGTGGTATGACCGCTTACTGGTCAGGCAACCAGCCTTCGTTCAACTATCTCCTGCACATTGGCTCGGACTTCGCAGCCGAGTTCGATCAGTACTACTACCAGTCCGGCTACCAGGTTCCTGGGACACCGAGGGTGTTGCTGAACTTGATGTCATGAAGGCGGAAATGGGCGCCCGTCGTCCGACGCCAACATCTCCGACGCCTACGCCAGCGGCTGGATCGAGGGCATCATGGTGAAGACGATCATCGAGCAGGCTGCGGCCAATGGCGACATGACCCGCGCTGGCATGGTGGCGGCATCGAAGGAAGTCAAGGTCGACATGTTGGGCCTATCGCCGAACCAGTCCTGGACCGGCGACTACAACTCCGACGTCGTGCGTGAAAGCTACATCTACGACGTTGATGCCGAGGCGTTCAACATCATCACCATGGCCGACGACGCAGCAAATGGTGGCGGCTCATCCGGCCTCATCATCGAAGACGGACCGTACGTCAGCGACCTTGTTGCTGGCTACACGTTCGACGGACCCTGCATCTAAGGAACTACCAAACCCGCACATCCTGTGAGCGGTAGGTCGACCGGGTGGGGTTCCACTCACCCGGTCGGCGTTCGGTTCGCTGGCAAGCACCAAGGAGGTCGAGCACGTGCTCGAGATCGCAAACCTAGAGTCGTCTACAACGACGTGATCCTCGTTCTGCGTGGCCTATCGATTGAGGTCCCCGACGGAAAGATCGTCGCCCTGCTTGGTTCCAACGGGGCAGGCAAAAACGACAACCGCCCGAGCCGTTAGCGGGCTGCTTGACAATCACGGGGGCGATATCACGAAGGGTTCGGTGACCTGGAACGGCGTCGACATCTCCAAGTCCAAGCCGTCGTCCATTGTCCGTTCGGGAATTTCTCAGGTCATGGAGGGTCGCCGCGGTTCGGCGAACTCACGGTTGAAGAGAATCTCATTTGTGGTGCGTTCACCAACAAGGACAAAGCCAACGTCAAGCTTCTGACCGATCGAGTGTTCGACCTCTTCCCTCGGCTGGAGGAGCGCCGCAAGCAAATGGCCGGATACATGTCGGGGGCGAGCAGCAAGTCGCAATCGGACGGGCCATCATGCAAAACCTAAAGCTGCTGATTCTCGACGAACCATCGCTCGGTTTGGCGCCGCTGTTGGTCCAACAAGTACGCGATGTCATCACCGAGATCAATAGTCAAGGAACCTCGATCCTGCTCATTGAGCAGAACGCAATGATGGCGCTGTCGATCGCTGACTTCGGCTACATCATGGAAAACGGCAAGATCGTGATGGACGGCGAAGGTCAGAAGCTCTGGCCGACGACGACGTGAAGGAGTTCTACCTCGGTCTCCACAGCGACGAAGGCGGCGGTCGGAAGTCGTTCAAGGACGTGAAGCACTACAAGCGACGGAAGAAGTGGGCCTCCTAGCCAGGAAGATCTGATGACTGATTCAACGAGTACCCAACCGATTCTGACCGTCGAAGACATCGTTCTACGATTTGGCGGCGTCACCGCTATCGATGGCGTGTCGTTTCACGTCAACCCCAACGAGCTTTCGCGATCATCGGCCCAAATGGCGCCGGCAAGACGTCGATCTTCAACAGCCTGAGCCAGGTCTATCGTCCGCAAGAGGGCGAGATTCTCTGGAAGGGTGAATCGCTGATGGGCTGCGGCCCGACGCGTGGCCCGAAAGCGCGGAATCGCCCGGACATTCCAGAACATTGCCTTGTTCGGCCAAATGACCGTCATCAAAACCTGCTCATGGGTCGCCACATCAAGATGAAGGGCAAGTGGTGGCAGAACATGCTCTGGAAGCCATCCGAGCATGAAGAACTGAAACCGAGCCAAGGTAGAGGAGATTATCGACTTCCTCGAGATTCAAGAGTGGCGCAAGTACCCGGTGTCGCTGCTGCCGTACGGTATTCAGAAGCGGGTCGAACTTGGACGGGCCCTGGCGATGGACCCCGAACTGCTTCTGCTTGATGAGCCGGTCGCTGGCATGAACAACGAAGAGACCGAGGACATGGCTCGCTTCATCCTTGATATTCGAGAAGAGCTCGGCATCGCCATGATCATGGTCGAACACGACATGGGCCTAGTGATGGATATCGCCGACCGGATTCTTGTCGTCGACTTCGGTCGACCAATCGGCAGCGGCTACCCAGACGAGGTGCAGAACAATCCGGCCGTCATTGCGGCCTACCTCGGCGCCGAGGTCGGCTAGCCCCGCGGCGAGTAATTCGGGGCTGGCGCCATGCGAAGATGGCGCCAGCCCTTTCCGTTGGGCTGGACTATCGCTCGACGGTTGAGATAACGACGGTAAGCGTCGATCCCTCGGTCGAGCCGACGCCAACGGCGATCGCGTTGTTGAGGTAGGCGAACTCTCGACGGCGGTGTCGAAGATGAAGAGTTCCATCGGTCCGTCGCCACTGTTACGGCCGATCGCCTGATAGCCGATCACCTCTTTGCCCGCCTTGATTTGGCCGCGAATATCGAGGTTCATGGAGCCGTCGGCGCCAATGGTGACGTAGTCGACGCCTTTCACCGATCGTTCGCCGTCCCAATGGGGCGAGGTTGCTGTGCCCTCAAACGGGACGTCAAGGCGCATGACTGGCGGACGGCGCCAATTGGTGCGTAGGAGAGTTCGACGGTCAGGGTGCAAAATTCGTTGAGTGTTGCCATGGAGGATCCTTCTCAGCTGGGGGTGATTGTGTGGTTAGAGTTTGCGATTGTCTTGGTGCGGGCGAGCTTGCCGCCTTCGAGCGGGGGACCGAACCGGCATCTTCGACGGAGACAGCAACGCCGAGCCCTAGCGCCGACCGCATTGTGTGGACGATGGCCGACGTGAGGCTGGCCTCATCGATGCTGGCGTCGGTCCGTTCGACCCGAATCGTGAGCTGGTCGAGTGTGCCTTCAGGTCGACGACGAGCTGGAAATGGGGACTCACGCCGGCGATGCCAAGCAAGGCGTGTTCGACCTGGCTGGGGTACACGTTGACGCCTCGAATGACGAGCATGTCGTCGGCTCGACCGACGAGCGCTGACATGCGGGCGTGGGTTCGTCCGCACGGCGATGGCTCGCGAGTGATCGAGCAGAGGTCGCCGGTCCAGTAGCGCAGTACGGGAAAGGCTTGCTTGGTCAAGCTCGTGAGCACCAGCACGCCGACCTCGCCGTCGGGTAGGACCGCGCCGGTCTCGGGGTGGACTATCTCGGGATAGAAATGGTCTTCCATGATGACCAAGCCGTCTTGATCGGCCGTCTCGCACGAGACACCGGGACCAATAACTTCCGACAGACCGTAGATATTGATGGCCCGAACGCCGAGACCGGCCTCGATGGCAGTGCGCATCTGCTCTGACCACGGCCTCGGCGCCCAGGATGGCCACCTTGACTGAGCTCGATGGGCCTGCGTCGCCCAGGAGTTCAGCGAGGGTCAACACGTACGAGGGGTGCAGCAGATCGCCTCGGGAGCGAAGTCTTCGAGGAGCATCAGCTGCCGATCGGTGTTGCCTCCCGAAATTGGGATCACGGTGATGCCGGCCGCTTCGGCGCCAGCGTGCAGCCCCAAGCCGCCGGTGAAAAGCCCGTAGCCGTAGGCGTTGTGGAAGTGCCACCCGGGCTCGATGCCCGCCGCGAAGGCAGCGAGCCACACAGTCCGCCCAGACGTGAAGGTCATCGGCGGTGTAGCCAACGACGGTTGGTTTGCCGGTGGTGCCGGAGCTGGCGTGGACACGCGCCAATTGGTTTCGTTCGACGGCAAAAAGCCCGTAGGGATAGTTGTCTCGCAAATCGGTCTTGCGGAGGAACGGAAAATTGGCAGGTCGGCCAAGGAAGCGGGGTCGTCGATCCCGGCCATGCGCTCGGCCATGACTGGCACGTTGGCCCGGAGGTTGGCGATCGTGGCCCGTAGTCGATCGAGTTGAAGGGCTTCGGAGCTCGCCGTGGCATGGTCTCGATCTCGCGCTGGTGGAACCCTGGTATCAATTCAGTCATCGCAGGCGAACCTAGAAGCCACCCTGTTGTTTGGCAAGTACAACCTTGGTTGGCACGACGATCGGCACTAGCGGGTCACGTCGCGCGTCCGGCCGTGGAAGAGCGCGATGGTGGTGCCGTCTGCGGTGTCGGTCACGGTGACGTCGTAAATGGCGTTTCGTCCGCTGAGGTTGGTCTCGACGGCGACGGCGGACAGGGTTGCCCCACGTTTGCCTGGAGCAATGAAGTCCACGGTGGCGCCCGTGGCAAAGGCGACGTTGTTGCGGGAGTTGGACGCAAACGCCATGGCCGTGTCGGCGAGGGTGAAGAGGTAGCCGCCGTGGCAAACGTCGAGCCCGTTTGTCATGTCGGCCCGAACGACCATCGACACCGTCGCCGAACTAGGACCGACGTCGTCGATCGTTATCCCAATGAGTTTCGACGCATCGTCGTTGGCGAACATTGCGGCCGCTGAGTCTTGGGCAATCTTTTTTGCGTCGGTTGGCATCGGCTGGTCGTTTGCTGTCACGCTGCGACAGTAGCGGAGATCAAAGCTACGATCGAACGAAGGCGGGCCGGACCGGCCTTGCGACCAGGCCAATCGGCCACACAAGCTCAGGAGTACTATTCACATGACCTTTACTAGCCGCTTGCTCGATGCCCTCGACCGCCGCTCGCCCGCGGACGTTGTCGCTGCCCACTGTGATGGTCCGTGCGGGGTCTACGACTCGGCCAGCGCGTATCGCGGCTGAGGCGGTCCTCTCGATGACGAAGAAGCTTGTTGACATCGGTGATGCCACCGACCCTCGAGCACCAGAACACCCAGGCTCGCTACAGCGATCAAGGAAGAGCAAGCCACCATCGTCAAGAACGAACTCATGATCCTCTGGCACGACTACTTGCCAGTGCACCTTGAGGCCTACCCAGATCTCCATACGATGTTCTGGAACGCCGCCAAGCAGGCCTCGACGTGCAAGACCAGCGTCAGCGTCGAAGCGTGCGAAGAGCTCATGAGCCAGATCGAGGCCATCCACAACATGTTCTGGGCCACCAAGGGTCGCGATATTCCTTGGTACACCGCGAGCTGAACCTCGCACGCGTACTACGTGCCGCCTGCGAATTGGCGGCGTGGGGTGTGGGTCGCCGTCGACGTGTGCGCGTCGACGGCCCCTCCATGTTGCCGACACTCCAGTGCGGCGAATTCGTTCTGGTAAACAGCGCCCGCCACCCTGCCAAGGGCGACATCGTGGTCACCGAACACCCGATTAGCGGCATTCCCATCGTGAAACGCTTCGGCGACAACCCCGGCCCCCGCGATGGCATCTGGTTGATCTCAGACAACCTCGATGAAGGCACCGACAGTCGGGCCTTCGGTCCGGTGCCAGCAGCGTCGATCGCCGGTGTGGTCACATTAATCCTGAACCGGCCGCTCGGGTCGCTAGCCTCGTGTGGTGCTATCGGTCTCGGGTCTTGAGAAATCTCATGGTGGACGGACGTTGTTTCGCGGCGTCGGCTTCCGCCTTCTACCAGGTCGTCGCGTCTCGCTGGTCGGCGGCAACGGCGTCGGCAAGACAACAATTCTTGAGATCATCGTTGGTGAACAGCTCGCTGACGCCGGTGATGTGGCGATGCAAAAGGATTGCGTCATCGGCTACCTGCCCCAGGAGTTGCTCGTTGCCTGGGAGGGCACGGTGCTGGAGGAGGTCCTTCGCGGCGCGGGCAATGTGCTCGAAATCGAGATTGAGCTTCGGGCCCTCGAAGCACGAATGGGCGATCTCGACGACCCCGATCATGAGGCCGTCATCACCAAATACGGCGAGCTCCAATCGATGTTTGAGCAGATGGGTGGCTACATCGTAGAAGCCGAGGCCAAACGCATTCTCGGCGGGCTCGGGTTCCGCAGCGACGACATGGACAAGCCGCTCAAGTCGATGTCTGGCGGCTGGCAGATGCGCGCCGCGCTGGCTCGACTGCTCATGGAGAAACCCGACGTCATGGTGCTCGACGAGCCGACGAACCACCTCGACGTCGACTCGGTGCTGTGGCTTGAACAGCAGTTGCTCGCCTTCTCGGGTGCCATCCTGTTTGTGAGCCACGACCGTGACTTCATCGATGCCGTAGCGAATCGAGTCATCGAGGTGGCCAACGGGGGCGCAACCGAATATGTCGGTGGCTTCGCTGAGTTCATCGTGCAGCGCGAAGATCGCATCGCCCAAGCCCAGGCCGCCGCGGCGAATCAGCAGCGCAAGATCGCCCACGCCGAGCAGTTCATCGAGCGCTTTCGATACAAGGCGACCAAGGCCCGCCAGGTGCAGTCTCGGATCAAGACACTCGAGAAGCTCGACGCCATTCCCGTGCCCTACATCGAAGAACTCAAGCTGAAGTTTGCGTTCCCCGAGCCCCGGCGCAGCTCTCGGGTGGTGGTCGAGATTAGCGAGGCTGATATTGGCTACGAGAGCGGCTCACCCATCGTCGAAGCCGTTGATCTGGTGATCGAGCGGGGTGACAAGGTCGCCTTCGTTGGTCCCAATGGTGCCGGCAAGTCGACGCTCGTCAAAGCGATTCTCGGCGATCTCAAGCCTGAGACTGGCTCAATCGTTATGGGGACCAATGTCGATATCGCCTATTTCGCCCAACATCAAGGTCGACTCGCTCGATCTTGACAAGACGGTCGAGGAAGAGTTCCGAACGACGGTCGGCGAGCAGCCGCAAACCGAACGGTCCGATCCGTGCTCGGGTCGTTTGGCTTCTCCGGCGACGCCGTCGAACGACGAGTAGGCCAACTTTCGGGCGGCGAACGCACCCGCCTCGCCCTCGCCGAAACCATGTGCAATCCCGTAAATCTGCTGATTCTCGATGAGCCGACCAACCACCTCGACCTGCCAAGTTGTGATGTGCTCGAAGACGCTCAACGCCTATCCGGAACCGTGATCCTGGTTAGCCACGATCGTCACCTCATTCGCAACGTCGCCGAATCGCTGGTTGAGGTCCGTGGGGGTATGGCCATTCATTATCCCGAGGTCGAAGAGCATGTCTTGAGCCTGACCTCGAGTCGACGGCGCAAAGCTCGCCAACGCCAAAGAAGGCAAAGCCGACGGTAAAGGAAAAGGCGCCGATTCGAGCGGGCGAGCAGCGCAAAGCGGTGAAGCGCGAAGAGGCCGAGGATCGAAATGCCCGGAGCAAGGCCACACGGGGACTGAAGAAGCTCGTCGAGCGGCTGGAGCGCCAACACATGCGCGCCGAAGAGGTGGTCGAGGGTCTGCAGAATCAGCTCGGTGACCCTGCGATCTACGACGACAAGGTGGCGATGAAGCAAGCCATTGACGCCCACGCCAAAGCGCGGGCCAAAGCCGACGAACTGTTGGCTGAGTGGGAAGCCGCCGTGGCCGAACTGGACGAGGCCGAAAACCGCTAGCGGCCTGATCGGGTCGCCGTCGCCAGCGCCGCTCTGATGACCGCAGCGTGGGCCGATGCGGATGGAAAATTGCCCCGACCCAAGCCGGTGTCGGGGTCGACCTGTTCGGTGAGAAGGCGAGTGGTCCCAGCAAACCCGCACAGCGAGGTGAAAAGGTCGCGGGCGTCGTCGGCCCGGCCAATGAGCGCAAGCGTCTCGATGAGCCAGCCGGTTGCGACATGAAATCCGCCCGGTCGGCCGGGGAGTCCGTCGTCGGTGAGGTAGCGGCGGACCGTTTTACCATCGAGCAGCTCTCGCTCGATGGTCGAGACCGTTGACACGAAGCGCGGATCGTTTGGTGCGATGAGTCCGGTCAGCCCGATTGCCAGGACAGACGCGCCGAGTTCGAGGCCCCCGAGGGTGGCCGTGAAGGCGCCTCGCTGCTTGCTCCATGCCTCGGTGAGCACGAGGGACGCAATTTCGTCGCGAAGCGTCACCCAGGCAGCTGGCTCGTACCCGCGGTGCGCCTGCGAGAGTGCGATGGCGCGGTCGAGAGCAAACCAGCACATTGTCTTGGAATAGGTGTTGTGGCGGGGAGCGATCCGTTGTTGCCAAATGCCGTGGTCGGGTTCGCTCCATCGCCGTGACACTGCTAGTGCCATTTGTTCGAGGAGGCGCCAGTGGCGGTCGCTCAAGGGAACGCCGGCGGCCGAAAGGTGGTCGATCAGGCTGATGATCGAGCCAAAAACGTCAAGCTGAACTTGGCCGTCGGCAGCATTGCCGACGCGCATGGACGGGACCCGCCGTAGCCGGCCATCCGCGCGATCTCGGCCTCGGGCGGCAGGTGGCGGCCGGTCACGTTGTAGAGCGGGGCCAGACGTTCGGGGTCGGCGCGGGTCTCGAGCACACCCTCGAGCCACCCGAGGTAGCTCAACGCCTCGGACGATGAGCCGAGACGAACCAGCACTTCGGCGCTCTGTGCTGCGGTGCGAAGCCAGCAATAGCGTTCGTCGAAGTTTCGTACGCCACCGACGTGGCTCGGCAAACTGGTGGTGGCCGCAGCCGCAATCGCCCCGGTCGGCCCGTGGGTCAGCCCCTTGATGGCGAGTGCACTCGCCACGACAAACTCGTGGGCCGAGGGGTCGACGCCATCGAGGTCGAGCGCGCCGACCCAAGATGCCCAGTGGTCGGCTGATTGGTTGCGTCTGGCCGACTCGGTCGCTGGATCGTCGCGAAGGGTTGCCGTTCCGCTTCGCAGCTCGAGAACGAGGGGCTGGCCGTCGACAAGCTCGGCCGTGCCGTGAGCTGTTTCGTGTTGCCCATCGGTGGAAATGGTCCAAACGACCCCAGGCGACCGGAGCGCAAGTTGATCGGCCGTTCCTTGGACGATGATGCCCCCGTCGCGAACCTCGAGTCGTGTCGGTACCCGACCGAAATCGACACGCGGTGCGAACTCGATGGTGATCGGGCCGCGGCCGGTGATCGTGCGGAGGAGGTCGGTTCGTCCGGCGATCCGTGAATACCGCTCGTTGCTGACGTCGAGGTAATCGGTCACGGTCATCGATGGAAACGTCGTCTCGAGGACGAGGCCGTTGCCCACGTAGCCCTGGCTGGTGGGGACCGCACCGTCGCTGGGCGACACGGAGAAATAGCCAGCTGATGGGCCGCCGATGAGTTCGCCAAAGACCGGACTCGAATCGATGCGGGGCACACAGAACCACGCCACTCGGCCGTCGGGGAGAGAATGGCGGCAGTCCGCTGATCAGAAATCATGGCGTGATCGGCGATTGGTACGAGGCCTGCGCCGCGGAGCCATTCGCCGCGGAGTTCCGAGAGCAACACCAGGATCTGGGCGACGGTGAGCGGGTCTCGCACCCGGAACGCGGCGGCGGTAGTGCCGTCACCAACCTTCACGCCAATGTCGGGGCCCCGCAGGGTGCGGAACGCATCCTCGTCGGTGACGTCGTCGCCGAGGAAGATAACGGCCGACGCGGCGACCTGGTGACGGATGGATTCGAGCGCCCAGCCCTTGTTGGTTTCGAGCACGGACATCTCGACGATCTGATGGCCGTTGCGGGTGAAGATGCCGTCCCAGCCAGCTGGCCCACGAACCAGCGCTTCGCGAGCCAACTGATGGTTTTCTTCGTCGAGTTGGCGCAGGTGGAACGTGACGCCGGTTGGCTTTTCTTCGACGAGCGCGCCAAAACGGTTGCCTATCTGCCGCACCGCCTCGGTCAGTCGCTGGCGTAAGGCCGCCAGGTCGGCTGGCAACTCGGAGGAGAATCCGAGATCGAATTCGCTGCCGTGGCTACCGACGAGCCGAATCTCTTCGGGCAGGCGCGACAGCGTGGCCAGGTCTCGCAGGCTCCGACCGCTAATCACCGTGACATCGGTGCTGGCGAGCTCGGCGAGTCTGCGCATCGCGGCCGCTGCGTCTCGACGAGGGGTTGCTTGCATCGGGTCGGCGGTTACCGGCGCAATCGTGCCGTCGTAGTCGCAGGCCACCAACAGTTTCGGTACTCGGGCGAGGAGCCGGATCTGTTCGCCCAGCTCTTGCAAGCTGTCCGTAGTCATCGGCCCTGACGGTAGTCGCTTTGTCGGCGAGAGGTGACCAACTGCGCCCAAGGTTCACCCAATTCAGTCGCTGACCGCAAAGCGTCGACGGACCCGTCTACGATCGACCGGTCGATCGAGCAAGTGAGCGCTATGACGTCCCCGACCGAATCCAAGTCAAAAGAAGGCGTTGCGATTGTCCTCGCCGCGCTCCTGGGCGCCAGTCTCATGGCGGGCGGGGCGTATTGGTGGTCAAGCCGCGACCAATCGACCACGATCGCGTACGAGTCAGCGACGACCATCGTCGATGCTGACTCGTCGACCACCACTAGCGGCGGCGGTTCGCTGGGTGGCGAGGGCGTCGGCACCGAGCCGAGTACCGATACCACTGCGGTGGAACCCAGCGACGATTTCGCCGAGCACGCCGTGTGCCCGACTGGCACCGACCCCGTCATCTGTGAGGCAGCCGCGTTCGTCGAGTCAACACGAGGTCGAGCGTTCAAAGAGTTCCCTCTCGTCGAGCTCGTCGATGCCGATGAGTTCGAGCAACGGCTGCTGGCCGACTTCAGCGACTACGAGGCCGATCTCCTCGCCGATGGGGCAACGCTGAGCGCCCTGGGACTGATCCCCGCCGATGCCAACCTGGCGGACGTTTTCCGGGAGTCACTCGCCGTCGGTGTCGTCGGCTTCTACGACACGATCACGCACGAACTCGTCATCAAGGGAGCGGAACTCAATCTCTATGCCGAGCTCGTGATTGTCCACGAACTAACCCACGCCTTCGACGACCAATGGTTCGACCTCGATCGGCCCGAAATCGACGACGGGCCAGACGACGCGGCCTACGGATTCAGCGCCTTGGTCGAGGGCAATGCGAGTCGGGTCGAAGACGCCTGGCGCAAGGGGCTATCAGACCAGGATGCGGCCAAGCTCAATGCCGAGGAGATCGGGTTGTTCTCAGCCGAAGACATCCAGCGCTACCTCGCCATTCCCGAGTTCATCCTGCAGGTGCAGATCTCGCCGTACGTCGACGGCGAGTTGTTCGTCAGCGCCGTCGCGGCCGATGGGGGCGAAGGGGCGGTCGATGCGTTGTTTGCCGCGCCACCGACGTCGAGCGAGCAGGCGCTCCACGCCGAAAAATTCGCCGATGCCGAACCACCAATCCCGGTCGACGCACCAGTGCCAAGCGGTGACGTGCTCGATGAGGGGTCGCTGGGGGAGATCATCGTGCGCGAGTGGCTCGGTAGTAAGGCCGCATCGGGCTGGGGCGGTGATGCCTACGTCACGTGGGACAACGGCGAAGGTGAACGGTGTACCGATGTCCGCTTTGTCATGGACAGTAGCGATGACCTTCGTGAGCTGATCGACGCGCTCGAACGCTGGCAGGGCGAGGCTGACGGCCGGAGTCTCTTCACCGACGGCGACGAGGTGAGCGCGAGCGCCTGCGTGTAGGGCGTTCATGGCTCAGCATCGAGAAACCTAGACGCCGGCGCACGGCCCGATGATGCGCTCGGCCAGTCCGGCGGCCTGGGCCGCAACACCGTCGCCGCCAAAGAGCAGGAAGGCGGGGATGATCATTCGGCTGACACCGATCGAGGAGAGTTCCTGCGCCGCACCAACCGGGTCGTCACCGAACAGGGCCGCGCTGGCGGCGGTGATCTCGATTGCATCGGGATCGCGGTCGTTCGCCTCGGCCGTTTGGCGCACGATGCCGATGAGTTTGCTCAGTTCGGCTGGTGATCCCTTGCCGGGGAAGAAGCCGTTACCGAGACGTCCGGCGCGGCGGGCCGCGGCGTCTGAATGGCCGCCCACGATGATTGGCACGCTGCCACCCGGCGGCTTTGGGTTGGAGCTGACATTGGCGAAACTGGCGAACTCACCCTGGAAATCGGCCCCATCGCTGGCCCAGAGGGCACGCATTGCCTCGACATACTCATCGGTTCGCTTGCCTCGCCGAGCCCAGGGGACGCCGAGGGCATCGAACTCTTCTTCGAGCCAGCCAACGCCGATACCGAGTTCGACCCGTCCGCCAGACAGGGCGTCGAGCGTCGCGACCTCCTTCGCGAGGACCACAGGATTGCGCTCCGGGAGAATGAGAATGCCCGTGCCGAGTCGGACGGTCGTTGTCTTGGCCGCCAGATAGGTGAGCCAAACGAGGGGTCGGGAATCGGTGACGCCTCATTACCTGGCATCTTGCCCGTGGGGGAGTAGGGGTATTCCGAGGAGTAGTTGCTCGGCCAGATGACGTGTTCGACGGTCCACACCGATTCGATGCCGCTCGACTCGCACGCCGTGGCAAGTTCGTCAATGCCCGCAGCCTCGGCGAATGGTCCGGTGTTGGCGAATGCAAGTCCAAATTTCATCTTGTGCCTTCAATCAATGGGACGGTGGCCCCTGACCATACGGAGCTGGGGTTGCTTGCGCAAGACCAGACGGGCCATGCTTCGCAGATGAAGGTGCGCATCGGATTTGGTTTGGGTACACGAAGCGACAGCGGCGGACAGGAGCGCTTCCGCTCACTCGTCGACGGCCTTGAAGCCCATGGGTTCGATAGCTTGTGGCTCTCCGAGCGCATCAACGGCACCGCGCCTGATCCGCTTATGGGTATGGCCTATGCCGTGGGTCGTACCACGAAGCTAAAGGTTGGCATGTCGGTGTTGGTCCTGCCTGGCCGCAATCCGGTGGTCCTCGCGAAGGCGATCGCCAGCCTCGACCAGCTGTCGGGCGGACGGGTACTGCCAGCCTTCGGACTCGGCGTGGCCAACGCGGCTGAGCATCAGGCATTTGGTGTCGAACGCACGGACCGAGGGGGTTGGTTCAACGAGGCGTTGCCGCTCATGCGTCGTCTTTGGACTGAAGACCACGTCAGTCATGCGGGGAAACGATTCACGATCGACGACGTCACCGTGCGGCCGAAGCCGATGCAGCAGCCGCTTGATGTCTGGCTAGGTGGCATCTCGCCCCTCGAACTTCGCCGGGTCGGCCGTCATGGCGACGGTTGGTTGCCATCGTTTTGCGTGCCCGCACAAGTCGCCGAGGCCCGACGCACCATCGAACAGATTGCCAAGGAAAACGATCGTGAGATCGATGCTGAGCACTTCGGCGCGCTTATTGCCTACCGACGCGACGGCGAGCCGATTAGCGATGCCTACCGCGAGATCGTCGCAACCCGATTGCCGGGAGCGGACCCCGCTGATGTCATGCCTACCAAGGCCGAGCTGCCGCTAGTGATTCAACGATTCATTGATGTGGGGTTCTCGAAGTTCGTCATTATTCCGGCGAACGAACCCGGCGACTGGGACGACGAACTCGCCGAAATGGCGTCGCTCACTCGTCCGCTCGAGAACTAGCTACCGAACCCGAACCGTGTGCGTCTCTCGCCGCACGATGTCCGAATCGTTGAGCGCCCGGCTTTGTACCATCAACGTGCCCTCGCCGGTGCCGCTGAGCGTGAGGGCAACCGAGCCCGGCTCGCGTCGAACAATCGTAAACGGGCTGCCGATGAGGTCGGCCGGCTCGCTGACCACCGTGACGTGCCACGGCCCGTTGGTTGGTGACGGGAACGGGATTGCGAGGGTCGCGCCGGCAACCGCGGTGAAGTCAACCGGCTCCGACATCTCAAGTGAGCCGGTGATCTCGACCGGTGTGGCCGTGTTGCTCTGGAGGTCGACGACGATGAGCCGATTGTTGCCCGTGTCGGCGACGAGGACGGTTCCGTCGTCGAGTCGACAGGTCGCCTCGGGGCGGCTGAGGCCTCGCAGGGGCACTGTCGTCAGGGCTCGGTCGGCCACGATCCGAAGCCGGCTGTTGCCGGTATCTGCGATCAGCAGACGATCGGCATCAAGCGCCGTGGCACCTCGCGGGTGAAGCAAGCTCGCCCGGTGGAGCGGCCCATCGATGAGCCCTGGTTCGTCCTTCGATGCGCCGGTGGTGGTGAGCACCCGTCCGGCGTCAGTGAGTAGGCGCAACGTCGACGATGCTGTGTCGAGGAAGGCAATTCCGGCGGCCACTCGGGCGACGCCAACGGGCTGGCCGAGCTGGGCCTCAGCGGCACTTCCGTCGGTGCAGCCGGTCTCGCCGCCCCCGGCGATCGTGCCGTGCGTGCCGTCGAGCGTGACCCGCACGAGCCGGTCGGCCCCCGCATCAGCGATGACGATACTGCCATCGTCGTCAACGGTGATTCCCTGGGGCCGTACGAGGCCGCTCGCTAGCTCGAGTGTTGCCGACGGGGCCCCATTGAGGAGGGGCAGAACGTAGGCAACAACCCGACCCTCGTCCGGCAGGCTCACGGCGACGGTCGAGTGGTCGATCACCGCCAAGGGACCAGGAGCCGACGTCGTGCGGATCGCATCGGTGAGTTCGGCCGATGTGCGGTCGGCGCTCAGCTCGAGGAACGCGAGTCGACGGTGAGCGACATCGGAAACCACGATCTGATTTGGGGTCAAGGTGCCGAGACCAGCGGGCCAGCCGATTGGCACCGCAGCGGTGGTGGGCATGACGGTCATCGGCCCGACCGGCGTGACGCCATTGGCCGACCGAGGCAACGACCGGCCGACCTCCACGGCGATGGCATCGCTTAGGAGACGCAGGTCGGCATCGCCGGCGACGAGACCACTGGCGCGTTGCTTTCGGCTGATAACAATGGCGCTGGGCCAGCCTGGCGGGTTGTAGCGGGCCCACGTGTCCCGCCGTTGATCGTGGACCACCGGCATCGTGAACCGGTGGCGCCTGATTGCTTGGCGAACGAGATCCTCGTCCTGCTCATCGGGCGTCCGGGCACTGTGGACGGCGAAGATACAAAGCTCGCCGAAGCGATCGTCCTTCAACCGCTGCAAATGGTGCAGCATGGCCAGCGATGCCTCGCAGCCGAGTGACCAGAAGACAACGACGCCAACGGCGCCGCGCCGCGAACGCCAATCGACGGCGGGCGTATTGAGCCAGGTTCCGGTAACGGGTGGGGCTTTGGGCGGCATGGTGTGTACATCGGCAACTTAGCGTGGATCTTGACCCTCAGCAAAGCTGCAGAACACAGCCTCATGAGCTAAGTTTGCGCAGTCGTCGTGGGAGCACGGACGCCTCTGGTTCCTGTGCCGCCCACTTGCTCGCTGACCAGCAACAAAAGGAGACTTCGTGAAGGTCCCACTAACGATCAATGACTTCCTCGACCGAGGTGCCGCCGTCTATCCCGACCGGGTTGCGATTGTTGACGAGCCAAACCAGGTCGCCTCGCCATTGAACGACATTACCTTTGCTGAACTCGCTGATATCCGGCGCCAGATGGGTGTGGCGATGGACAAGCTGGGCCTCGGGTTTGGGGCCAGAGTGGCGATGGTGTCACACAATTCGGCTCGCCTACTCACGTCGTTCTTTGGCGTCAGTGGCAACGGGCGGGTGTTTGTCCCGATCAACTTCCGGCTCAGCCGGGCCGAGGTCGAGTACATCGTGACCCATTGTGGGGCTGAGGCACTGCTCATCGACCCCGAGTTGGCTGATTCACTCGGTGATATCCCGTGCAAGAACGTCTGGATCATTGGCGAAGCGTCCGACGCCGTTTGGTTGGCCATGAGGGTGAACCTGAGCCGTGGACACTCAGACGGGACGCAACGGCGTCCATCAACTACACCTCGGGCACCACGGCCCGGCCGAAGGGGGTCGAGCAAACTCATCGGGCCCGGTGGACTAACGCAGTCACGTTTGGCTGGCATGCCGGAGTGAACGACCGCGCATGTGCATTCCATACGCTGCCGATGTTCCACTGCGATGGCTGGGGCATGCTCTACACCGTCACCGGGATGGGCGTAAAGCACGTTGTCCTTCGACAGATCGACGGCACCGAGATCCTCAAGCGGAGTACGCGACCATGGGGTAACCATGATGTGTGCGGCCCCGGCCGTTGTGGCGGCCGTGCTCGATGCCCTCCCAAGCTGGGAAGGCGAGATCCCCGGTCGTGACCGAGTGCGGGTCATCGTTGCCGGTGCACCGCCGCCGACCAAAACGATCGAACGAGTCGAAACCGAGTTGGGGTGGGAGTTCATTCAGATCTACGGACTCACCGAAACCGCGCCGCTCATCACGTTCAACCGGACGCGGGCAGAATGGGACGACCTCACGCCCCACGAACGGGCCCAGAAGTTGTCTCGCGCCGGCGCCCCGGCAATCGGGATCGAGGTCAAGACCGACCACGATGGTGAGATCCTGGCCCGCGGCAACCATATTCTGGAGGCCTACTGGGACAACCCTGAAGCCAGTGCCGAAGCATTGCGCGGCGGCTGGTTCCACACGGGTGATGGGGGCGTCATCGACGACGAAGGCTACTTGGCCATCACCGACCGGAAGAAGGACGTCATCATCTCTGGGGGTGAAAACGTGTCGTCGATCGAGGTCGAGGACGCCCTCTTCAGCCATCCCGCAGTGACCGAGGCCGCCGTGATCGGCGTTCCGTCCGACAAATGGGGCGAAACCGTCAAGGGCCTCGTGGTCTTGGCCGACGGGGCCGAGGTGACGGAGCGAGAACTCATCGACCACTGTCGCGGTTTGCTGGCCCATTACAAGTGCCCAACAAGTGTCGAGTTCCGCGACAATTTGTCTCGCACCGCCACCGGGAAACTCCAGAAGTACAAGCTCCGGGCGCCCTATTGGGATGGTCGCGAGAAGCTGGTCAACTAGTTGATCGTTCGAATTGGGCGGGGCCTCGTGGTGCTGTCGGTAGTCGGCGCCCTTACGTCGTGCGCCGTCAACCGCGACGATCTCGTGACCTCCTTCCAATCAGCCAACCCAGAGGCCACCGACGAGCAGGCGTCGTGCGTCGTTGACGCGCTCATCAACGTGCACGGCATCGAAGGGGTTGAGCAACAACTCGCCCTCGACCCGGTCGACCCCGCCTTTGAAGAGCTCCAGTTTCGAACGATGGTCCACTGCGGTATGACGGGCCAGCTCGAGGTAGCGCTCACACAACAAGTGGCTGGGCTCGACGTGGCCGCCGACAATCGAGCGTGTGTCGTCGACGCGCTCGTCGCCGATATCACCGACGACGACCTTGACGTGCTGCTCAGCGGGCAAATCACCGACGACTACTACGCCAAGTTCTTCGACACCCTGTCCTCATGCGATGCGCTGCCGTAGCCGCCGCCCGACCTGATCTACGCTACCCACATGCCTTACGACGCAACCATTGGTGCCAGCTTCATCCGCGACACGTGGGATGCTTCGATCACGCCAGCCCTCGTCGACTACATCGCGATTCCGGCCCTGTCCCCGGCGTTCGATGCCGACTGGGAGGGTTCTGGTCATCTCCGGCGAGCCATCGATCTGGCCAGAACCTGGATCGAGGCCCAGCCCGTTGCTGGCATGACCGTGTCGATGCACGAACTCGAGGGGCGCACGCCAGTACTGCTGGTGGAGGTGGCGCCATTCGGTGAGCCGTCGACCGACAAAACGGTGGTTCTTTACGGTCACCTCGACAAACAGCCCGAGATGACCGGATGGCGTGACGGCCTCGGGCCCTGGAAACCGGTCATTGAAGGCACCCGCCTCTACGGACGGGGTGGGGCCGACGATGGTTATGCCGCGTTTGCCAGCATCACGGCGTTGGCGGCGGTGCAACGGGCTGGGGGTAGCCACGGTCGTTGCGTCTTGGTCGTCGAGGCTTCCGGAAGAATCGGGAAGCCTCGATCTCCCCGCCCATGTCGAAGCGTTAGCCGATTGGTTGGGCGACGTCGATTTTGTGATTTGCCTCGACTCGGGATGTGCGACGTTCGACACGATGTGGCTCACCTCGTCGCTCCGGGGTCTGGTGGCCGCCACCATCACCGTCGACGTGCTCGAAGAGGGCGTTCACAGCGGTATTGCCAGTGGTGTTGTGCCGTCGTCGTTCCGCCTCATGCGGCAGATCCTCGACCGGTTGAAGACGCCACGACCGGCGAAGTTCTGTTGCCGAGCGCCACCGTTGAGATCCCTCAGTATCGGCTCGCCGAAGCTGCCGCGGTCGTGGACGAGTTTGGTGATGCTGCCCTCGACCCGTTTCCGGTGGTCGAAGGACTTCAGCTGATGACGGAGTCGACCATCGACTCGATGATTGCTCGAACCTGGAAACCGTCGCTGTCGATTGTCGGCGCTGACGGCTTGCCGGCCACGGGTGCTGCGGGCAATGTGTTGCGGCCATCGACCAGCGTGAAGGTGTCATTACGTCTGCCGCCGTCGGCCGACCCGGGCGCGGTGCTTCGCGAACTCGAGGCGGCGGTCACGGTTGACCCGCCAAGTTGCGCCCGCGTTCACCTCTCACGTCGAAGGCGCCGAGGGTTGGAACGCGCCCGACCTCGCACCCTGGCTCGCGTCGGCGCTGCTCGCCGCTTCGACCGAGGCTTTTGGTCGCCCCCACCAGCTCTTTGGCGAGGGTGGCAGTATCCCGTTCATGGGAATGCTGGGCCAGCGATTCCCCGGCGCTCAGTTCGTCGTCACTGGTGTGCTCGGTCCAAATACCAATGCCCACGGGCCCAATGAGTTCCTCGAACTCGACTACGCGACTCGACCAACAGGCGCAATTTCGCACATGCTCGATGCCCACGCTCGGACATCGTCCGGCGAACCCCCTCATAAACGCCCGAATCTGGGCAGAAGGATCACCATGTCAGAGCTTCAGGATTACGTTGTCATCGTCACCGGATCATCGTCGGGGATCGGCGAACAGACCGCCCGGCGGCTGGTTGCGCTCGGTGCATCGGTCGTCGTCAACTCGGCCAGCTCGGTTGAGGCGGGCCAGGCATTGGCCGATGAGCTTGGCGACAACGCCATCTACGTGCAGGCCGACATCAGCGACAAGGCACAGGGGCAGGCGCTGGTTGACGCCACGGTTGCCCACTTCGGCCAGATCGACTGCCTCGTGAACAACGCCGGCTGGACGACCGTTGTCAACCACAAGGACCTCGACGCACTCACCGACGACATCTTCGACAAGACATTCCAGGTCAATGTCTACGGGACCTGGTGGCTCACCAACGCTGCACTCCCGCACATTCGTAAGTCGGCCAACCCGAATGTCGTCACGATTACCTCAATCGCAGGCGTACGCCCAGTCGGTTCGTCGATCGCCTACTCGATGTCGAAGGCGGCGCTGAATCAGATGACGACCCTGCTCGCCAAGTCGCATGGCCCGGTTCGCTTCAATGCGGTGGCGCCTGGTTTGGTGGCGACGCCCTGGACGGAGAGCTGGGATGCCTTGCACGCCCAGGTTGCCGCCACCAACCCCATCGGCCGTTCAGCAACGCCCGACGACTGTGCCGAGGCCGTGCTCGCGTTCATCCGTAATTCGTACGCGACGGGTCAGGTCCTCGTCGTCGATGGTGGGACGACACTGCTGTAAGGACGTCACTGCTCTAACGACGTCACTGCTCTACCGACGTCACTGCGGTAACACTGAGGCGCTGGCGGTTGTGCGCTGGCGCTTGTGTGGCCGACAAGCTGCTTAGGTCGGGTCGGTTTCGCGCCGATGCGGAGGATCAAGTGATCTAGCACGGAGTTGTGGCGTGAAACGACCGATTCGATTCTTCCTTGGCTTGGCGGCGCTCGCCGTCGCCCTGACGAGCTGTGGCGAGAGTTCGCCTCCCGAGATGTTGGCCTACGAAGGGCCCTACGAGTATGCCGAAGTCCTGGTCACGGTCATTGTGCCGGGCCACGACTTCATCGAGTACGTCATCAGCTGCCGCGAAGACTCAGCCAAGATCGAGGGAACCAAGAAGCTCAATGCCAACGACGTGTGTCTCGCCGCTAGCGGCGCTGTTCAGGATCGGCTGCAGAACGGCCGGGACGACACCCAGCTTTGCTCTCACACCGATCCACAAGAGGGTGACCCGCAGTTTTTGGGCACGGTCGGCGGTGCGAGGATCAACACGTTTATTGACCGGTCGGACCAATGCGGCCAAGAAGATTGGGACGAACTGTTGACGTACGTCGCCCTATCTCCCGCCGAAGTGGCTGCTAGCTAGTGCTCTCTTGGTGAGGTCGATGGGACGGGCGGTTTCTGGCATAGAAGTCGTTGCGCAACGGGGCGTTGGGTCTAGTGCTTCTTGGTGAGGTCGATGGGACGGGCGGTTTCGGCATAGAAGTCGTTGCCCTTGTCATCGACAACGATGAACGCAGGGAAGTCGACGACCTTGATGCGCCAGATGGCCTCCATCCCGAGCTCGGGATACTCAAGAACCTCGACGTTCTTGATTGAGTCCTTAGCCAAACGGGCTGCGGGGCCACCGATGGAACCCAAGTAGAAGCCACCGTGACGCTTGCACGCATCGGTGACCTGCTGGCTGCGGTTTCCTTTGGCGAGCATGACCATCGATCCGCCGGCCGCCTGGAATTGCTCCACGTAGCTATCCATCCGGCCCGCCGTCGTTGGTCCGAAGCTGCCAGAGGCATAGCCGTCTGGGGTCTTTGCTGGCCCGGCGTAGTAGATGGGGTGATCGCGCAAGTACTGGGGCATTGGTTCGCCCGCATCGAGGCGTTCTTTGATCTTGGCGTGAGCGATGTCGCGTCCGACGACGAGCGTGCCCGTGAGCGCGAGGCGGGTCTTGTAGGGGTACTGGCTCAGGGTCGATCGGATCTGATCCATCGGTTGGTTGAGATCGATGCGGACGACGGGACTAGTCAGGTCTTCATCGGTGATCTCGGGGAGATACTTCGCTGGGTCGGTTTCGAGTTGTTCGAGAAACACCCCCTCGGCGGTGATCTTGCCGATCGCCTGGCGGTCGGCCGAGCAGCTAACGGCCATGGCTACCGGGAGGGAGGCGCCGTGGCGCGGCATCCGGATAACTCGCACATCGTGGCAGAAGTACTTGCCGCCAAATTGGGCGCCGATGCCGAATGCTTGGGTGAGCTTGAGGACTTCGGCCTCCATTTCGAGATCGCGGAAGGCGTGGCCCGCTGGTGACCCGTGCGTGGGGAGCGAGTCGTAGTAGCGGGCCGAAGCCAGCTTGGCTGTCTCGAGTGCTAACTCGGCTGATGTGCCGCCGATGACGAGTCCGAGGTGATAGGGCGGGCACGCCGACGTGCCGAGTAGTCGGAGCTTGTCGTCGAGGAACGCCATGAGGTTGGTCTTGTTGAGGAGGGCCTTCGTTTCCTGGAACAGGTAGCTCTTGTTGGCGGAGCCGCCCCCCTTCGTCATGAACAGGAATTTGTAGGCGCCGCCGGTGGTGGCCTCGACCTTGATTTCGCCCGGCAGGTTGGTGCCGGTGTTCTTCTCTTCCCACATGGTGATGGGGGCCATTTGCGAGAATCGCAGGTTTGAGGTCTGGAAGGTGTCGAAAATGCCGCCGGCGATTGACTCGCGATCGTCGCCGTCGGTGAGGACGAACTGCCCCTTCTTGGCCTTGACGATTGCGGTGCCGGTGTCTTGGCACCCAGGGAGAATGAAGCCGGACGCAATGCACGCGTTCTCAAGCAGCTCGCGGGCGACGAAACGGTCGTTGGCCGACGCCTCGGGGTCACTCAAGATGTTGGCGAGTTGCTGGAGATGCCCAGGCCGCAGCAGGTGGGAGATGTCCTTGATGGCGGCGGCGGTCAGGGACCGGATCGCAGACTGCGAAACCTGGAGGAAGGTGTGGTCGCCAAGTCGGACCTCATCAACCCCTTCCGTCGTGAGAAGCTTGTAGGGCGTTGAGTCCTCGCCAAGGGGGAACACGTCTTGGAACGCAAAATCAGCCATCTGTCGAGGGTAGTGGCCTGCTCGTGTTCCCGATAATCCGGGCAGCGGTTTTGCTCCCGATAAACTCGCCGGGTGACAACGACGCCGCGACCTGCCCACTCCTCTGCTCCTGCGACCACTCGGGCCGCCGAGCTGCCGACAAAGTACACCCCGGCTGAGGCTGAGCCAGCCGCTCGCCAGCGGTGGGCCGACGGCGACGTCTTCCACGTCGAGTTGGGCGACGACCGGCCAGCCAGGGACGACACGTACTCCATCGTGATTCCCCCACCTAACGTCACGGCGGCGCTGCATCTCGGTCACGCCCTCAACAACACACTCCAAGACGTGTTGATCCGATTCAATCGGATGAAGGGCAAGCACACGTTGTGGATGGCTGGCACCGACCACGCGGGCATCGCTACGCAGACCGTTGTCGAAAAGCGGCTGCTCGGTGAGGGCATCAAGCGGCTCGAGATGGGTCGTGAGGCGTTCGTCGAGCGAACCCAAGCCTGGAAAGACGAATACGAAGCCGTGATCTTGGCCCAGCTGGCCGAGCTTGGCGCGCCGGTTGACGAGGCACGAATCCGCTTCACGATGGACGATATGTGTGCCACCGCCGTTCGTCATGCGTTCTTTGTGATGTTCCAAGATGGTTTGATCTATCGGGGTAAGCGCCTTGTCAACTGGGACCCCGCAACCCGGACGGCCTTGTCTGACGACGAGGTCGAGATGGAAGAGGTCGCCGGGCACATGTGGTACCTGAAGTACCCACTCGCCGATGGCAGCGGCCACGTCACGGTCGCCACGACCCGTCCCGAAACGATGTTGGGCGACACGGCGGTTGCGCTCAATCCCAACGATCCGCGCGCCGAGGCGCTGCGGGGCAAGACGGTTCTGCTTCCGATCCTGGGGCGAGAGATTCCACTGGTCGAAGACGACTACGTCGTCATGGCCGATCCTGAGTCAAGCGATGCGAAGGCCCAGATCGCCACCGGATTCCTGAAAGTCACCCCGGCCCACGATCCAAACGACTGGGAAATCGGGCTCCGCCACGATTTGCCCGTTATCAATGTCATGGGGCCCGATGGCGCTATCTCAGCCGACTACGGCTGGGACGATGTCCCCGAGGCCGCTCGTCCGTTTGTCGGGCTGAGTCGAGAAGACGCGCGGACCGCGATCGTTGCGTGGTTCGACGAGCATGGGCTGCTCGAAGAGGTTCGCGACTACTCACACTCTGTTGGCCACAGCTACCGCTCGCACGTGCCGATCGAGCCGTGGCTGAGCGACCAGTGGTATGTCGCAGTCACCGACGATCGCCTGCGAGGTTCGGCCCTGCGGGCCCAGGTGGTCGACCAGGTCCCGACGATGCCAGACGGTGTGGCCGATCGGGCCGGCACCCGCGGCGACGGTGAACTCCGCTTCTACCCCGATCGCTACGCCAAGACCTACTACCAGTGGCACGACAACATCCGCGACTGGTGCATTTCTCGCCAACTCTGGTGGGGCCATCAAATCCCCGTTTGGACCAAGAACGTTGCTCCCGGCACGGCTGACGTGGCCCGTTGGGAAGCGCTCGGGGCTGCCGTGTTGACCCGAGATATCACGCCCGACGAGTCCGATATCGCCGTGTGCGTGCCGCCCGACTCGACCCTTCGACGCTCCACCGGCGTGGCTGAGGCCGACCTCATCGCCGAGCTTGAAGCCGATGGCTTCACCCGCGACCCCGATGTGCTCGACACGTGGTTCTCGTCCGGGCTCTGGCCCCTGTCGACGATGGGATGGCCCTATCCCGAAGATTTCCCCGAAACCGTTGGCTTGCTCGACACATTCAACCCAACCAATGTGCTCACGACCGCTCGAGAAATCATCACCCTGTGGGTGTCGCGGATGGTCATGTTCAATCGCTACTTCATGGATGGGCAGTTGCCCTTCGACGACGTGTTCATCCACGCCATGATCCAAGATGGCCATGGCCAGAAGATGTCCAAGAGCCTTGGTAACGGGGTCGACCCGCGAGACATCATCTCGACCCATGGGGCCGACGCGATGCGCTTTGCCCTCGTGCAAATGACGACCGACACCCAAGACGTCCGCATGCCAGTCGATCTCATCTGCCCCCACACCAATGAGGCGTTCACTCCAGAGTTCATCACCACTCCGGCGGGGCATGTCGTGGCGGCGCCGATTCAGACGTGCCCGTCCGACCCGACCAAGAAACTGGTCTCGGCTTACGGCGTGGCGGTGGGCATCGAGACGCCAACCGCCGAGCAGCCGTTGGCGCTCAACACGTCACCGAAGTTCGATCTCGGTCGCAACTTCGCCAACAAGGTCTTCAACGCAATGCGATTTGGTATCGGTCGACTGGCCGACGCCGAGCCTCTGGCCGAGCCGGTCTCAATCGACGATGTCTCGTTCGTCGACCGGTGGATACTCAGCCGACTCGCCGACACCACGGCCAAGATCGAGGTCGCACTTGGTCGTTACCACTTCAACACAGTGGCCGACCTGCTCTATTCGTTCGTCTGGAACGATGTGTGCGACCGCTATCTCGAGGCGATCAAGCCGACGTTGGACGACGATCCGAACCAGCAGGTCGTGCTGGGTTCGGTTCTCGACGCAGTGCTTCGCATCATGCACCCGGTCTGCCCGTTTGTCACCGAGTCGCTGTGGACTGCAATCTCGACTGGTGGCGTTGGCACGGTTGATGGGGCTCGGCCTCGAGCCGAGCGACATCCTGGCGGCAGCATCGTGGCCCGTCATCGACCCGGCACTGCTCTCGGCCGATACGGTCAGCTTGTTCGATCGAGCGGACGCGCTGGCTCGTCAGATCCGCACGGTTCGTTCGCAGCGCAACGTCAAACCAAAGCAGCGGATCACCCTGCGCCCCGGCCGAGGTCATGCGCCTCATCGAGGCGGCGGGCGGCATGGTCGAGACGCTCGCTGGTCTGGGCGAGGTGGTGCCGACGGGTGACCGTCCGGCCGACGCCAGTGTCTTCGCGTTCGAAGGGGCGGAGGTGCTCATCAGCGGGTTGAGCAACGAGGTCGATCTCGACGCCGAGCGGGCTCGTCTCGAGAAGGCCATCGCCGACAAGTCCAAAGAAGTGGGCGCGCTCAACGGGCGGTTGTCGAATAAGGGCTACGTCGACAACGCCCCGGCCCATTTGCGGAGGAGACCCGAGGGCAATTGGCTGCGGCCGAGGCCGACCTCGCTGCTGCGGCCACCGCCCTCGCCGCCCTCACCTAACCCACCCACCCACGCAACCAGCGAGCGAAGTGGCCACTTCTACGCCCGGAAATGGGCGTATTCACCGCCGCTTCGCCGACTCGTCGACGGCGATGGCTGCTCGTCGACGGTGTGGCTGCACGTTGACGCAGGTATCGCCACCAAAGTCGGCCGACGAACCGTCCGTGTTGAAGAATCGGAAGGTGAACCGGCCGTCGTACAGTTCGAGGTCGAGCAGGCCGAGGACGCCGGATCTGATGACAGAAGGCCGTTTGTGGCGCCGCCGGTCGGGATCCGAGGAGCGACGCCGCCGGTGCCAACGGTGAATTGTCGGTAACCAGCGGCCTCATCAATGATCTGGTTCTCGGTCTGCTGGGCAAACCGCTCGTAGTGATGCGAATGGCCACTGAGGACAATGTCGGTGCCGTGTTGGACGAGCAGGCTCATCATCGGCTTCAGGTACTGGTTGTTGTCATAGGGGATCCACGACGACTGGAACGGGTGGTGCATCGCAACCAAACGGCACATGCCCGGTGCGGCTTCGAGTTGCGCTTGGAGCCACACATACGCTGGTGAGCCGACGGCACAAGTGCCGATCTCCCAGCAGTTCGAGTCGAGGACGATTATCTGCCAGTCTCCCCGCGTTGTGCTGTACCACGGCGCGCTCGGAAGCCCAGCCTTGGCAAACCCGAAATACGCGAAGTAGCCGGCCGCACCGGGGTCGTAGTATTCGTGGTTGCCGGGGACGGGGAGCGTGCGGTCGAAGAATGGCCCAAACAGCGGGTCGTAGCAGGTCGTGAATGCCTCGATCGTGCCCTCGGGGTAGACGAAGTCGCCGAGCCCGATGAAGTCGCCGGGGAGAAGGTCGAGAAGCCGCGCCGTTTGGACTGCCGCATTGGAGCCGCAGGTCACGAAGTCACCTGGTGGTCACGACCGAGATCCGTCGGTCATTGGCGTTGTCGCTGAGCGCTGGCCCGTCCGCCAGCTCAGGTTGCCCGAGCTATCGATGGTCCGGAGGAAGTACCAGTACGTCGCTCCTGGCCGGGCGGTTGTGTCGATGAACGACAGGTCGCTGGTGGTGGCGACGAGGTCAGCGGTGTTTGGGTCGGCGGTTTCCACCGCGATAAATGTTGTAGCCAGCGACCGCAACATTGTCCGTGGCGGGCCGCCACGCCAGTCCGACTTCGGTCGAGGCGGGGACGACGATGATGCCACTCGGCTGGGCTGGTCGCACGAAATCAGCCTGAAGATTGAGGACCTGGCGATAGCCGGTGCGCCAGCTTTCGTTGCCAGCGCCATCGACTGCCTTGATGTAGTACCAGGATGTCGCCGTGCCTGTGAGGTCGATGAAGAGCGGAGAACCGTCGTCCCTACCAACACTGCAGCGCCATTGTCCGTGGCGGCACGGAACACCTTGTAGCCCGTGACTGCGACGTTGTCCGAGGAGGGAGCCAGATCACTTCATTGGCCCCAGCCAGCCGTGTCGCCGTGAGGCCGACCGGCACAGCAGGACGCTCAAGATCGGCTGCGGTCTTCGAGCCTGTTCGCCAGCCAACGTTGCCCGAGGAGTCGACGGCACGGATGTAGTACCAGTCGCCCGGTCAGCGATTGGTGACGAGGTACGAGGTGAGGTCAGTTGTGCCGAGTTGGGTTCCGACCGCAGTAGAACTGGTGGCGCGGTAGACCTGGTATCCGGCAACGGCGACGTCATCGGTACTCGGGTTCCAGCTGAGCTGTGCGCCATCGGGAGTGCTGACGGCGGTGAGTCCGGTCGGTATCGAGGGGAGTTCGCTGTCGGCGGCTGCGGGAGTCACGAGGCCGAGGAGCAGGGACAGCGCGGTCACTGCGATCAGGACCGCCCGTGTTCGCGCCGAGGTCAGTTGAGAGTTTGGTCGCATCGCCACAGCCACAGAGCGTAGGCGGGAACGCCCCGCGTAGCGACCCGCAGGGGACTCATTCGACGCCAAGTCGGTGGGTAATGCTCTCTAGCTGCGACGGATACGCCCAGTTCTGGGCAGTGAAGCGGCCACTAGTAGGCGTGGAACGGGTCGGCCGTGAGCTCCGCATAAAGCGCACCAACGAACCGATCGAGGTCGTCTTCGGTTCCATCGTTGACAAAGACGAAATCAGCAATTGCTCGCCGTTCGGCATCAGTGGCTTGGCTCGCAATGCGGGCCTCGGCATCGGAGCGATTGACGCCGCGCCGGGCTAAACGCTCGAAGCGAATCTCGAGTGGCGCCTCGATGACGAGAACCTTGTCGTAGAGCCCTTCGCCCAGTTTTCCCTCGACCAGAACGGCGAGGTCGAGAACGACCAGGTCGGCGGTGCCGGCTGCGCCGGCTCCACGATTCGATCAAGCTCGGCGTTGATGGCTGGGTACGAAATATCGGTCAGGCGCTTTAGTTGCTCGGCATGGCCAAACACGATCGAGGCGAGTGCTGCCCGGTCAATTCCACCCTCGGCGTGGCGCACCGCGCTGCCGAAGCGATCGACGATCGACTCGACGGCGCTTCCACCCGGCTCGAGAATGGAACGGCCGATCGCGTGCCGCCGTCGGCGACGACCGCGCCCCTCGCGGCGAATGCGTTTGCCGCAGTGCTTCTTACCGACGCCCATCCCGCCAGTCAGGCCGAGGACAACGGGACGGGTCTGAGGCACGAGAGCGTCGGTCACAAGCTCCGAGCATAGTCGGCGAAGCGGGTGTGAATACGCCCAGAAGTGGGCGCAGAAGTGGCCACTTCTCTAGTTCGATGTGGTCAAGTCGCCGGTGGTGGGGGAAACTGGCGAGATGACAACGACAGTGCTCAAAGGCGGATTGGTTTTCGACGGGACGGGCAGCCCGGCCGCAGTTCAAGACGTGGCCTTCGCCGATGGCCGGGTGGTCGCCGTCGGCCAAGGCCTCGTTGGTGATTCGGTCGTTGACTGCACCGGCAAAACGGTGATTCCCGGCCTGATCGACTGTCACGTCCACTTCATGGTCAACGGCAACTTCAGTCCGGCCGCCCACGGTCAAACGCCGTTCTCCTATCACTTCTACGCCGCGCCGAAAACATGCGCACGACCCTTGAGGCTGGCATCACCACCGTCCGCGAAGCCGGCGCCCGATCTGGGGGTAAAGGAAGCACAAGAGCGGGGGGCTCATCATCGGGCTGGCGCATGCGAATCGCGATCACGATCTTGAGTCAGACTGGTGGCCACGGCGACAGCTGGGAGGTTTGCGGCGCCACATGCCGGGCCTGCTCGATTGCCATCCGGGTCGCCCGACGAACGTGGTCGATGGGCCCGAGGAGATGCGCAAGAAAGTGCGCGAGGTGATCCGGGCCGGGGCCACCGTCATCAAAGTCTGCACCTCGGGTGGCGTGTTGTCGCCCCGTGATGATCCTCGTCACGCCCATTTCCGTGACGACGAACTCGATGTCCTCGTGGCGGAGGCGACCGCCGCTCACCTCTTCGTCATGGCCCACGCCCAAGCCACCGATGGCATCAAGTCTGCTGTGAGAGCGGGCATCCGCTCCATCGAGCATGGCATCTACCTCGACGACGAGGCGATCCAGATGATGCTCGATCGGGGGACGTATCTCGTGCCGACACTGATCGCTCCCCAGGGCGTGCTCGATGCCGTCGACCGCGGTGTCGATGTGCCGGCCTACGCCGTCGAGAAAACAAAGCAAGTGATCGAAGTCCACCGTGAATCGATCAAGAAGGCCATCGACGCGGGTGTCAAGATTGCCATGGGAACTGATTCTGGCGTGACCCCGCACGGACAAAATTTGCGTGAGCTCGCAATGATGGCCGATCTCGGTATGTCGAACGAGGCGGTGCTTGTCGCCTCGACGCAGACGGCGGCCGAACTGATGGGACTCGACCACGACCTTGGCACCTTGACCGTGGGCCGACGCGCCGACGCCGTCGTGCTGTCGGGGTCATCGCTCGATGTGTCCGATTTGGCGAGCCGAGTCGAGCAGGTTTTCCAAGAAGCGGTTGCGATTACGCCCAGAAATGGGCGTAGAAGTGGCCACTTCGCTAGTTAGGCGCGGGGGTCGCCGAAGGGTTGACCACTCACTACGGCCTCCAGTGTTTGCCACTCGGCCTGAGCGCTGAGCACCGTGCCCGGCTCAGCGGCAACCGCATCGACAAAGGCAAGACCGATGGAGCGTTGAAGTCGAGGCGACCACACCATGTTGCGTAGCTCGCCAACGGGAACGCCGCCGCGAGTCAACGGCCACGGGTGGGTATTGGATATGGCCGGCCCGTTGATGTCGACGTTGACGAGCCTCCGTGGCCGTCGACCGCTTTGCCCCGATCGGTCGGCCAGCAGCGCGGCCTTGCCGATGAAGTCGATGTCGTTGTCGAGCGAGACAAACGCACCGAGGCCAACCTCAAGTGGGGTTGCGTCACGCAGGTGGTCAGAACCATAGGAAAGGAGGCCGCTCTCGATTCGTTCCTGTTGGTTGGGGGTCCCTGGGCCGATCCCATACTTCTCGCCAGCGTCCATGACGATGCTCCAGAGCTCGTTGCCTCGGGTGCCGTCGGTCAGGAAGAGTTCAAAGCCCCCTTGCTTGCTCCATCCGCTACGGCACAGCACAAACGGAATGCCCTGGATCTCGGCAAAGCAGTGCTTGAAGAACCCGAGCCCGGCGACCATCTCGGGACCAACGAGGTCTGCCATGAGCTGCTCGGCGAGTGGGCCTTGGATCGCGAGCGGCGAAACGTCCGGTTCGAAGACGTCTACATTGTCGCCCCGCTCGCCTGCGACTGCTCGGACCCACAACAGCACGTCGCTGTCGGCAATCGAGAGCCAATAGCGGTCAGGGTTGACGCACACAACAATCGGGTCGTTGATCAGCACGCCGTTGTGATCGCACAACGGGGCGTAGCGGGCAACTCCCGGCTTGATCGACTCGAGGTTTCTGGCTGACAAATACTGCACGAGTGCTTTGGCGTCGGGTCCAACGATTTCGACCTGGCGTTCGGCGGCGACGTCCCACAGGGCAACGGCGGTTGTCAACAGCTCGTATTCGGCGTCGGGGTTGCCGTAGGACACAGGCATGTACATCCGGTTATAGATGGTGAACGCCGCCGCACCAGCTTCGATGGTTGAGTCGAAGAACGGCGATTTGCGGATGCGAGAGCCGAAACCAATTTGAGACATCGACGGACACTACACCCTCGGCGGAGATCGTGTCTGACGAACAATCGTTGACGGTGCGTCATGGCCGTCCTCGGTTGTTTCTGCCGTTACGGATACCGGAGGGCTACCGGGTTCCGGCAATCGTTGCCACCCCGGCAATTGCCTCCGCCACGGCGTCAAAGTGATCGCGAACGTGGGCCGAGGTGACGCGCAAGTGATCATCGCCGGCACTGACCCGAAACGGCTCGCCGGGAGCGACCCCGATGCCAGCAGCAGCCAGGCCGATTGTGGCGAGGTCCTCCCGAACAACCGGCACCCACAGGTTGAGCCCAACCCCGGTCGGCATGACGATGCCGTGAGACGCGAGGGCGGTGGTGAGTCCCTCTCGACGGTACTGATAGGCCTCGGCTGCCCGCGTGATCTGATCGTCGACCTCAGGGCTCTGCAGCATGTCAAGAAGGACTCGTTGAAGCAGTCGGCTCGTCCAGCCAGGTCCGAGTTGTCGCCGTTGGTTGATTTCGCGTATCAGGTCTTCGGGTCCAGCCAGCGCTGCGATACGAAGGTCGGGCCCGTAGAGTTTTGGAGAAGCTGTGGATCCGCACAACCTGGGGGCCAAGGATGGTGCCCGTGCTGACAACATCGCTGGCCGATGATGCGCCGGCGTGTTCGTCCTCGATGAGGAGGGTCTTGGTGGGAGCCACCAGGGCGGCAATGGCGTCGGCCCGCCGCTGGCTGAAGGCAACACCGGTTGGGTTTTGGGTGCCGGTCTGTAAGAACATCGCCACCGGCTTCTGCGCCAGGGCCAGCGCAAGCGGTTGAAGGATTGGGCCTTCGTCGTCGAGCGGCACGCCAATGATGTCGGCACCAGCCAGCTCGAGGAGGTCGAGCAGTAGGGGATAGGTGGGGTCTTCGACCACGACGAGGTCGCCGAGCTTGATCGTGGCGGCGATTACCCGATCGAGGCAGTCGTTCGCCCCGTCCAATACGGCAATGGCCTCGGGTTCGTACGGCCATCGAGCTCGCAGCTCGGTCTCGAGCGGGCTCAGCACCGGTGGGTCGAGATAGGACGTGACCTCCAGCGTCGACTGGATGCGCGCCAGAATTGGCTCGATGGGCGGCAGGAGCAAGGGATCGGGTGTGCCGGTGCTGAGGTCGAGTCGGAGTGTTCCTGGGGCGGTCGGGACCCGCCAGTACCGTTTGCGAGCCGACCGCGGCTTGGCTCGAATCGTGGTGCCCCGACGACGGTCGGTATCGATCATTCGATAGGCCCGCATGATCGACCAGGCCTCGGCGACGGTCGACGAACTGACGCTGAGCGTTGCCGCCACGGTGCGGATCGGGGGCAGTTTGTCGCCGGGCCGGAGCACCTCCTCAGAAACCATGGCGCCGAGCGCTTGGGCGATGCTCGTGGCGTCGCGTGCGGTGGCTCGAACCGCAAGCTCGGAAAGAAGTTTTGTATACAACAAAGACGTCCTTGTTCTATCGACTTGCGAACAATAGTCTGCCCTTCAACGCTTTGTCCGTTTCCACCGTTTCCTCCCGTTCCTATGCTCTTTTATCCCGAGGTCTGATCATGAATGCCGATCTGCTTGCGCGTTACCGACGGGTCATGCCGTCCTTTCTGAGCCCCTACTATCAGGAGCCGATCGAGATCGATCATGGTCAGGGAAGCTATGTCTTCACCGGTGACGGCACGAAGTACCTCGACTTCTTCGGTGGTGTGCTGACCACGATGGTCGGCCACAACAACCCTGCGGTTACTGCCGCCGTCCAAGCTCAGGCCGCGAAGGTCATGCATACCTCGACGTTGTATCTGTCCGAGCCAATGGTGGCATTGGCCGAGAAGATCGCCGCCCTGTCTGGTATTCCCGACGCTCGGGTCTTCCTCACCCCGTCCGGCACCGAGGCCAACGATGCGGCGCTGCTTTTCGCAACCTCGTACCGCAAGTCAAACCAGATCCTCGCCATGCGAAACAGCTACCACGGTCGCTCGTTCAGCACCCAGGCCATCACCTCCCACAGCTCATGGTCGTCCACCAGCATTTCCGGCCTCCAGGTGACGTTCGTTCAGGGCCCCTACCAGCTTCGTAGCCCGCACCGCGAGCTCGACGCCAATGCCTACACCGATGTGTGTGTCGATGATTTGTCACAACTGCTGACAATGACGTCGTCGGGTGATGTTGCCGCACTCATCGCTGAGCCGATCCAGGGCGTCGGTGGCTTCGCGACGCCACCAGATGGATTCTTCGGTTCGATGAAGAAGGAACTCGACAACCGAGGCATCCTCTACATCTCCGACGAGGTGCAGACCGGCTGGGGTCGCACAGGAGATCACTTCTGGGGCTACCAAGCGCACGACATCGTGCCGGACATGCTCACGTTCGCCAAAGGTGTCGGCAACGGCATCACGCTCGCTGGTGTGGTGGCGCGGGCAGAAATCATGGACACCATCAAGGTCCTCAACTTCTCTACCTTCGGTGGCAATCCTCTCTCGGCCGCGGCAGGCATTGCGACGCTCGACTATGTCGTCGACAACAACCTGCAGGCCAACGCCAAAGTCATGGGCGACCGTTTCCGGGCCGGACTCGACGCCATTGCCGCCCGGCACGACTGGATCGCTGAAGTGCGCGGTCGCGGTTTGATGCAGGCGCTTGAGACCGTGGCCCCCGGTTCGATCGAGCCATCACCGAGCCACGCAACGGCCATGCTCGAAGCCACCAAGGCCAATGGGCTGCTCGTCGGCAAGGGTGGACTCTATGGCAATGTTGTCCGCATGGCCCCGATGCTCAACGTCACCGCCGACGAAGTTGACGAGGCGCTCGCCGCGCTCAACGCCGCTGCCGACTCGCTCTAGCCCGTCCATCTTGTTCCCCGTCGCACGCTGAAAGAAGCACCATGAACCGCATTCATCATTTGATCAATGGCCAAGCCGTCGAGGCGACGTCGGGCCGGACATCGGCCGTCTTTAATCCGGCCACCGGCCAACAGACCGCCGAGCTCGGCCTGGCGTCGGTCGCCGATGTCGATGCCGCGGTTGATGCGGCGGCCGCAGCATTCGAAGACTGGCGCGACGTGAGCATCGCACAGCGAACCAAGATCATGTACCGGTTCCGCAATCTGGTCGAGGCGAATCAGGACGAGATCGCGCGTCGGCCTCACGGCCGAGCATGGCAAGGTGCTGAGCGACGCGGGCGGCGAAGTCGCCCGTGGCATCGAAAAACATTGAGTACGCCTGTGGCATCGCCGAGATGCTCAAGGGCGAGTACAACGAAATGCCTCGACCGGCGTCGACGTCTATACGATCCGCCAGCCGCTTGGTGTTGCCGCCGGTATCACGCCGTTCAACTTCCCGGCCATGGTGCCGCTGTGGATGATCCCCAATGCCATCGCAACGGGCAACGCCTACGTGCTCAAGCCATCCGAGCGTGACCCGTCGGCTCCGATGTTCATTGCCGAGCTGTTCCACGACGCTGGCTTGCCTGACGGAGTTCTCAACGTGGTTCATGGCGACAAGGTGGCCGTCGACCGCCTCCTTGAACACCCAACGGTCAAGGCAATCTCGTTTGTTGGATCGACGCCTATTGCCCGCTATGTCTACGAGACTGGGGTCAAGAATGGCAAGCGCGCCCAGGCCCTCGGTGGCGCTAAAAACCACATGATCGTGTTGCCCGACGCTGATATCAATATGGCTGCCGATGCCGCTGTTTCGGCGGCGTTTGGGTCGGCCTGGCGAGCGCTGCATGGCCATCTCGGTGCTGGTGGCGGTGGGCGGCGTTGGCGACCAACTCGTTGAGGCCATCACCCATCGAATGTCGAGTCTGAAGGTCGGTGACGGCACCGATGCCACCTCCGAGATGGGTCCGCTCATCACCCGCGAGCACCGCGATCGTGTTGCCGACTATGTCGGCCAGGGCGCCGATGCCGGCGCAACGATCGTCGTTGATGGTCGCCGCGCCGAGTTCGAGGGTGACGGCTATTTCCTCGCCCCGAGCCTCGTCGACAATGTCACGCCCGCGATGACGGTCTACACCGACGAAATCTTCGGCCCGGTGTTGAGCATTGTCCGCGTCGACACCTACGCCGAGGCGATGAAGCTGATCGAAGACAATCAGTGGGGCAACGGTGCCGCCATCTTCACCCGCGATGGTGGCGGCTCGTCTCTTCCAGGAGCGGGTGGAGGCCGGCATGGTTGGTATCAATGTGCCGATTCCCGTGCCCGTTGGTTATCACAGCTTCGGCGGCTGGAACGACTCGCTCTTTGGCGATACGACGATGTACGGGCCCGAGGGTGTTCGTTTCTTCACCCGACCAAAGGTCATCACGTCACGTTGGCCCGACCCGGCCACCAGCTCCGTCGACCTCGGGTTTCCGACGAACCGCTAAGCGTTCTGATCGTTAACCGATCGAGTACTTGAGGAGTCTCCCGGAATAGTCGACCTTCGCCTCACCGAGGAGGCGAAGGTGCTCAAGGTGCGCGTACGTCTCGCTTTCCGCCATATGGCCCCACGAACGGGGCTGGAAGAGATGCTCCATGTATTGGGCGACGGTGCCGTTGCCCAGCTCGGCTGAGGCGGCGCGAAGTATGTCGAGCCGTTCTTCGTGGTGTCGCTTGATCGCCTGTGCCCGGTCGCCAAGCGCTTCAAAGGCAAGGCCGTGGGCGGGAAGCACGGTCGTGACACCTTCGATCTCGCTCATCCGTTCGAGACTCTCGAAAAAATTCGCCAGCGGGTCGATTGCGTCGCTGTTGCCCGAGATGTGCGGTGTGATCGTTGGCAGCACATGATCGCCGGAGATGAATGCACCGGTGGTCGGCGACCAGAGGCACAAATGGTCGGGTGTGTGGCCGGGCGTATGGACCGAGACCCATTCGGTATCGCCGAGAGAGAGCACATCGGCGTCGACGACTCGGTCGGTTGGTTTCGGGAGCGGCATGAGTCGACCGCCAGCCTTGCGCATGGCCTTATAGGCCAGCTTTCGACGCCATGGCAACGAATGTGGCTCACCACCCCACGCCGTTCGTTCGGTCTCGTCGTTGGCCTCGTGGCGGGCAATCGCCTCGAGGTGAGCGTCGGTTGGGGTCACGGCGACATCGATCGTTTCGTCGTCGGCCTCCGATGCGGGATCGAGCCAGGTGCGGAACGACTCGTGGGTGATGACCTTGGCGCCGAGTCGCCCAAAATAACCAGCCTGGCCGAAATGATCGGGGTGCGAGTGGGTGACAACGACCGTATGGACGTCACGTGGCTTGAAACCGGCCTCGGCGAGTCGCTGTTTGAGCACTCGTTTTGTCTTTGGACCGGGGAGTCCAGGATCGACGAGGGCGACCCCCCGGGAGTCGGGGATGGCGTAGCAGTTCACGTGACCAAGCCCAGGCAGCGAGATCGGAAGCTGTATCCGGAGCACACCAGGGGCGACCTCGTCGATGGTCGTGAGCGCGTCGCGCCGCTCTTCACGAATGGGACGCGGCGTTTCGGCCGTATCGGATGATGGCGAGGTGGAAGCGGGCATTCCTGCCACGATACGCGGCGGCTCGCCATTGGCGAAATCTGCGGTCAGGAACCTACGACCGGTGGACCGGCGGGGTGTACTTCGGTGCCGTTGGTCGGATCGGCTCTTGGATCTGACCAGAGCGTAGGGTTGGCGCTTCGGCCACCTCGATTGCTTCGAGGTACATCGTGCGGGCAAGTTGGCCCCTGGTCGCCCATTGGCCGGGTACGAATTCGACCGTTGAGCCCTCGCCGTCGTGATCAGCGACCCAGCAATCGACCGCCACAGTGCCTTCCCGAGTGAGAACATCGATACGTTGGCGGCCGATCGTTGGCCGACCTTCGATGAAACCGCCACTGGTGGAAGGTCGCTTCAGTCGAAACGTCTTGCCGTTAATCAGCACGGTCAGTTCGCGGGAGAATCGACGCGCCCGGCGCCGTTCGTCGCCGAAGTGGCCCATCCGAATGCGTTTCAACGCCAACGCCAGGATGACGGAATTCACCAGCAGCACAATCGCAGAGATCGTCGACTGTGGCTCGTTCGTGCCAGGCACAACGCCGAGGCCACGCAAGAGGAACAGCAGCCACACAAGCTGGGTGAGTGCGAGGAGGACGAGCAGCGATGACGGTGCCGGCGGAATCAGGCGTTCGGCTTGGACCTTGTCGCTAGCCCGGCCCTTTGGCGTGACTTGAAAGGCGAGTCGGCCGTTGGCAGCGAGCTGAGACAGTGCGGTGATGGTCGCCGGTAGTCGCAGGTAGTCGAAGAGAAGCGAGGGGAAGAACCGGTGGCGACCCTGGCCGAGGCGATGCATCGCGAGTTGGCTTACGCCCACCACCACAAGGTGGAACACGATGAAGGTGACCAGCGAGTTCTGGACCGGCTCGATGTTGGTGATGGCGACGACCACGGCGAGCAGGAGGTACCCCATCGTGCGCGCGCCTTCAAACCAGCCGAGCAGCGACGTCATATGGGCCAGTCGTTGTGAACGGGTGAGGCCCTTGGCGATCAGGGGGTTCTCGCTGCTGCGGAGAATCTGCATTGCTCCCGAAGCCCAACGTCGCCGCTGGACGAGGTATTCGGTGTAGGTCGTCGGCGCCAGGCCGCGAGCGAGAACGACATTGTGAAAGACCGTCTGCCAGCCGCGTGAATGGATCCGAATGGTGGTCAGGAGATCCTCGGTCACCGAGTCGGTGGCGACGCCGCCGACAGAGCGAAGGGCACGGCTGCGAACGATGGCTGACGTGCCGCACCAGAACGCGCCGCCCCAGAAGTTCTTGCCCGGCTGGATGACGCGGTAGAAGAGTTCTTCTTCGCAGAAGTCGCCAATATGTTCGAACGACTCGGTGTTGTAGAAATCCTGTGGAGTTTGGACAAGGCCAACCATCGGGTCGTCGAAGTAGCCAATCGTGTCGCGCAGAAAACCTTCGCTGGGGATGTGGTCGGCATCGAGGAAGCCGATGAGTTCGGCATCACACAACGCGAGGGCCTCGTTGATGTTGCCCGCCTTGGCGGTGTGTTCTGCGTCCTGGCCACATAGATGGCGCCGATATCCTCCGCCATCTCTTTGACCCACGAACGATTGCCGTCGTCGAGTACCCAGGTCTCATGGGCCGGGAGGAGGGCAACGGCAGCCGCAACCGTGGGGAGTAGAACGTGTTCGTCCTCGTTGTAGGTGGCGATGAAGATGGCGAGCCGGTGATGGGTCTCGGTCACGGGTGGAGCCATCGGCGTCGCATCGGTGTCCCAGGTGGCGGCGACGAAGAGCGTAAAGCTCACGGCGCCAAACCATTCGAGAAAGAGGAACAGGAGTGCGGGCGGATTGGTGTATGAAACGGTGAACGTCCGCCACAACAAATACGTGAAGAAGAGACCGATTGCTGTCGCCGCAATCGCTCTCGTCAGGTCGCGTTCTCTGCCCGGCCAGTCATTGCCTCTCCAACTGGCCGATTGGGTCCGAACATGAGCGGCCACACCAATTTTGCTCCAGGCCCTATCTTCTGATGCCAACAGGCCGATAGCGGTAGGTGGTCGGTTCGTCGGAACATCGCAACAAGCTGGCGATCGCCGCGCTTTTTGTGCTGGCGGTTGGGTTCACCTTGTGGATGGGATCTATCACGTCTCATTCGGGCGAAGGAGCTGGTCAGGCCGGCTCGTCAGCGGCTGGTCCAGGGGGATTCAGCGAGCCACCGGAACCCGACGATGCCTCTGGCCCTGCGGTTCGGGCCTACTACGAACGACTGGTTGAGGCCGATCGTCCGGGGAGTGAAAGCGGGGCGTCGACACCGACGACGGCAACACCCGATGGCGAGGCACCGACGACGGTGCAACCGCCTACGGCCACTGACCTGCTGCGGGAGTCAATCAACGCGGCCTCGCCGAAGTGGGTCGGGGTAATGACCGAAGGTGGGCAGGAGGAAGAAATAGATGACTTCGCGCTGAACGTCGGTCGTCAACCGGACCTCATCCAGGTTGCGATCGGCTGGGAAACTGATCGGTTCGACCCGCATCTTCTGATCGGGTTATCGATCGGGGGTCGGTGCTCATGATCTCGTGGGAGCCGTGGGACCACCGCCAAAAGATCGAACCCCAAGACCAGCCGCGTTGCGTGCTCGCCAACATCCTGGCTGGTGACTTCGATGACTACATCGACGAGTGGGCGAACGGCTCGCGGCTGATGGTCGCCCCGTGCTGCTCCGATTTGCCCACGAGATGAACGGCAACTGGTATCCCTGGGACGAGGGCGTCAACGGCAACGCCAGGCAGTTACGTCGCAACGTGGTACTACGTTCAGCGTCGTTTGCGGCGGCCGGAGCCGACAATGTGCTGTGGGTGTGGAGTCCTAACCTGGCGTATCCGGGATCTCAGCACGTCGACGAACTCTTCCCTGGGAAGAACGCCGTTGATGTCGTCGGTCTGGTTGGCTACTTCGGCCACTTCCGTACCGCACCCGAGAAGTATCCAACCTTCGACGAGCTCTATGGACCGACGCTGGCCGATATCAGGCGGCTCAGCGACTTGCCCGTCCTCATTACGGAGGCAAGCGCCACGGAAGAAGGCGGATTCAAAGCCGCTTGGACAGCCGATTTCCTGGCCGGCGTCGCCAGTCGTGACGACATCTCCGGGTTCGTGTGGTTTGACGTGGTTAAGGAATCTGACTGGCGGGTGAACTCGTCGCCCGAGGCGTTGGCGGCGTTTGTTGGCGGTCTGACCGACCCTGCGTTCGGCGGCTAAACCTCGTCAGATTCGGGCAGTGGCAGGGTCGCGGTAACGCTGGATCAGCGCGCTGGTCGAGCTGTCGTGGGTGAGGGCTGTGGTCGACATCAGTTCGGTGGCAATCGTGCTGGCGAGCGCCTTGCCCAACTCGACGCCCCACTGATCGAAGGAGTTGATGTCCCAGATCGCTTCGACAAACACCTTGTGCTCATAGAGCGCGATGAGTTGGCCAAGCACGTGAGGGTGAGCTGGTCGGCCAGGATCATGGTTGAGGGACGGTCGCCGGGGAATGTGCGATGGGGAACAAGCTCAGGCCACGCCGGCGGCGACCTCCTCGCTCGAGCGACCAAAGGCCAACGCCTCCGCTTGCGCGAACACGTTGGCAAGCAGCAGTGCGTGCTGATCGCCGACATCGCGAGCCGGCCGAAGGAAGCTGATGAAATCGACCGGGACCGGGTCGGTCCCTTGATGGATCAACTGGTAGAAGGCGTGTTGGCCGTTGGTCCCTGGCTCGCCCCAAAGCACCGGCCCGGTCGAGTACTCGACGGCCGAACCGTCGATCCGCACTCGTTTGCCGTTGCTCTCCATGTCGAGCTGTTGGAGGTAGGCCGGGAGTCGGTCGAGATGCTGAGCGTACGGCAGCACCGCGTAGGTCGGGAGCCCGGCGAAGTTGCGGTGCCAAATGCCGAGGAGCGCGAGAATCACTGGCAGATTCGCTTCGATCGGCTCCGAGGCGAAGTGTCGATCCATCTCGTTGAAGCCATCGAGGAACGAGCGGAAGTTAAGCGGCCCGATGGCGATCATCAGGCTCAAGCCGATGGCCGAGTCGACGGAGTACCGTCCACCAACCCAATCCCAGAAGCCGAACATATTGTCTGTGTCGATGCCAAATTCGTTGACCGCCTCCTCGTTGGTGGACACAGCGGCGAAATGGCGGGCGACCGCAAGGATGCTGCCGCCCAGTCGGTCGAGAAGCCAACTTCGAGCAGCTCGCGCGTTGGCCAACGTCTCCTGTGTGGTGAAGGTCTTGGAGGCGACGATAAAGAGCGTCTCTTCGGGATCAAGGTCGTCGAGCGTGTCGAGCAGATTCGCTGGGTCGACGTTGGACACGTAGTGGCATCGAATTGATGGGTGACGATAGGCGTGGAGCGCTCGATAGGCCATCAACGGTCCGAGGTCAGAGCCGCCGATGCCGATATTGACGACGTCTTTGATCCGCTTTCCGGTCGAGCCGACCCAGCGTCCCGAGCGTACGCGATTGGCAAAGTCGCCCATCGACTTGAGCACTGCGTGCACGTCGTCGACGACATTGTGTCCATCGACCATGATCTCGGCATCGAGGTCGGCCCGAAGCGCCGTGTGGAGGACCTGGCGACCCTCGGTCGTGTTGATTCGGTCGCCTCGTAGCATCGCGTCGCGTTTGGCCTCGACGTTTGCCACCTTGGCGAGAGCGAAGAGTCGGTCCCAGGTTGCCTCGGTCGTCTTTGTCTTTGAGATATCAGCAATCAGCGACCCAGCACCGATGGTGAGGTGGCTCGCTCGGTCGCGGTCGGCGTCAAAAAGGTCGGCGATTGTGGTGGATCGGAGCTCCTGCCAATGGGCGGCTAGGGCGTCCCATTCCTCGGTCTGGTTGATCGGCAGGCTGGCCATGCGTCGTCTCTTCTCCGGCTCGGATGTGCTGGGGCAACGTTAGTCCGAGTGAGTGACTCTTTGGCTCCTTGGCCTAGGGCTCGAGCAAATCGATCAGGCGGTCAGCCGGCGCTGACGCCAGCCGCCACCGCCCCGAGCGCCGCTCGGCCTTCCACCAACGCCCCGACTGGCTGAGCGTGTAGCGCTCGGTCTCGATAGTGAACGCATTGCCTCGGACGGTCGGGTCGTGGTCGAATTTCTCCGTGAGAAGGCGAACCGCTCGTTCGACATCGGAAGGCGACGGCGACCACGACGGCTCGTTGATCATGTGGACGGCCTCAGCCCCACCGAGTCGGTAGGCCGTCGCTTGTTGATCGAGCGAACCGATCGTGAGACCAGAGGACGCAGCCAGCGCCTTGCGCAAATTGCTTGGTAGGGGCGCGGCGGCGCGCCGGGCGAGGTCGACAATCGGGTCGATGCCGAGTCCGCTCGGTGCCTCCTGAGCCAGCGTGTCGGTGGCTCGTTGGGCGGCGTCGTTGAGGAGGAGTAGGAGTCCGTTGCCAGTGAACGGCGCATTGGCTGGCGGGTCGGTGGGCCACGACGTGGCCACGACGGGAGTTGTCGGAAGCGCCGGGAGTGGGGGAAGTTCGACGTGTTCTCGTTGGCTGGTCATTCGTCCTCGCCCTCGTCGGTGAGCGATACGGCCGAGCCGCCGTCGCCGAGGCGGACCAACTGTCCTAGCTCCTCGTTTGACAGCTCGCTGATCCACGCCTCGCCAGCGCCGACCACCGTCTCGGCCAGATCTCTTTGGCGGCGAGTAGTTGGTCGATCTTGTCTTCGACGGTGCCTTCGGAGATCAGGCGGTGGACCTGAACCGGCTTGGTTTGGCCAATTCGCCACGCCCGGTCGCTTGCCTGATCTTCGACGGCGGGGTTCCACCAGCGGTCGAAATGGATGACATGGCTGGCCGCGGTGAGGTTGAGGCCCGTGCCGCCTGCTCGCAGACTGACGACGAAGGCGTCGAGTTTTTCTCGGCTTGGAAGTCGTCGACAAGTCGCTGCCGTTCGGTCAGGGTCTGGCTGCCGTGCAAGAACGACACCGAGAAGCCTTGCTCCTCGATCGCCGTCTTGAGGAGATTGCCCATGGCGACATATTGGGTGAAGATCAGCGTCCGCTCACCTTCCTGCCGGACGACATCGAGCAAGTCGAGCGTGGCCTCGAGCTTGCCGGAGCGGCCCGGCAAGGTTCGGTCGACAGTGACGAGATCGTCAGCGACCGCAGCGGCGAAATGGGCGGGATGGTTGCAGATCTGCTTGAGCTGGGTGAGGAGTTTCAGGACGAGACCCGACGTCCGATACCTGACGCCGCTTCGACTTCGCCGAGCAGGGTTTCGACCGTGGTCCGGTAGATCGCTTCTTGTTCGGGGAAGAGCGACACGATGTTGCTCGTCTCGGTCTTTGGGGGCAGATCGGGGGCGATCAGCGGGTCGGTCTTGCGGCGTCGGAGCAGGAACGGACGCAACATCGCGCTGAGCTGCTCGGCCGCCCGTTCGTCGTTCTGCCGCTCGATCGGGTTGGCGAAGTCCTTGCGGAACTGATCGAGTGACCCGAGTAGACCAGGGGTTGTCCAATCGAGAATGGCCCAGAGATCGCTGAGCTGGTTTTGTACCGGCGTGCCGGTGAGAGCGAAGCGGGCATTGGCCTGAAGTCGGCGCATGGCACGAGCAGTCCGAGATGCCGGATTCTTTATGGCCTGGGCCTCGTCGGCGACAACCACATCGAACGGGATCTCGGCCAAGAGGTCGATGTCTCGACGACACACCCCGTAGGTCGTGAGCACGATGTCGCCGGCCTGCAGCGGGGGTAGCTCTCGCTCTTGGCCATGGTGACGGATCACGCGAAGGTCGGGAGCAAACTTGTTTGCCTCTCGCTCCCAGTTGCGCACCACCGATGCCGGGCAAACGACCAGCGCGGTGCCTGCGGCCGGTGAGCTTGGATCGTCGTCGATTGCGGCGTTTCGACGGTTGAGCAAAAGCGCAAGGACCTGGATGGTCTTGCCGAGGCCCATGTCGTCGGCCAGGATTCCGCCGAGGCTCAGATCGAGCATCTCGTTGAGCCAGGCCAAACCTCGCTGCTGGTACGGTCGCAGCTCGCCGACAAGGTTGGCTGGAGGCACGACCGCGGAGGGGTCACTCAGCTCACCGAGCCGGCGACCAAGGGCCGCAAGTGTGCCGCGTACCTTGACCTGCTGCTCGACGCCGCCGACGCGGATCGGTACGCCAACCGCGGCCGCGAGTGCGGCCGAGGGAGACAGCAGTTCGGGGTTACGGATCTGATCGATCTGGCCCGGCTCGAGCTGCACCCACTGACCCCGGATCGAGATCACCCGCTGGCGAGCTTGCACCAGTTGTTCGATCTCGGCGGGCGCGATCTGGAGCCCATCGAGCTCGCCCTGCCAATGAATCTCGAGCAGCGAGCCAAGATCGAGGCCCGATGGCCGCTGGGCCGACGGCGATTCGGCCCGCTCGTAAACGACGGGACGGAGTTCGACGGTCCGAAGCTCATTGTTGGGGACGATCACCGACAGGCCAACAGCGCCCAGATCTTGACGGGCCTCTCCCAGGAGGGAATCGAGGAGCGCGGGCGTCAGCGGCATCTCCGTCGGGTGGCGTTGTTCGGCCAACACGGCGAGTGGTCGCCAAACCGTTGCGCCGCGTCGGATGGCATCGAGGAGAAGTCGCTCGGCGTTGAGGTAGCGACGGTTGTTGGGGTCGGCGGCCGACCAGAGACTGGCTGCGTCAAGGACTTGCGTGGTGTCGGAGCGGCTGGCGAGACCCAGACGGGCCACCCACTGACTGTCGCCGCCCGCCGAGAACGTCGGTGGCAGCAGACGGAGCACGGGGAGCGGTCGTTTGGAGTCGTCGGCCTGCTGGAACGCTCGGGTTTGGGCTCGGTGGTCGACGACGACGGGGCGCCGGTCGGCAAACGCCCGATGTCCGGATGCGGTCACCGCCGCAGCTGTCCGCACGAACGTGTCGGCGACGGCTTCGGCGAACCGCACGAGGTTCGCCGGTCGTCGAGTTCGCCGACAAGTAGTTGACGACCTGCTGATCGTCGGCGTCGAACGGGCCGAGCTTCCACTGATCGATCCCCGAGGACGACAGGCCGGGTGTCAATCTGCCGCGGGCGATGAGATTGAGTGCGAACTGTGTTGCGTAGGCGAGGTGGCGGACCGACTCGCTCGGTGCCGACCACGGTTCGAGTGCCGCCAGCACGTCGATGGCGTCGCGGATATCGATGCGTTCCGGCGAGGCGAAGCTGTCGTTTGTCCAGGTCGCAATCCACGATTGGCGAGCAGGATCGGCTAAAACGACGGTCGCCTCAGCGCCTTCGCGGAGGAGCGAATGGGCCGCGGTGATGACGAAGGTGGCCTCGTCTCCCGCCGGGGATTGGGCCGAACCGGTACTGGCCATCGTCCTAGGGTAGAGGGTGGCTTCAAGGGTCAGACACGTTGTGTTTGTGGGTCGATGCGCCGTCGTGCGTACGATGGCGAAATGGATGCTTCGGTTTGGGACACGCGATACGCCGCATCCGACCTCGTGTGGTCGGCGGGGCCGAACGAGTTTGTGGCCTCCTATTGTGCCGATCTCGCGCCTGGCCGATCGCTCGACCTGGCCGCCGGCGAGGGTCGCAATGCGCTGTGGTTGGCCGAGCAGGGGTGGGACTCGACGGCTGTCGATTTCTCCCCGGTGGCAATCGAAAAGCTCAAGAAAATTGCGGCTCACCGTTCCATCTCGGTCACGGCCGTCGTTGCTGATCTGGTCGAGTATCAGCCAACACGCGGGTCGTACGACCTCATCGCCCTCATCTACTTCCATGTCGAGCCTCCGCTAGTGGGCGCTGGTCGTTGCCCGCTGCGTCGACGGGCTGGCTCCGGGCGGCCGACTCCTCATCGTTGGCCATGACCGCAGCAATATTGCCGACGGCTATGGCGGCCCACAAGAGCCGTCGATCCTGACCACGCCGGAGGAGACGGTCGCTTTGTTTGACGAGCGGATGCGGGTTGAGCGAGCCGAGGTCGTCGACCGGACGGTGTCGACCGACGACGGGCCGCGAGTGGCCAAAGACACCTTCATTGCGGCGATTCGCCGAGGCGAGTAGGCAGCCTCGGCCGATCGGCGTCTGGGCCTCCGGCGGCGGACCTCGACGATTGCTTCGCTCAGCGCCAGGGAGTCGGGCCTCCGTTGTTGCATCGAACCCGCCCTCACGTCCGTGGACGGCGGCAAGACGGGCCAATGCCGAGTGGACGGCATCAAACTTCTTGCGCTCGGCACGCGGGAGCGATCGTCGAGTCTTGATCATGGTTCGCCAGTTGGTGAACGGTGCAACCTCCGCTTCGGACAGGCCGTAGGTGTGGGCGAGGTAGGGGCGATACGGCCAAACTGCTTCCGCTCATGACGGCGCACTCGGCCAAGGGCGATGAGCGAGGCCAGAAACAAGATGGCGAAGCCGCTTGCCGCAACGATGAGAATGCGGTTTGATCCAGCCAGGTCGCTGGCCACCAGCGACCCATTCCAGAGCCCGTGGCAGGCCATCGCCACGAGCCAGCCGCCGAGCACCCGAAGTCCGAGGGCCTCTTGCTTGGCCACCGTGATGCCGATGCTCAAACCGATCCAGCTGGTGAAGAGTGGATGGGCGAACGGGGTCAGGATGGCTCGGACGAGAAAGACGGTCCAGAACTCGCCACTGGCATCGGCTGAAGCAAAGTACGAGAAGTCCTCAAAGACAGCGAAGCCGAGGGCCACCCAGCCCGCATAGATGACACCGTCCATGACGCTGTCGACTTCTTTACGGCGGACCGCCCAGATGACGCCAAGTCCCTTCGTCGACTCTTCGACAATGGGCGCGCCAACCGCCGTGGCCAAGATCGTGCCGCCAAAGATGCCGATGACGGTGTTGACGATCAGCGAGATCGTTGTGGCGACGACGGCGCCCCAGAGCAAGGCGTGGAGCCGAGATGGCCACGGTTCGGGCTCAACCCGATCAAACCAGAGCAATACCGGCAGCACGATCAGCAGCGGAGTGAGGCCGAAGAGCACTGCTCGTGGTGCTTGGTAGGCAAACCACGCCATGAGGGGGACGGCAAGAAGTGAGCAGGCGACGACCGGCACGCTGAGCCAGGCGGGAAGTCTCGGCTTCTGCTCTTCGCTGAGCGCCGCGTTGGCGGTCCACCGGGCGCCGTCCCACCAACGCCAGCCACCGCTGGTCCAGGGGTCGGCGTACCATCCGGGAGGACCCGGCGTCGTAGAGTGCGCTGCTGCGGGGACGGTCACGGGTTTAGTTTGTCATGAGCCCGTTGAGCCAGCGGTGATTGTGAGCAGGACCTTGCCGGTGGTTGCCCGGCCTTCCAGCATGCGATGGGCCGTGGCCGCCTCGGCGAGCGGGAGTCGTTCGCCGATGCGAACCGACAGGGCGCCGCTCTCGATGCGATCGAACAAGTCGTGCGAACGATCGAGCAGCTCTTGCCTGGTCGCAATGTAGTCAAAGAGGGTAGGGCGGGTCAGGAACAACGATCCGGCCCGCGACAGAGCGAGGGCGACACTGGTTCGACCGGGCCTGATGCATTGCCGAACGTTGCCATGAGGCCGCGAGGCGCAAGGAGCGTCAGACTGTCGGCGAAGACCGACTGGCTGACGCCGTCGTAGACCACCTGGAATGGCTTCGGTCCGAGGAGGTCGGTGGCGACCTCGGCAAAGTTGGTGGTGCGGTAGTTGATGACATGGTCGGCGCCCGCTTCTCTCGACAGCGACGCCTTTTCCTCGGTGCTTACGGTCGTGACGACCGTGGCCCCACACGACTTTGCCAACTGGGTGAGCAGCAGGCCAACGCCTCCGGCCCCGGCATGGATGAGGCAGGTATCGCCGGGTTGAGCGGGAACGTGTCGAACGCCAGAAAGTGGGCAGTCAGCCCCTGAAGGAGGACAGCACAGGCGTCGTCGGATGAGAGTGCGTCTGGCACTGGTACGGCGTCTTTCGCCGGGACGGCCACGACGTCGGCGTAGGAGCTGAGGACGCCCGTCCACGCAACACGTTGACCGACGGCAAGATCGGTCACCGACGGCCCAATTCGACACGACCCCGCACCCTTCGAGGCCCGGCACGCACGGGTGCGACATCGGATACAGACCGGTTCGCTGGTAGGTATCGATGTAGTTGACGCCAGCCACCTCGTTGGCCACGATCACGCCGTCGTCGGCGCACGCTGGTTTGTCGATGATCGCGGGGACGAGAACCTCGGGACCGCCGGGAGTCGAAACTTGGATTGTGTGCATGGGCTCACCCTTCATGATGGTCGGCTCAATCTAACCCCGAACGGCCCAACGAATCGAGCTCGTGCGTCTCGAACGTCTGTTCCGTTTCTTTGCCGAGCGCGCTACGATGCGCCCCGTGACGGCGCTGCTCCACGAACATCTTGAAGGGCTAGTCGCCACGTTCGTCCCCTTCGATCCACCCCGCGGATCGTGGTTTGCGCTCTGGGACCCCACCCAGATCGGGGGCCTGTTCGCCGGCCAAACGGTTGTATCGCCTGCGCTCTCGGGACTCAAGCAGGTGGACGTCGAGGTCGTCGTGCCTGGCGCCCAGCGAGGAACCGAGAGGGTTGTTGTATCGACCCGCAAGCTGCCGATGGTGGACGCGACACCGCTCTTGTCCCAGCTGCCGGCAAACGTTGGGGTCGATCAGACCTTCCACGCCTGGGCGGCGGCAATTCGGGTCGGGTTGCGAGCGATCAGTCGCGGCCTCGTTCTGCCCTGGGTGAGTCCGGACGGTTGGGACACCTGGCGGGTCGATCCGCTCGGCCCCGACGACCTCAAAGCGCTCGACACCGTGGTTGCCTCGATGCCAGCGTATGGGCACTGCACACCGGTGGGGACGCATCGCGGTCAGATTTCCAACCCCGCCTTCGCCGTTCGGGCCTGCTTCGATGCACTCGCCGATCGGCTCATCCGTAGCCCGGCAGCCGCCACGACTACGTCGAGCGCCGTCTTCGCCCAGCTTGCGCCGACGCGAGTGCGGCACCTTCGGCCATGGGTCAGCGATGTTGCCGGCAATCGATGCGCAAGGTCGACCCTTTGCCTGCAGGTGTTCCCTCCCGAGTCGTTGGCCTCGGTCGATCACGATCAAACCGAAAGCGACGATGTCTGGCGGCTGGTCTACCAGATGCGCAGCGCCGCCGACCCCTCGCTGGTTGTCGACGCCGAGTTGGTGTGGGCCGCCGCATACCGAGGCCAACACAACCCGCTGGTCGAACGGCTCGGCGACTCGGTCGACCTGCTCCTTTTGTCGGCTCTCCGCCGGCTTGGCACGAGCACGCTGTTCGCCGATTCGCTCGCGGAGCAAGAGCCAACGCACCTCGATCTCGGCGCCGACCAACTCGATCAATTCCTCGACGAGATTCGCACGATCGAGGGAGTGGTCGGGTTGTCCGCTCCTGGTAGTGAATTGCCGCGCCCCGACTCGAACGACAATTGGTGGTTGGGGCGGCCGAGCCAACCACCCTTCGGCGGTCGGGCAATGCGCTCGAAGAACTGCTCAACGTCAACTGGGAGTTCCTGCTCGATGGCGTGGCCCCTCACGGCGGCCGAACTCCAGCTGATCGCTGATGCGAAGCGGTCGATCATCCCGCTGCGAGGCCGATGGGTCCGGCTCGATGGCATGGCGTTGAGCGACTCCGAGCCAAACCGCCTGCACTCAGCATGGGACAGGTCATCACTGCGGCATTGGGCGAGCCAGTCGAGCCTCGCCGCCTCGGTGAGGTCGTCAACGTTCGCCTCGAATCCTCTCTGCCGATTTGGCAGCACGAGTGACAAACTCGTGGGCCAACGGGAAGCAGTTGAACCCAACGGATTCCGAGCCGAGCTCCGGCCCTACCAGCGGACGTGTTCGGCGTGTCTCACCGACCTCGCCGATCTCGGACTCGGCGGCGTGCTAGCCGACGACATGGGCCTCGGGAAGACCGTTCAGTTGTTGGCGCTTCACCAGCACCGCCAAGGACCAACCCTCGTTGTGTGCCCAACGACGCTGCTGACCAACTGAGCGCGAAGCGAAGCGGTTCTGTCCTGAGGCCCGGGTCCTGCGGTTTCATGGCCCGCAGCGCCGCCTGCCGTCCTTCGGGCCGGCGACATCAGTCACGATCTACGGCGTCGTTCGGAGCGACGCCGAGAAACTGCAACGCGAGTGGACCTCAGTTGTCGCCGACGAGGCGCAAACATCAAGAACCCCCGCAGTCGCTCGGCTCGGGCGCTTGGCTCATTCCCGCAACGGCTCGAATCGCACTGACGGGTACGCCGGTCGAAAACCGCCTGGTCGAACTCTGGTCGATCGTCGACTGGGTCGTCCCCGGCCTGCTCGGCTCGCTCGAGCAGTTCAAGCGATCCGTGGCCGTGCCCATCGAACGTGATGGTGATCCGCGCGCTACTCGCCGATTGGCCACGACCGTCGCCCCCTTCCTCCTGCGGCGACGCAAAAGCGACCCGGGCATCGCGCCCGAGTTGCCACCAAAGACCGAGCGTGATGTCGTGGTACCGCTCACCGCTGAACAGGTCACGCTCTACAAGGCAACGACGGCCCAGGTGCTGCTCGATCTCAAGGACAATGAGGGTCTGGCCCGTCATGGCCTGGTCCTCAAACTGCTGACGGCGCTGAAGCAAATCACCAACCATCCGGCTCACTACTTGCGAGAACTCGGCCCGCTTGATGGACGATCGGGCAAGCTCGATGCGCTCGATGCGATCGTCGACAGCGCGCTCGACGGTGCTGAATCGACCCTGATCTTCACCCAATACGTCGCCATGGCCAATCTGATCCACGCGCATCTCAGCGCCCGTGGTGATCGGGTCGAGGTGCTGCATGGCGGACTTAGCTCGGCGAAGCGCCAAGACCTTGTCGATCGTTTCCAGGCCGGTGACCCGAGGGTGCTCGTGCTGTCGCTGAAAGCGGGTGGCACTGGTCTCAACCTCACCGCAGCAACCCAGGTTGTGCACTACGACCGTTGGTGGAACCCGGCGGTCGAAGACCAGGCGACCGATCGTGCGTATCGCATCGGGCAGGACAAGCCGGTCACCGTGCATCGGCTGATCACCGAAGGGACCGTCGAAGATCGTGTCGCCCAGCTGCTGGCCGAAAAGCGAGCGCTCGCCGACCGCGTGGTTGGCGGGGCAGGCGAGGGGTGGATCGGCAATCTCAATGACGAGGAGCTGGCTGCGCTGGTGAGTCTCGACGAGCCGCTTCCGCTCTTCAGTGATGGGGTGGCCCGATGAGCTGGTGGTCCGACCGGTGGGAAGCGGCCTGCCTCGACCACCTGGGGTCATCCAATCCGCAGGTCGATGCCGGCATTTCGCTGGCCTCGAAGGGGCGAGCCTCCATCGTGCACGTCGAGCCGGGCCAGATTCGGGCCGAGGTGCGCGATCGGCGCGATCTTCATGTCGACATTGGCGTGCAGCAACTCGATCCTCTGGCCCTGGAGACCCTTGCCGTGGCCCTGGCGAAGCAGCCGCTGCTGGGCGCGGCGGTGCTCACCGGCGAGTTGCCGTTCGACGTTGACGGGTTGCTGCTCGACGCGGGTATGAACCTGCTGCCCGGTAAAAAGGCGAGCTTCTGGCTGATTGTGAGTGCGACGAATATCACCGGCCTGTCGCCATGGCGTTGCTGCCCTCTTGGGGTTCGGCAGTCTCGTCGGCGCCGATCCTTTTGCGCTGTTGTTGGCCCGTGGCATAGGCCCCGCGATCAATTGGTCGCCAAACTTCGCGAGATCCGCGGCCTCAACCAGGCTGGCCCCCAATCCGACGAGCATGCGCGGCGCGATCCAGGCACCGCGGCCTCCGCCGCCTTTCGGCGTCCGCCTTCGCCGGTCGCTCCGTCGGCCTCGCCAGCGCCTGCGGTCTACCCGGCCACGTTGTTGCCAAGCCCGCCGCTTGACGGCGAGCTGTCGGCCATCGAGCTGCAGGCGCTGATTTTCGGCGCGAGCGAGCGGGCCGTCCAGCTGCTGCGAGGCGAAGGCGATGGATCTGAGGGCGCCGGTTGAGGCCGACCTCGCACGGCGAGCGGCGGCGTTGATCGATGCCGGTACCAGCCTCGCGTCGTTGAGCGAGGCTGCTGGGATCGACGAAGCCGAACTGGCCGAACAGGCCCGGTGTTGGGTGATTGGCGGCGCGGCGGCGCTGGCCATTCGGACCGCCCGCTGGTCGCCACCGCCAGGCAATGGCGTCAGCGCAGCGACTCTTTGACCCGCCGGGGCGAGCGTCCCACAACATCGTGTCGAGCGGCGACATCCAACTCAGGCTGGACGAAGACGGCAACTGGTGGCGGTTCCTGGCCCACCAATCGAGGGGGTGGGTGCTCGACAGCGGGGGCTTCGCCCGCGCCGCCGATGCGCTCGACGATCCAGCTCGATTTGGTCGGGGCCCTACACTCGTCGGTTATGAGTGGATCACTACTTGGCAACCGGGTACGACGTACCGAAGACCCCGAACTCCTCACCAAAGGCGGCACCTCCGTGGCCGACCTCGAGCTTGAGAACAAGGCGCACGGGGTGTTCGGTGGTCGGCGTTGCTCGCCGGCAAGATCCTGTCGATCAGCGCCGACGAGGCCAGAGACCGCGCGCCAGGGGTCATTGCGGTGAAGTGCACGGCGAGCGACATCTGGCTTCCGCCCACCATGGCTTCGTCAAGGTCCACAACGACTTCGCCCACCTGCCCCTGTCCGACGCTGTCGTACGCCATGTCGGCTTGATCCGTTCGCTCTGGTCGTTGCCGAAACCTATGAGCAAGCGGTCGATGCGGCTGAACTGGTGTTTGCCGACATCGAACCCCTCGCTGCTGTCGTCGACCCTGAATCCGCCTTCGACGAGGGTCAACCAATTATCTTCCCCGAGCACGGCTCAAACATCGCGGTCTCGTCCACCGATCCTCAGATCGACGACATGTTCTCCGACGCTGACCATGTCGGCGAGGGCCTTCACGTCAACCAGCGGGTTGCGCCGGTGCCAATGGAACCCAACTCGGCGGCGGCGGTATGGGGCGACGACGGCCGCCTCACGTTCTGTACGCAACCCCAGATGCCCCACCTGCTCCATCTGCTGGCGGGTGCCCTCACGATCGATCCGGGCGAGATCCGCGTGATCGCACCGCACGTCGGTGGCGGGTTCGGGGCGAAAGCGGGAACGTGTCCTGACTCACCGTGCTGGCGTGTGCCGCAAAGCTGGTGGGAAGGCCTGTGACCTGGACGGAGAGCCGTTCGGAAGAACCTGGTGTCGCTCGTTCATGGGCGAAGGCAGGTGCAATACGTCGGGCTCGGCCTGAGAAGAAGACGGGAGAGATCACCGGGTTGCGCTGCCACGTGATCAGCGACGAGTGGGGCCCTACCTCGACGATCGGGTCTCTGCTGCGCCAGCGGGCACCCGGCGGATGGCCAACAGGCCCTACAAGCTGCGGCTCAGTTCGACATTGCGATCGCGGTCACAAACACCGTGTCGACGGGCGCCTACCGTGGCGCTGGAGCCTTCGAGGCGGCATCGCTGCTCGGCGGGCGCTCGACCAGGCGGAGGAATCGAGCTCCGGCATCGATCCCATCGAGATGCGGCGCATCAACCTGCTCGACAACGACGTGTTCCCCTTCGACGCTGACCCGGCCTCAACTACGACAGTGGCGACTACCTCGTGCCCTCAATAAGGCGGTCGAGGTCGCTGACTACGCCGGCCTGCGGGCCGAGCAGCAACGCCGCGCGAGGCGGGCGATCGGTTGCAGCTCGGTATCAGGGTTACCTCGTATGTCGGGTCACCTCGGGGGAGAGGCGGCTCCGAGTTTGGGTCGCTCGATATCCATCCCGACGGAACGGCCACGATCATGGCCGACACCTCGGCCAGCCAAGGTCACCAGACTGCCTTTACCTGCTCGTGTCCGAGCGAACGGGTATTCCGGTCGAGCAGATCTGAAACTCACGTCCAATCCGACACCGACATCGTCCGCACCGGCGGCGGCACCGGCAGGTCGCGTTCGCTGCAACTCGGCGGTCCTGCGGTTGTCGGCGCCACCGAGATCGTGATCGACAAGGCCCGCCGGCTCGCCGCCGCACCTTCTGGAAGGCCGGCGTCGACGACATCGTGATCGACACGGAGCAGGCCTCGATCAGCGTTGCCGGGGTGCCAGCCAAGGCGCTTACCTGGGCCGAGCTGCGACCGGCAACTGATCGACGCCGCCATCATGGGAGAGCGAGACGACGATCGTGACGGTCTCGCTGGCAGTTCGACTTCAGTCAGACAAACGGTACGTTCCCGTTTGGTACGCATCTCGATGGTCGGGTCGATATGGAAACCGGCTTCGTCTCGCCTGTTCGTCATGTGCCATCAGCGACGCAGGAACCGTGCTCAACCCGTTGCTTGTCAGGGGCAGCAACGGCGGTATCGCCCAGGGCATGTCATGACGCTCTATGAAGAGTTCCACTACGACGGCGCAGACGTCCGCTCACGGCATCGCTTCTCAGCTATCCGATGCCGTCGGCCGCCGGAGTTTCCATTGTTCTACGAACCTCATTCGGCCAAAGCCCCGACTCCGCTCAACCCGCTGGGAATAAGGGCATCGGCGAGGCAAGCACCATTGGCTCCGACTCCGGCGGTGCAAAACGCAGTGATCGGCACCAGCTTACACCGCTGGCATTCGACACCTCGATATGCCAGCGACCCCCGAGCAGGTGGCAGGCGATCGAGGCGGCCAAGGCGGGGACGACGCCTGATCCGTGGCGCGATCCGCCGGCGGTCTTCGCGACCCTGGCCGTGGGCAGCGGGGTTAAAGGCAGGTCTCGCCGCCGCCGAAAGCATCTAGCTCCCTGCCCTAACTTCCCCGTTCGCCCTTAACTTCGTTGGGTGACAAAGCAGAGTTGAAACGGCGAAGAAGTTGGGGGCTAGTGGTCGAGGATGGTGATGGGCAGTTCGCGGGGACCGCGGACCTGGCCCGTCGACCAGATGACACCCTCAGGATCGGTCAGCTCGTAGTTGGGAATGGCCTTGAGCCACTCTTCAACTGCGACCGTGAGTTCCATGCGGGCGAGGTTTGAGCCAACACAGCGGTGGATGCCAAGCCCAAAGGCGGCGTGACGGTTTTGCGCCCGGTCGATGAGGACCTCGTCGGCCCGTTCAAACGCCTCAGGGTCGCGGTTTCCGGCCGGGAACGGAAGCAAGACCTTGTCGCCCCGCTTCATTGGGCAGCCGCCAAGTTCGACGTCTTCCTTCACCCAGCGGGCCATTGTGACAGGTGCATATGCCCGCAGGAACTCTTCGATTGCGGTCGGGATGAGTTCGGGATTATCGACCAGGCGCCGGCGGTCGACCTCGTGTTGGGCGAGGTGCCACAAGCTGGCGCCAATGGCCGACCACGTCGTGTCGATGCCGGCGATTAGCAGCAGGGCACACGTGCCGCGAATGTGCTCGTCGGACAGCGGCTCACCGTCGACGCGAAGGTTGATGAGGTAGCCCATGAGGTCGTCACGGGGATCGTCGCGATGTTCCTGGATGGCCTTGTTGAGATAGAACTCGAGCGTTTCCTCGGGATCGAGTTGATCGTTCTCGCTCCCCGGCGCCGCGAGGATGCGGTGGATGAACACACGGAAGCGATCGCCGTCCTTCTCGTCGAGGCCGAGCATCTTCGCAATGATGCGAACGGGAATGTGTTGGGCGTAGTCGATGGCGGCGTCGGCCAATGAGCCCTGGCTGCGATGTCGGCGAGGGCTCTGACACACCTCGCGGGTCGCTGGCGTGAGTGTCTCGATGGCCTGCGGTGAAGGCGGGAGAAGATAGCGACAGGCCTCTTTGTGATGCGGGGGTCGGTCGTGATGGGTGAAGCGAAGCCGAGCCCCATCGGATCTTCTTCGACGGGATCAGGTCCGATGACTGCAGCGGCCGAGCCAAAGTGGTCGGTGTCTCGAGCGATGGCGGAAACGTCTTCGAATCGAGTGGGCAGCCAGGTGCCGCCAAACAGATCAGAGTGGGCAATTGGGCATTCGGACCGGAGTTGGTCCCAAATCTCGATTGCGTTCTGGCCCCAGGCCGCAGTCGTGTGATCGAATTCAGTTGCCCAATCGAGCGAGGTGATGTCTGCATCCATGAGGCGGCACTCTAGCAGAGGAACCTTACAGTGTCAGAACATAGTGAGAACTCGTGCACGCTGGGCCGCCGTGAACGCTGGGCCCCGCGGCACGAGCACTCGGTGTTAGCCGACGGCGCTAGGCGACCGCGCTAGGCGACGGTGCTACTGGTCGGCACACCCGACAAGATGGTGTCGAGCACCGCAATGTCCTTGAGTCGAACCGGATCGACCTCGAACGGGTCTTCGGCCAACACCGTCATGTCGGCAAATTTGCCGGCCTCCAGCGAGCCGATGAGGTCGTCGAGCTGGAGCTGGTAGGCGGCATTGATCGTGGTTGCGGCCATCGCGTCGGCCACACTGATGCGTTCGTCGGGACCGAGCACTGTGCCGCTAGCGGTGAGGCGGTTGACGGCGCACCACATGGTATGGAGGTGCCCAAGCGGGGTGACCGACGCGTCCGAATGGATCGAGTAGCTGACGCCGAGTCGACCGGCTGTCGCGCAGGCATCCATCTTCGATGCCCGGTCGAAACCGACCGTGATATCGCGGTGTTGGTCACCCCAGTAGAAGATGTGGTTCGAGAAGATATTGGCGTTGACCCCCAACTTCGCCATACGGCGGTACTGCGAGGGGGTTGTGAGCTGGCAGTGCTGGACCGTATGGCGGTGGTCGGCCCACGGATCGTCCCACAAGATCGCCTCGACCGTGTCGAGGAACAGGTCGACCGCCTCATCACCGTTGCAGTGCACATGCACCGTGATGCGTCGGCTGTGGAAGGCCCGGAAGAGCGCAGCGAAACGCTCAGGCGCGATGAGCCAAAGCCCGTTTGGTCGATCGCCGAGGTAGCCCGGTTGGTTGAGTCGGGCGGTGAACCCCTGAATCGAACCGTCGAGCACCATCTTCACCCGACCAAGCAGCAGCTTGTCGCTACCGGCCGATCCAATCCCGAGCACCATGTCGGCTATCGCGTCTGGCTCAGCACCATTGGAGCCCGGATTGTAGAACGGCACGGTGCGAGCCGGGAACGACTCATCATCGGTCACTCGCATCCAGGTTTCCAGTTGCTGGGCTCGATCGATCGCCACGGCACCAAGCTCGGTGATGGTGGTGATGCCGGCAACCCGGGCGGATTGGCCGAACCGCTCAAGCGCTTCGGGGCTGCCGATTATGTCGCGGAGCATGATGGCTGCCGTGCGGGCCAGACCGATGGCTGCGGGTTCCTGCAACTCACCGTTTGGTTTACCGTCGGGACCTAGCGGCACGCCCGGTGTGCTGGTGCCATCAGCGAAGCCTTCGGCCACCATGAGGGCCGTGTTGACCGTGGCCAGGTGGCCGCTGGCGTGGAACACAAAGACCTGACGCGTCGTTGACACCCGATCGAGATGGCTTGCCACGAGGCGCTCACCTGGCATGTAGATCGGGTCGAGACCCCAGGCCATAAGCGGTTTCGCGGGATCACCGAGAAGCGCTTCTTCGGCCTGAAGTCGCTCGATCACTGCGTCGATCGTGGTGCACCCGGGAATGATGGTTCCGTCTGGTGAGCGCCGATCGAAGTAGCCGATATAGGGCATCGCCCAAACGGCACCATCGAGCACGTGCGAATGGGCTTCGACGAAGCCGGGGGTGATGATGGCGTCGGCGTAGTCGCGGTTGACTGTTGCCGGACCCCAATCCTGCTGGATCTTGTCGCTGTCCCCGACAGCCAGGATTCGGCCCCCTCGGACGGCGACAGCCGTAGCCCGGGGCAACCCTGGGTCCATGGTAATTACCGAGCGGGCCTCAACGATAGTTATCGACATCGGGCCATCTTGGCACGATGACTCAGCGTTCGCCTCGCTGACGGGACCGAAGGTCGTGCCGGGCCTCGTCGATAAGCGAGGTGAAGCGGACACTTCGACTGTCGGCCATGCCGATGGCGATCAGTGGTGTCGAGTCGCTCGGCGGTGAAGAGTTGGTTGACCGCAGTCGCAACCCTGGTCGTCACGTTGGCTGCTTCGTCCATGGTGACGTCGTTGAGAAGACACCGAACTCGTTGGTGTTGGTCCGGTAGACCACGTCGTCGGGTCGGATGTTGCGGGCGATCGTGTCGCCAATGTCGTTCATCGTGGCTTCGTCGACTGGGGTGACTGGTTCGGGGGCCAGATCGCAGAGGAGGTCGAGGTCCGGAAGCAGGCAGTCAATCTCGATCATGGCAAAGACGATATCGGACGACCTGGTTGAGTCGACAAGCAATCCGTCGATCGACGCTCGGTCGAAGCGACGTCGGTTCATCGGCATCGCTGGTTCGGCCGGTTGGGGACGTCGGAGTCGAGCTCGCGATGCCAATGCTTTGATCTTCGACCCAGGGTTCATTTCTGACCTTTACCGTCACCGGTTGACAAGCTTCCCTGTCCTATCGGCAGAAACCCGCGTGGCCTTGAGGGCTACTCGTCACAGGGACTGGGCGAACCTGGCTCGTTGCTGGCCTTTTCGATCTGCCACGAGCCAGTGAGATACGACAACTCATACGTCAGATCCCAGACGGAGCAGGTCTGACCGTCGGTGCCGAACTCGGCGTCTTGGCGTGACACGAACGTGACCCAGGCCGTCGCCTGCTCGTCTGAGTCCCAGAACGCGTAGTACACATTCATGTCGTAGAGGACCGAGGTGCTGTTGCCGTCGATGAACTGGGAGCGGGAAATGCGGGACTGGAGCTCGGGCCCGATGAAGCGGTCGTAGGCCGTACCTTCTTCACCGTCGTTGATCAGGGCGGCGTACTCGTCGAACATGATGCTGATGTCGAGGAGGTCAGGGTCGTCTTGCCACTCGAAGGTCGGTGCGTCGACGTCGCAGCCGAGAGCGATATCGATGGTGTTGACATTGGGGCCGTCGATGAACGTCAGCAGTTCCGGCGCGGTGACCACAAAGGAGATGCCCTCGACCTCAAAGAACTTCCAGTCGACGAGGCCAACGACGCTGCCTTGCTCGTTGATGAGTGGGCCACCTGAATTGCCGGGGTTGATCGGCGCATCGGTTTGGTGGAACGCCACCCCATCAAAATCGTAGTTGACGCTCGAAATCCGCCCCGAGGTGAACGTGAGCGGCAACCCGCTGGGATGGCCGAGTGCCGCGACCTCGTCGCCGACCCGGATACCCGCGTCGTCGATCACGAACGTGTGGCCGGTCACCGGTGTGTCGAGAGCACGAGGGCGAGATCGCGGGCGGCATCGGTGCCGACAACCGTGCCTGCGGAGTTGTAGCCGTCGGCCGAAACACCGTGACGAAAGTCGCGTCGCCGGTGACATGTGCAGCGGTGAGGAGGAGGTTGTCGCCAATCAGGAGCCAGATCCCTGCGATCCGGTGCCGTCACAGAAGTCGGCCTCGACCCGGAAGACGCCATCGGAGACGGCGGCGTAGGTGTCGGCGAATGAGGGCGCCGGGGTTTCGGTGGTCGGTGAGACCAGCGTCGTTGGGGTCGGGCTCGTCGGTGACGTTGGGGTTGCCGACTCGTAAGTCACCGTCGAGTTCTTGTCGGAGCTGAGGTCGATGGCTCCGCCGCGGTCGCCAACAGGCTCACGGCAACGAAGCGCGACAGCGGCGTATGGCCGCAACTGCGTGCTACGCACGGCCCGATCTTTGCGAGGAGAAACCCCAGTCATCGTTGTAGGTTCGCATGTTTGAGCGGCGCCTGCGACTTCTTACCCCAGTCGTGACCACCGTCATTACTCTGCGTCGGGTACCCGACCGACCATCTTCTGTACGTCGATCCGGATAACGACGCGGTCGTCTCGTTCTTTGGGCTGGCGGTAGCGCTCGGCGTAGCGGGTGACGCCCTCGTGTCGCTCGACCTTATCGTCATGCACCGTGGCCGGTCCCGTCAGCGCCAACCAGCGGCCACCATCGACCTGACAGACGCTCACGATCGTGCCGGGATTTTCGGCGACGAGCCGCGCCTTGTACGACGTCGCCCAGGTGATGACGCGGGCGGTGGCCGTTTCGGGTTCGAAGGTGAAGCCGACGGGCGTCACCTGTGGTTCGCCGCTCGGGCGCACAATACTCAGCGTGGCCAGGTGGCGTTCGACCATGAAGTCGATGACGCTCGGCGGCAGGTCGTTGGGGTCAAAGCGCATCGGCGCTCCTTCGGGCAGACGGCCCCTTAGCCTACGCCTCTGGTGCAGTTCTCAGTCGGGAGACGGCATCGGTCGCAGCAACGACGCTTTCGCTCATGTACCGGAAGTGGTTTTTCTCGATCTGGTCGGGCACATACCGGTAGTTGACCATGAAACCAAGACTCCGTTGCCAACCCGAGAGGCCCGGGTTGCCCAGCCAGTTGATTTGCTCGAGCCGAGCGCCGTTGGACAGATGGAAGTTGGCGACAGGGTCGGCGGCTCGGGTGCCTCGTCGCTCGTCGAGCAGATAGCGAGCAACAAGCCGGGTGAGGACGGGCTTCGCTCGCTCGAACTCGGGCCCGGTTGGTGTGGCGGTGGCTGTGACGAGTTTGGCCAGCTCGGTGCGAGCGTCGTCCGGGTTTTCGGGCGACAAGACCGCGTGTTCGCTCACAAGCAAGGGATCGCGGTGTTCGAGTTCGTGGCTGAGCCAGGAGCGAAACCCCGGGATCGGGGAGAGGGTCGCAAACGTCGTCAGGTTGGGTAGCTCCCGCTTGAGTTCTTCGACCACAGTCTTGATGAAAGTCGCCGAGCGACACCCCGCCAGTCCCTGGTGGCAGTTCGAGATCGAATAGAAGATGGCGGTGTCGGCGTTGGCTGCGTCGACTCGATCACGGCTGTGATCGAGGAGTGGTTGGAGCTCCCGAGCGATACCGAGTGTGAGCGCAACCTCGACAAAGATCAGTGGCTCACCCGGCATCGCCGGATGGATGAACGAGTAGCAGCGGCGACCCTGGCCAAGGCGCCCGCGGAGGTCATCCCAGGATTCAATGGCGTGAACGGCCTCGTACTCGATCAGTTTCTCGAGTAGTGCTGCGGGCGACTCCCAAGTCAGCCGTTCGAGGTGAAGCAGGCCGACGTCGAACCACGACTCGAGAATCGCTTTGAGGTCGTCGTCGAGGGATTGATAGCCGTCGCTGAGTTTGCGGAGCGGCAGCAGGGCCTCGCGCAGATCGACCAAAGACGACAAGCCGCCGTCTGATGCCGATGAAGCGCCGGAGTAGCCGGACCCGTTTGGGTTCGAGGACTGAGCGTACCTGCTCGGCCTTGCGTCGGGCTTGTGGCGTCGGTGCCCGGAGCACCCCACCGATCGCGCTATCGACCTCGTCGTCATTGTGGTCGTAGTCGTTGGCGAGGAGCTCGAAGAACCGCTGCTGGCCGGTGCTATTGAGTTCGAGGAACTGGGCGCCGATGGCGGCGGCGCGGCGGCGAGCAGCAACTTCGCCTCCCTTTGCCTCGATGCACTCGTCGATCGAGCGCCGGAGGCGGACAATGCGTCATTAGGCAGCGAGGGTCGAGCTTTTGGCGCCTCACCGGCCGATTCGGCGCGCCAGCGTCGCACTTGTCGCCTGCGCGTTCGAACCGGTTTACCATCATCGCGTCCCATCGTGGCGGCTGGAAGCGAAACGTTACTGACCCGGCGACCAGCGCGCGCTCGCTTGGATCGGACCCAAACGGATTAACCGGCCGCCGGGTGCCGAGATACGGAACCGGATCGCCCAGCTGGGAACGGTGGGCCGTGACCAATGGAGGTAGGTGGCGACGTCGGCGGCAATCGCTCGCCACCCGGCCGGGTCCCCACGTTGGGCCTGCATCGTCTGACCGAACATGGACGAGGGCCGGGAGTCGCTCGAGGCCGAACGCCTCGATGCGGAGCGATTCGGGTCGGCGAACGTGAACTCGTCGGCGAGCCGCCCGGATCACGGCATCCGTCGTCATCGGCGGCCACGAGCCAGCGTAGCGCGGATGTCGGCCGGGGCGAAGTGGGCCAGAAGGTTCGGGCCGAGTCGAGAATCCACGAACTCTCGGGCGTGTACGGGTCGAGCGCGACCAACAGGAACGGGTACGAGGTCAGCCAGTCTCCGAGGGAAGAACCACCGACCCCTTGGACTGGAGTCAAATGTAGGTCATTCGATGCAACGGCCACGGCGGGACAGGCTAGCGCAGGATCACTCGAAGTCCGAACCGGCGGATGATAGAGGTACCGATTACAGTGACGCCGTGCATCCAATAGAGCAGCTCCGCTACGTGGCCAGAACCTCCAGCAGTTGATGCGGTGCTCCTGGCCGCCGAGGCGGCTCCCGCGCTCGCAAGCTTCAGCGGCGACAACGGCGCGCTTCTCCTCGGCACTCGCCAGCTGCTCCGTAAGCAACCACTCATTACCCCGCTGGTGGGTTGGCAGCCACATGGCCAACGCCTTAAACCTCTATGAGGAGGCCCTCGCCTGAGCGATGCGCTCCGCGACGATCGCACCCTGGCCAACCTCCGGCGGCGATTCCAAACGGCGCGACGGTCCTCATCGCTGGGTATCCAGGCACGATCGTGCGAGCGCTCGCCGTCGTCCGGACGGTGACGGCGCTGGTGCTCGATAGTGAGGGCCAGGGCTTTGGCGCCGTTCGCCAACTCGAACGAGCCGGACTCGTGGCGGAGGCCGTCGATCCGAGCTGTCACCCGGGCGCCGTCGATGCGGCGTCGATCGTTATCACCCGAAGCGACTGCCGTTGGCGGCCGGAGCGTGTTGGTCGAGGCCGGTGGGCTGAGCGCTTCGCTGCTGGCGGCCCACTCGGTCACGCCGTACTGGATGGTCGCGCCGGTGGGTCGGGTGCTGCCCGCGAGCTATACCCAAGAAATGGCTCTACTTGCCGCGTCGCAGGCGGGTCTCCTGGTTGGCGCCGTTTGAGCTGGTGCCACCGGCAACCGTCACCACATGGGTTGGGCCCGACGGGGTCACCGACGAAGCGCCCCAACCAGATTGTCCCGATCTTCCCGAACTCTGCCGCTAGGCAACCACGCGAGGAGCGAGTCGCGAGTCGCTCATCGCTAGAGCGTGGCGCCATAGAGGTCGAAGACCTCGGCGAAGGCTTTCATCTGGCCCCCAGACGTGGAGCTCGGCACCAATATCGGCGTCGTGACGCCAGCGTCGAACCATGCCTCAACACCGTCTCTCACCTCGCTGGCCGAGCCGTACAGGGTGCAGTCGGACAACCACTGATCGGTCATGGCCGTCGCGATTGCCGCCTCGTCCTTTGCGGCGATGCCAGCCTCAGCCGCAGCCATTTCTTCGGCGTAGCCCGCGTCTTTCCAGTAGTTGCGGTAGTTGGGCAGGGCGACGTAGCCACGCAGGGTGGCCCGGTTGCGGGCGGCACCAGCCGCTCGATCGTCGTCGATCACGGTTGGAATCATGTTGCCGACAAAGAAGCCGTCGTCAATGCGATTTTGTGGGACGAGGCCGAGTGAGTGCGCCATGCGTGATCGAGAAGCGTTGGCCCAGACGGCACCGTCGCTCACCTCGACGCTCAAGGCAACCATCTTGTCTCGGAGCGTTGCGAGCGTGATGGGAGGAACGGGGCCGACCTGCTTGGCCGCAGCATTTATTGCCTCGACGTACGCTCGAGTGTCGGCGGAAGTGGCTTGCCCACGTTGAGGCCAAGTCGCTCGTGGACCGGCCGTGCGTGACGCCTAGGCCGAGTCGAAAGCAGCCATCGGCGACCTCGTTGATGTAGGACGCCGTTGCGGCCAGGGCATCAGGATGCTGCACAGGTAGATCGGATGAATTGCGGTTCCGATCTGCACGTGTTCGGTGACATGGGCGACGAAAGGCACAAGCTCATTGCGTCGCCAAAGCTCGGACAGTAGATGCCCGAGAAGCCAGCGTTGTCGATTGCCGTTGAGTTCGATGGTGCGATCGCGGCGGCCGGGAACAGCGACGAGGGCGAGGGCGGGCATGCGTTCTGTCATGGGTTATGCCTTTTCTGCTGCGACGAGCGATCGGGCGATGACGCCAGGGCTGGGAACTTCGTCGGCACCCTCAAAGATGCTAAGTACCCGAGCATCGAGGAAGTATCGACTGACGTCATATTCCTCGGCGTAGCCCATGCCGCCGTGGATCTGCATGCAGCTTCGCGGGTCACCCACTCGGCCGCCTTGCGGGCGTAGGCCTTGAGCATCGAGGCCTCCATCTTACCTTCGCCCTTGGCCATGAGGACGCCGACGGCGTATGCGTGAACAACGACGCGCCTGGATGATGGCGGCCATGCGGGTGAGCTTGGCACCTGGTGAGCTGGTATTCGGCGATGGGTTCGCCGAACACCTTTCGATCTCCGGCGTAGTCTTTTGGCCGCCTCGTCGGCCGCCTGCGCGCCTTACCGATAGCTCTCGCTGCGGTCTGAAGGCGACCGTTTTCAAAGCCAGCCATCTGGAAGTAAAGCCGCGGCCCATGCCAGCCTCCACCGCCGATGAGATTGTCGGCCGGTACATACCAGTCTTCAAACGAGTCTCGTAGAGGTGCATGCCCCGGTAGCCAATGGTGTCGGTGGGCTACCGGCTAACTTGCCTTCACCCGGAGTTTCCGGCGGTCGTCGGCTGCGTAAGCGAAGCCATGGGCGTCGCCTCGTTCCTTGGGCACGATGAAGATCGACAGACTGCGGTGGCCGATGGATCGGTCGGGATCGGTCCGAGCGAGCACCATGAGCACGTCGGCCCGGGCTGCAAATGTGCACCAGGTCTTTACCCCGTTGATGAGGAACCCGGTGCCGTCGGCGGTTGGTGTGGCCGTGACCTTGACGCCAGCGACGTCAGATCCGTAGTCGGGCTCGGTCACGGCGACCGCGTTCATGATCTCGCCCATGGCCAATTTGGGCAGCCACGTCGCTTTCTGCTCTTCGGTGCCGCCGGCTTCAAAAGAGCTCGAGCCAGAATCTCTGGCCGCGTGATGAGCGAGCCGCCGGCGCCTAGTGAGGCCCGACTGAGTTCCTCGGTGGCGATCACCATGCCGTAGTAGTCAGACTCGCCGCCGCCTGCGAAGCCACCGAACTCTTCGGGGATGGAGATCCGAAGACACCCATCTCGGCGAGTCCTTCGATGATCGACTCGGGAATGTCGGCGTTGGTGCGATGGATGTGCTCGGCGTGCGGCTTGATCTGTTCCTCGGCGAATCGGCGGAACGTGTTCTGGACCAGATCGAAGTCGACGTCGAGGTGGCTGCCACCGTCGATGAACGCCGAATCGGCTAGCAGCGCCAGTTGCGCCAGGCCGAGACGAAGTCGCGTGTGGCATCGAGTGCGGTTGTACCAACCCCACTCCGCTTCCCGACCCCAGAGCTTGCCGCCGAGGTCGGCGATCGCATCAGCGATGAAGACGCTTGTGAGCTTCGCCTCGTTGTCGCCTTTGGCCCCGTAATCGAGGCAGGCTCGTGCGGTGGCCATGGCTGCGGCGGCATGGGCGATGTCGTAGGCGAGAACCTGGTCGGCATCGACGGATCCGGTTTCGGCGAGCAGCCTGGTTGCGCTGCGGATGACTCCGGATGCGACTTCGATGGCGGCGGCGGCTGATTGCAGGTCGGGCAATGTCATGCGTGGGAGCGTAGAACAGGTTTTCGTCCGAGGCCGAAACGAACGCTTGCGACTCTCGTCACCACGGGGCCTACGGCAAGAGCCGAACCTGAGCGAGTAGCTCCTCAACATCAGGGCGATCGTCGGGACCGGCACCTTTGAAGACCCACACGATGGCCCCGTCGGCGTCGACGAGCACGTCGCCTCCGAGTTGCCTGGTGTCTTCGCCGCTGCTGTCGATTCGTTTGCGCTCCAGCGATTGACCCGATCGAAGCAGGGCTATGTAGCGACGCACAGCCCGCAGGCCCCATACCCGGCCGAGCGAGCCGCGACCGAACCCAATCGCTCGGTAGAGCGTTCGTTCGGGATCGGTGGCCACGGGAATTGGGTCAGTGAAACGCCGGAAGTAGCCGGGAAGATTCCGCGGCCGGGTGAAGGTCATCACCACGACGTCGACGCGGCGACCACTTGCGGTGGTGAGTTCGTCGAGTCGGTCGCGCACGGCGCCGATGTGGGCCCGACAGGGCAGTCAACTGAGATGCCGGTGGAAGATGACCACGACCGGTCGGCCCCGATGCTGGGTGATCGACCAGGTGCCGCCGGTGTGGTCGGCGAACGGGGCGGTGGAAGCGGTCGGTGGCCATGCTCGATCCAACCTACTGGCCGACCCCGATCTTCCCCAATCCCGCACCCTCCTCTCGCACTGCCTTCGAACTGGCAGATGGGACCGGTCATTCTTGACCGGTCCCATCTGCCAGTTCAGAAGAAGGGTGCGGGGGTGTGGGTGGGCGGGCGTAGTCTGGTCCGATGCCGGACAGCTCCTCCCGATCGAGTGACGCACCGAACCCGCTCGAGCCAGTGGCGCCTCCAGCTTCTCGCCTGGTTCGCCGAGCACGGACGCGACCTGCCGTGGCGCCGCACCCGTGACCCATTCGCCGTTCTCGTTGCCGAGCTCATGTTGCAACAGACCCAGGTGGCGAAGTGCTTGACCGCTGGCCTCAGTTTCTGCGTCGGTTTCCCACCGTGGCCGCGTGCGCCGCCGCCCCGGTCGGTGACGTCATCGACGAGTGGTCGGGCCTGGGATACAACCGCCGTGCCGTCTACTTGCACCAGGCGGCCGGTGTCGTCGTGGCCGAACACGGGGGCGAGTTGCCCCGCTCGTTACCGGCGCTGCTCGCCTTGCCTGGGGTTGGACCGTACACCGCTCAGGCGACCAGCGCCTTTGCATTCGAGGCCGACGAGGCCGTCGTCGACACCAACGTTGGACGAATCTTCGCTCGCATGACTGGCGCCAAGCTGAGCACTCGCCAAGCTCAGCGCTTGGCCGACGAGGCCGTGCCCGCTGGGCACGGATGGTCATGGAACCAGGCGTTGCTCGATCTTGGTGCATCGATCTGCACGTCGCGCCAGCCGGCCTGCGACCGTTGCCCGATCGCCAGCAACTGTTCGTGGGCCTCAGTTGGTCCCGATCCAGCTATTGGCTCGGCGGCGGTGTCGACGAGGCAGAGTCGCTTTGAGGGGTCGGACCGTCAAGGGCGTGGCCGGCTCGTCCGCCAGCTTCGAGCGGCGCCGATCGCCCATGACGCGCTGGCGGCCGCCACTGGTTGGCCGAACGACCGGGAGCGGGCCGAAGCGGTTGCCGACTCGCTCGTGGCAGATGGGATTATTGAGCGTCGAGATGGATGGCTGGTGCTGGCTGGTTGGTGAACGGCACGACCCACTGAACAACCGTGCCTCGGGTCGGCCCGTCGAACACGCTGCACGTGCCGCCGTTTCGTTCGGCCCGCCGCGCCATATTGCGCAGGCCGTTGCCGCCCTGGGCGTCGGTGGGGCGTTGGCTACCGATACCGATGCCGATTCCGTCGTCGACGATGACGAGCCGGAGGGTGTCGCCTTCGACCTGGAGATCGAGATCGATATGGGTTGCCCCCGAGTACTTGGCGGCATTGGTTATTGCCTCGGTGGCCACCGCGACGATGTCGGTGCGAAGCTGGTTGGCGAGCTCGGGGAGTCGGGCCGAGGTAGCGAGCGAGAGGTCGTGGGGGAGGAGCGCATTGAAATGGCTGACGAGCTCGCGAAGCTGGACGGCGACGGGACGTTTGTCGTTTTGCTTCAAGTCGAAGACGGTGCCCCGGATCGAGCTGAGTAGTGAGTCGACGCCACTCAGCGCGTGGTCGAAGTTGCCTTGTTCCTCCGATGGCAGGAACTGGTCGCGCCCGCTTCATCGCCAGCACGATGCCGGTAAGTTCGGACAGAACGCTGTCGTGGAGCGACCGGGCGATTCGTTCTCGGTCTTGGCGGACGTAGTCGGCTGGGTCAACCTCGATTGCGTCGGTCCGGTCGATCGCGACGGGGATAGCGTTCTGCTTGTCACGAAGGAGAGGTTCGGCATTCATGGGTGGCTCCTGGCTGAGGCCCTGGGGTGGAAATCGTCAAGCTTGACGCTGCTTGTTGATGGATATAGTAAAGTGTCTATCCGACCTTGTCCTGGGACCCACGGCCTAATTCTTGGCAATCATGGTGGACCATGACGCTGCTTGTTGAAGAAACTTGAAGAAACCCTTAACGAATGCCAGAAGGCACGCCGATAGTGACCTTGTGCCAGTACGACTCCTACTCATAGATGACCACCCCGTTGTGCGAGCCGGGCTCGAGGCGATGTTCGACCGAAGCGACGAATTTGACGTCGTCGCCTCGGTACCTGGACTTCCGGAGCTCGCCCTCGTTGATTCCCAGGTGGAAGCGGATCTCATTATCAGCGACCTCGCGCTCTGCGAGCAGGCGCGGAACCGATCTGCTGACCCAGCCTCGAACCGATGCCTTCACCCAGGTGCCGGTCTTGATCTACTCCGCTTCTGACGTTATTCACGACGTCTATGAGGCAATTGAGGCGGGTGCGTCGGGCTTCGTGGTCAAGTCGGCGTCGACCGAGACCCTGTTCTACGGGATCCGAACCGTGATGAGTGGCGGCACGTTTGTCGATCCGGCGTTAGTTGGTGGCATCGTGGAAGCCCAGCGCGCTCGAACCGCTCGCCCCGAGCAGATCTCCGAGCGAGAAGATGAACTGCTTCGTCTGATGGCTGAGGGCCTGACGAACCGTGAAATCGGGGCCCCGCCTTTACCTCGCCGAAAAAGACCGTAAAGAATCAGCTGACCCAAACGTTCAGACGCATCGGCGTCCGCAACCATACCGAGGCAGCGTTATGGGCCCGCGACCACCTCGAGCACTCCTGACCGAGGGGTAATGGAGCGCCCAGCCAGGCGAACGAACTAGGCGCCGCCGGGACGATGGACCCTTTGCTTTAGCACCTTGTCCCCCGTGGTTCAACAATCCGTTCAAAGCCGCCGTCCATCGGGCATGGCACTAACCACCTCCACCTCCATCCACTCGCAATCGTCCCGTCAACGTTCCTCGTCGCCGCTTCGCCACCAGGCTCCGGCGCCCAAGAAGACGCCAACCGTTTCCCTGGTCGTTCCGACGTTGAATGAGGCGAAGAACCTTCCGATCGTGTTTGCTCGGATCCCTGATTGCGTCACCGAAGTGATCGTGGTCGATGGTCGCTCAACTGACGGCACGATCGACGTGGCCAAGAGCCTGCGACCCGATGTCAAGATTGTTCTGGATGAGCGCAAGGGCAAGGGCTACGCACTGGCCTCCGGCTTCGCTGCGGCCACCCAAGACATCATCGTGATGATCGGCGCGGACGGCTCGATGGCGCCAGAAGAAGTGCAGCTGTACGTTGATGCGCTCGTAAACGGCGCTGATTTCGTCAAGGATCCCGCTACCTGCCCGGAGGCGGCAGCGAAGATCTGACCTTCATCCGCTCGGCCGGAAACAAGGCCCTGACTATCGCGGTCAATCTCCTCTTCGGCGCTGACTACACCGACCTGTGCTACGGCTACAACGGCTTCTGGCGCGATGTCCTCCCCGGCATTGAGTTTGACTGTGGGGGCTTCGAGGTCGAGACGCTCATGAACATCCGAGCCCAGCGCGCCGGCCTCAAGGTGGCCGAGGTGCCAAGCTACGAGACCGACCGCATCTTTGGCCTCTCCAACCTCAATGCTTGGAAGGACGGATGGCGTATCGGACGGACGCTCATCGCCGAGCGGTTCCGCCGGGCCCCGAAGTTCGACCGTCCCGCTGGACGCTAGTTCCCGTGCGAATCGCGCTGGTTGCGAATCGATTCGCGCCCTCGGTCGGCGGTGTCCAAACCCATGTCGGCGAACTGAGTAAGGGGCTCGCTCGAGAGGGTCACGTCGTTGACGTGTTTACCCATGCCCTGGCCCCGACTCACGCTGGCATCGAGGCGTGCGATGGGGTAACGATTCGTCGCTACCGCCGGACACTCTCGCTTGAGCACGCATCGCTGAGTGTCGTTCTTGTTCGCGATCTGCGTGCCCGTGCCCATGACTATGACGTGCTCCACGTGCATAGCTACCACGACCCGATTGTGGCCGCAGCCGTTGCTGTTTGGCCTGGTCCGATTGTCTTCACGCCGCACTATCACGGCGAAAGTGAAAGCAAGGCCCGCGACCTGCTGCACGCGGTCTACCGCCCCGTGGGTCGGTGGCTCGTTGCCCGTTCGGATCGAATCATCTGTGTTTCGCCGGCTGAGCGACAGCTCTTGGGTGATCATTTCCCGCAATCACTCAAGAGCTCGTCGGTTGTGTCGAACGGCGTCCATGTCGAGGCCATCGCTGACGCGGTACCAGCCATTCTTGACGATGACCGCGAGGCGATTGTGGTGGCTGGTCGCCTCGAAGAGTACAAGCGAGTCGATCGGATAATCGACGCGATGCCGTCTCTGCGCGATCGATTCAAGCTCTATGTCACCGGCGACGGCCCCGACCGTGAGCGTCTCGCCGCCATGATTTCGGACCGCGGTCAAAGCAACGATGTTCGCCTGCTCGGCCGGGTCTCGATCGACGACCTGCACGGTCTCCTCCGCAGCGCAACGGTTGTCTGTTCCGCATCGACACTCGAGGCGCAGGGCATCGTTCCGCTCGAAGGACTGGCCGCTGGCGCGTCGGTCGCCCTCTCCGCAATTCCCGCCCATCGCAGCATCGTCGACGCCTACCCGGACCGGGCTCAGTCGTTCGGCGACGACCCCGCCGAGGTCATTGCCGCGATTACGGCCGCGGCAGCGATGCGCAGCCGGGCAAGCTCAACGGCGATGCCGGTGTCCTGGGGCGAGGTAGTACGGCAGACCGAAGCGGTCTACGCCGACGCTTGTCAAGCGCCAGGGCGCGTGGCCGTCGCTTTACCCTCGGCGTAACCGTAGACCGTGAGCGCGAGGCCAGCGACAACGGCGCTGGCCCGCAGGAGCCCCGCCGGTGAACGCCAGGCCAGTGCGACGCCGCGAACCACGGCCAAGGGCAGCGTCTTTAGGGTGTATGCCCGCTCGGACTCGAGTCCATCACCCGCGCCAACCATGCCGCTGACCGCTGCCTTCGAGAGACCCTCGGCCTTGCAACGGCTCGCGAAGTAGCCGAACTTGACCCGGTCGTCGGAGACCCGGTGGTTCACATTGGACGCAGGTTCGAGCCGGAGGATGGCGTCAGGCATTGCCTGTTTGACCCGGATGCAGAACTCCGTTTCTTCACACCCCAGGGGCACAGCATCGACGCGGCCAAGGCCGTTGGCGAAGGGCCCAAGGCGATCGAAGATCTCACGACGGAATGACATATTGCAACCGATGAAGTTGCGCACCGTCGATCGCTCGGTTGGCAAGCCGACGTAGCTGCAACCGATTACCCAATCGAACTCTGGGGGGAACCAGTTCGGCCGCGACGTGGGCCACACCGGCGTTGCGTTGCCGCCGACGCCGGCCACGGCCGGGTCGTCATAGGCGGCGAGGAGGTTCTCGAGCCAATCGGCGTCGGCCGATGCATCATCGTCGAGGAAGGCAATGACGTCACCAATACAGGCGTTGACCCCGGTGTTGCGGGCCCCCGACAGACCCTTGAGGTCGCTATTGGCGATCACGTCGACGCCGCGCCCGGCGAAGGTCGACCGGGCCATTGCCAACAGATCGTCGTTGTGATCGATCACAAGCACGACCTGATGGACGGGAATCGACTGGCTCTGCAACGACTCGATCGCATCACAAACGTCGCGCCACCGTCGCTCGGTGTACGCACAGATGATGACCGACGCGGTGAGCGCATGCGGCGTGGGCCCGTGGCCGCACTCCTGGTTCATGCGGAGTCGATTGGCCACTGGTTGGCTGGGAGTCGAATGGTTCGTGCGAGGGCTGCTTGGTCATGACGGTTGGCGCTCCTGGTTCGTGCTGGTCCGGCGGTTCGGTTCCGAGCGTCGCCTGATAGGCCCCGACGATGCGCCCGACGACGCTGTCGACATCGAACCGGCGACTACGTACCCGTGCGTTGCTTCCGAGACGCTCTTGGTGGTCGGGGTCGGCCAGCAGGTTGACGATCGCGTGTTCAAGTGCATCGAGGTCGAGAGGCGGCGCCAGAATGCCGGTGACGTCGTGCTCGACGAGGTCGGGAATCCCCGATGGCGTTGGCGATGACCGGACGGCCGAGCGCCATCGGTTCGAGCACGACCGTCGGACTCGGCTCCGGAAACTGGGACGGCAGAACGCTGAATTGGCAATGGGCAAGCACGGCGAGAACCTCGGCGTGCGGTACGTCGAAATGCATCGTGACACCGGGTGGAAGGTCGGTGGGGGTGTCGGGGGCTTCGGTGCCGAGCAGCACGAGCTCGGCCGCTGGCTGTGCTCGGCGCCAGATGTCGACGAGCGCGTGGACTCCTTTGAAGCGACCAAGCGTTCCGACGAAGAGCACATACGGGGCCGTCGCTGGCACGATGCTGGGGCGAGCGGTTCTTCGGAGGGGGAAGGAGGCGAGGTCGACGAAGTTGGGAATGACGTCGAACGGAATCGATCCAAGACCGGTGAGCGACCGGGTGACGTCGCCGACGACGCCGGCGACGGCAGGAACCGATCAACGTGGCGCAGCCAGAGGGTGCTGTTCTCAGCATCGCCGTTATGGCGGTTCCCTTGGCCACGCCGTAGTGCGGCTTGGTACAGCTGAGGCACTTCTTGAGCGCCGGCCCGGAACAAGGGGCCACGTCGTGTTCGTACAGCGTCCGCTTTGGGCACGCAAAACCGGAGTCGTGCAGGGTGACCACGACCTTGGCTCGATGGCGGCGGGCGGCCGAGGCCACCGATGCGGCCATCCACCCATGGACGTGCACGATGTCGGGATCGAAGTCGGTAATGACTTGTTTGACGGCTGCGGCGAGCCCTGGGTCGAGCGTGGGCAGAGGAAATGGGCGATTGGGATCGGCGTGCACACCAGGAAGGTGATGGCTCCAGCCACTCACACGATGGATGACAATGCCATTTTGTACGGTCGTCTCTGGTGTGCGCTCGGTTGCCAGCGTGACGACTTGCACGATGCAGCCGCGGGCCACCAACGCTGAGGCGAGTCGCTCGGCATGCTTCTCGAGGCCGCCAATGGCAGGCGGGAAGAAGTCGGCGGCGATCAGGACTCTCACGATGGCCCGATCGTCGAACGTGACCCACAATCGTTAATCGAGCGGTGCGGCGGGCCAGCAAGAGAACGCAGAAGTGTCATGCGTTCCTGTCGGAAAACTCACCCGGTGTCTCAAGGGCCAATGGGTTCCAATGGTCGGGACCATTGGCCCGACCATTGGGTGACACGGCTTTGGTTAGCTTGCAGAAGCCTCGAGAAGCTTGGCAATCAGTGCGTCGACCGCCGCATCGGCGAGTGCGTACATTTCTTCGTCGGTGCGGTCTTGGATCGGGTGCTGAACGAATACGCGATCGGGGTTGCTACCGAGGGCTTTGCTCTGGATGGCGGCGGCGTCGATAAAGACGCTGCTCGCCACGAACACGCCGGGAATGCCGCGTCGCTCAAGGTCGGTGATGTCGTGCACACTGCACGACGTGCAGCTGCCTCAATCGGCGAGCGCTTCGATGACGGCGTCGCACTGGCTCGCAATCTCTTGGCGAAGGTCGAGCGGCGCAAGCTTGGCAAAGGTGGGCTTGCGGTAACGATTGACCGTGGCCCCGTGCTCGATGAGGCGCTCGGTGACTCGATCGAGGAACACGTTCCCTCGCGCTTTGGAAATGTCGAGTAGGCCGACGACGGCGCCATCGAGCGACTGGAGTCGTTTGGCTCGCGGCACGAGGTCGGTCACCGATCCGGCAGTTGGGTCGAGCACGATCGTTGTCATTGGACGATCATGACCCAGATGGTGGTGAATGTCACGCCCAGGGACCAATCGGGACGGTGACTGGTTCGGATCCAGTGGCGCCGCCCACCCAGCCGCCGAGGATTGACGAGAACAAGCCAGCGTTACCTCCGGCGTGAACGATCTGTAGTCCGCCGTCTCGGAACTTGGGTAGCTTTGTGCCAGCGAATCCCTCGGGCACGCCTTCGGCGATGCCGCCTGCGCCGCGGATCAGATTGTCGCCGTCGAGGGTCAAAAGTTCGTTGAGCTCGGCCCGCAGCCGGGCTTTGTCCCAGCCGGCGTCGGCGAAGACTCGGCCGTGCTCGGGTGACACCACCAGCATCGCGTCGAAGCCGATGATGAGTTTGGGGTGACCAAGATTGGCCAGTACCGCGGCGAACGATCGGGCGAGCGATTCGGGGGTACGGGAGATTTGGTCGATGATTGGAATCGGTCCCGCGCCAGCGAACAACGTGAGGGCATCGGTATCGGGATCGAGGCCGCGCTCGGTTGCGAGCGAGTCGAACGGCGAGTCGTATTCGCGTTCGGCAAAGCTCAGGCCCACCTTCGACGACGACCCCTGCACCGCCATGTCGACCTCGCCCGGCTTGCCGCCGCCGAGATTTCTGGTGACCAGTTGGAGCGCTCGGCCAATCGTCATATTGGCCCGGTTGCCCTGACCAAACACGTTGCCGTCGGAGTTCATGCCGATGCGTTGGCCAATAGGCCCGTTGACGATGATGACGGGGCCGGAGAAATAGGTCGTCGCCAGCAAGCCGTGGAGATTGAACACGTCGCGGCACGCGGCCTCGACGGCGGCCAGCACGATGGGGAAGTACTCCGGCTTGCAGCCTGCCATCACCGCGTTGATCGCCACTTGCTCGACCGTGGCCTCAATAAGGTTGGGCGGAACCGCAGCAACGATGTCTTGTGCATCACGACTGGTCCCGTCGAGCATGCGGAGGACTCGCGCCTCGGTCGGCGGGATAACCGGCAGCCCGTCACTCCAGCCACGGTCGAACGGCGCTTCCATCTCGTCTTCTTAGTTCGGCGAAGGTGATGCGATTGGTTCGGAGTTGATCGCCCCGGAACCGCACGGCCAGCATCGGCGAGGGTCGGATCAACCGACAGCGAGCAGCCCGGGCGGTAGCCGGGGAGGTCGTCCCCAAGATTGGCCTGCTGGGTGAAGGTCTCCCACTGCTCTCGTGACCAACCTACGATCCGTCCGGTTTCGGTGCCGTTCTCGAATCGAAGGAGGGTGGGGACTGTCTCGATGTCGTTATGCCACGAGAAGTTGAGTTGGCGATCGTCGATGGCGTTCAGCGATTCGGGAATGTTGGGTCGTCTTGCGAAAAGACAGTGAGGTCACCGACTGAAGCGAGCTGGTCCAGGACGGGGACAACGAGCTCACAGGTGGGGCAGTCACGTTTGACCACGGCCACGAGGCCGTTCTGCGGTGGAGGTGGGTGCGGTCGAGACGCGTCGCTCATGCCGAGACACTAGGTGCAGTTCACGAGCGGTGTCACACTGGCACGAGCGGGCGCCCGTTGTGAGACCTTCTTCACAAACCCTTTTGCAAACCGGGTCCGTGCTCTACCGTCACCCCACCCGGTCTTGTCGGGTCTGTCCAGGGGGCCAGCTGCATGGAAGTCACGTTCTACGGAGTACGGGGTTCGACTCCGTGCTCGTGCCCACGCACCGCCCGGCGTTGGGGGCAATACCTCATGCGTCGCGGTGTCTGCCGCTGATGCCGATCCGATCCTGCTGGACCTCGGAACTGGCCTGCGCTACTTCGGCATCGACTGGGCTCGTGAGCATCCGGACACCCCGTTCTCGGACTTGCCCTCGTGAGCCATCTCCATTGGGACCACGTGCAGGGCATCCCGTTCTTCCCGCCCGTGCTGTCGGCTGATTCGCAACTCACCATTGTCGCGCCGCCCCAACCGGGCGACGACGAACTCGCAGACGTATTCAATGCGTTTCTGCGACCGCCAATGTTTCCCGTTCGGCTTGACGATCTCCCTGGCAACATCTCGTTCGTTACTCGCTCGAGCGGTAGCTTCAGCCACGGGGCTCTTCAGGTTGGTGTCGTCGCAGTCCAGCACAATGGGGCAACCAACGGGTACCGCATCGACGAAGCGGCGACGGGTCAGTCCGTCGCCTACATCAGCGACCATCAGCAGCCGTGCGGCGATCCGACCTTGTCGATCCGGCCGTACTGGCGATCTGTGATGGCGTCGATGTACTCATCCATGACGCCCAGTACGACGACGCAGAGTTTGCGTCGAAGGAGACTCCGGGGTCATTCGACCGTTCGCTATGCGGTCGAGGTCGCGCGCCAGGCCGGGGTGAAGGAGCTCTACCTGTTTCACCACGACCCTTCCCACAGCGACGAATGGGTCGCGGCGGCAGTGGCTGACGCCAACGACATTGCGGGTGGCCAGTTTGTTGTTCGAGCGGCGACCGAAGGGCTGACGTTCAGCCCGTAGCGGCATCGGTGAGGGACGATTGTCGGCTGGCCAGCTAAGCTCGTGCGACCACCAGCTAGAGGAGTCGCATGACCTCGCAGACCGCGTCAGAAACGAAGTTCCCGAAATCGACCCGGCCCACTTTCGCCACGTGCTTGGCCACTTCCCAACGGGCGTCACCGTGGTTACGGCGGCCGGCGAAGGGGGCCCGACCGGCGTGGCGATCGGCTCGTTTGCTTCCATTTCCCTCGACCCACCACTCGTTGGCTTCTTCCTAGGGAATCAATCGTCCAGCGGCACGGTCATCGAGGCGGCGGCCACTTCTGTGTCAACATCCTCGCCGCCGATCAACTCGAACTGTGCGGCAAGATGGCGTCGAAATCGCCAGACAAGTTCACCGATGTCGAGTGGACCACGGCGGCGTCCACCGGCGCCCCTGTGCTCCGCAAACATCGTCGGCCATATCGATTGTGACCTGGAACGTATCGTCGAGCTCGGCGACCACAATCTCATCGTCGGTCGAGTCCGAGCACTCGAAGTGGGTGAGCACAAGCAACCGATGGTCTTTTTCACTGGGCAATACGGCACCTTTGGGTAGCCGGGTTCGGGCGACCTTCCTCAAACCTTGAGGAGCTGGGCATATCACCTCAGCCCTCGATCGGGGACCTCCTGCATACTAGGCAGGCGCCGACCAGCGGGTCGGTGAAAAATCTGTGGAGGACACACACGTGGCAGAGGCCATCATCGCGGCAGCAGCAGGAGACACAAGGCGAGCCGTCGCCCCGACCCGGTCGACGCTTTCCTTCGATCCGGTCTGGGGCGCAATCGCCCTGCTATCGCTTCTCGCTCTCGGATTGCTAGCACCACAAGGTTTGTGGCTGTTGGTATTCCTTGGCGTAATCATCTTGGTTCACGAAGCCGGGCACTTCTTCGTGGCCAAGGCGTCGGGAATGCAGCCAGCGGAGTTCTTTGGGGCTTCGGTCCAGAGATCGTCGCGGTACAGCGAGGCGAGTTGAGGATCGGACTGAAGGCGGTCTTCCTTGGCGGCTACGTGAAGATTCCGGGGATGACACCGTCGGAGGTCGTGTCGCCTGACTTTGATGAGGCTCGCACCTACCGCTCGGCCTCCCACTTTGGTCGGCTGATGACCATCCTCGCCGGTCCAGCAACCAACATGGTGTGCGCCGTTGGTGCCTTTACCGTGGCGGCCATGATGGGTGGGTACTCGCTCATTGATGCCGTCGGTGTGTCGTTTGACTACATCTACATCGTCGTCGAAGGCACCGCACAGGCGCTTGGTACCTGGGTCACCGGCATCGGTGGGTATCTGGGGGCCACGGTCAACGGTACTCAGCCGCCGGTGCGGTTCTTGTCGCCGATCAGTCAGGCCGAGATCACGAGTGATGCGGTCAGTGCCGGATGGAGCCAGGCGCTCATCTGGTTTGGCATCTTGTCGTGTGCCATCGGGGGCATCAACCTGTTGCCTCTGCCACCACTTGACGGGAGCCACGCCGTGATGGCCGTCACCGAGTGGGTGGCCCAGATTACTCGGCGCGACAAGAGCATCCGCTTCGACCTCAAGCGGCTCGAGCCGCTGGCATATGTCACGCTGTTCGCGCTGGCGATCTTGTCGGTCTCGGCTCTGGTCATGGACATTCGCAGCTCTGCCCCTGTCGTAATTGGTCCGCCGTGCCCTCGGGCTCGCTGAGCGAGCGCCAATTCGCTACGGTTCCGCCTTGTGCCTATCTACGCGCTCGGCGATCTCGTTCCATCCATCCACTCCTCGGCGTTCATTCACCCGGAGGCCGTCATCATCGGTGACGTCACGATCGGGGCCGGGTCATCGGTCTGGCCCTGCGCCGTGTTGCGAGGCGATGGGGGCGGGATCCGGATCGGTGAGCGGACCTCGATCCAGGACGGCAGCGTGTTGCACACCACACCAATGTGGGAGACCGTGGTCGGCGATGACTGCGTCATTGGCCATATCGTCCATCTTGAGGGCTGCACCATCCACGATCGTGCACTCGTCGGCAACGGTTCTGTGGTACTGCATCGGGCGGTAGTCGAGAGCGGCGCCCTCGTTGGGGCCAACGCCGTGGTCACAAACGACACCGTCGTTCCGAGCGGCGCGATGGCGCTTGGGATTCCGGCCAAGATCCGACCCGATTGCGTGACGCCCGAGATGATAAGTCTGGGCGCCAATTCCTACACCGAGCGAGCCCAGATCTATAAGTCTGAACTCCGCCGACTCGACTAGCGAGACAGCCATGCCGCCTGACGACAGGTGATATGGCTCAGAGATCTCAGTTATGAGCCATCTGCGCCGATGTGAGTGTGGTGCCATCGCTCAACCGACAGGTGCATCGCGCTCCAGTTATTCACACGGTCTGGATTCTCAGCCTTGGGCTCGCCGTCGTTTCCGCGCTCATCGGGCTCCTCGCGTTGCCGGGTATTGGCCGCTTCTCCGACCTCCTCGTGATTCACCCGCTGGTGTTGGTCGCAATGTTTGTGGCGACCGAGTTTCTCGTTGTCCACATCGAGTTTCGCTCTGAGGCCGGTCGATTCTCGTTCTTCGAAGTTCCGCTCGTACTCGGCCTTCTCTACACGGCACCCGAACAACTCTGGCTCGCCAGTTTGGCGTCCGGGATCATTACCTTCGCGTTGATTCGCCGCCAGCCCGCTATCAAGTGGGTGTTCAACGTGGCGAACAGCTCGCTCAAGGTCGGGCTCACCGTCCTGCTCGCCGGTTTCCTGCTCGGCGGTGTCTCGCCTGTTCGTCCGCTGGGCTGGCTTGTCGTGATCTCGGCCTGCATCGTCACCGCCTCGTTGGAGATTGTGTTCGTGACGGCCGCGATCACGCTCACTGAGGGTCGCCCGCGGCCATCCATGTTCAAGGCAATGCTTGGATTCGCCGTTGGCGTCGCGGCGGCCAACGTGCTGCAGGCGCTTATTGCGGCTCTACTTCTTTTGCAAGAGCCGGCCGCAGTCGTTTTGCTCGCGTCGCTCACCACCATGCTGTATCTGGCCAACAAGGCGTTTGAGGCCGAGCGCGAACAGCGGGAGCGAGTCGAGTTCCTCTATCAAAGCACCCGCGCCCTGCGTGACACCATGAGCGACGGCGATGCCGTGGCCGGTCTGCTGGTTGAGGCGGCGCGCATGTTTCGAGCCGAGCAAGCGTCGTTGGTCTTGTTTGCCGCGCCGGAGACCGACCAACCTGCCGTGGAGTACCGCCTCGGAACTGACACGACAAGCAAGCATCCGCTTATCTCAGAACGCCTCGCCATCATGCACGGGCTGGCCGACTGGGCGCTCGAGTCACGAATGGCCGAGCCTGGGTCGCTCCCGACACAGATGGCAACGCTTGGGCTCCGAGACGGCATGGTCGGCACGCTGCGAACCGACAAACGCCGCGTCGGTGTCCTCATCGTTGGCGACCGGCTCGGCAGCATTTCGACCTTCACGCCTGACGACTTGCGGCTCTTCCGGACCCTCGTCGATCAGTCGGCGGTTGCGCTCGAAAACGATCAGCTCGAACAGACACTCTCTGAGCTTCGGCGGCTGGAGACCGAACTCGCACACCAGGCCGCCCACGATGCTCTCACCGGTCTGGCCAACCGAGCGTTGCTGAGCCAGCGGCTCGATTCCCAACTTGCTGAGTCGTCTGATCTCGCGCTCCTCTATATCGACCTTGACGATTTCAAGCCAGTGAACGACACTCTCGGTCACGCCGCTGGCGACGAATTGCTGGTGGAGTGTGCCCGCCGATTGCATGACGCGGTCAGGAGCGATGACCTCGTCGCCCGACTCGGTGGCGACGAGTTTGCTGCCGTGATCCGAGACCCCAAATCGGGTGAAGCCGTCGCCGAGCGCATCCTTGCGTCGCTCTCCGAGCCGTTTGTCCTTGGCGACAAGCACGCTCGAGTCGGCGCGTCGATCGGACTTGCCCTGGCCACCGATCAGGACTCCGCGTCAGAGCTGCTGGGTAAGGCCGACGCGGCGATGTATGCAGCCAAGCAGGGCGGCAAGGGCGGGTTCGCGATCTACGAGCCAGCAATGCAGCTGCAGATGTCGCAGCAACAGGAGTTGAGAACGAAGCTTCGACTAGCGGTTGAGCGAGACGAGTTCATCGTCTTGTACCAACCAATCGTGGATCTGGCCACACGCTCCATCGTTGGGGCCGAAGCGCTGGTCCGATGGCGACCGGAGGACCAAGACGTTCCTCCGGCCAAGTTCATCGAGGAGGCAGAGCGAGCTGGCCTGATCGTTGGGATCGACCGGATTGTGTTTGAGCATGCGGTCGCCGACCTCGAACAACTTCGCGCGCTGAGCCCGGGCTTCTTCGTCTCGTCGAACCTGTCGGCGCGCCAACTGTCGGAGCCAGACCTCGTCGACTATCTGCGCGGTTTTGCTGACCGGCCGGGCGTCGGTGATGGGTCGATGGTGATCGAGATCACGGAAACGGCCCTCGTCCGCAACCCGGAACGGGCAATTACTACCCTCAACGAGATCAAAGAACTCGGGCTGCGTTTGGCACTCGATGACTTCGGCACTGGCTATTCGTCGCTCAGTCATCTGCGCTCGTTCCCGGTCGACATCTTGAAGGTGGCCCGACCGTTCGTGGAGGCGCTCACCGAGAAGGTTCAGGATCCCTTCGTGAAGGCGATGGTTGACCTGGGACAGACGCTCGAGATCACGGTGTTGGCCGAAGGAATCGAGACCGAGGAACAGTACGCAGCGCTGCTGGCCATGGGCACGGTGCTTGGGCAGGGCTACCTGTTGGCGAAGCCGATGTCGATCGGGTCGTTGCAGCGTCTGGTGGAGCTGGGAATCGCCGCTCAGCGATAGGTCTGACCTATCGGATAGGCAAAACATCCCATCGCGGTCAGGATTCTGGCGCTGGCAGCCGAAGAAGTGGCACTGGCCGATTATGGCCCGATTTACCTTCCGACGAAGCGATGATGCACCGGGCCGAAATGGTCGCCTTACCCGGTGAGGAGCTAGTGGCGAAACCGCCGTCGGTGCAACCCGAAAGCACCGAAATGACGTGGCAACCAAACTCCCGAAACCGAATGAACGGTACGAGCTGGCAGCGCTCGGGCGCCGCCGCTCTAGCCGCAGCGGCCATCGTTGCATCGCTCCTGGGCACGGCCGATTCGACGCCCTCGACAAGCGCTGACGCCAGTGAGCTGGCCTTCTCTAAGGTCGACTTTTCATCGTCCTGCTGGGGTGACAACTGCGGCGACATGGTCACCGGGCTCGATGAGATTGCGCTCGAGCCAGCCCTGACCGAAGAGCCGGTGCTTACCGACTTCTACGACATGTCGGCGCCAACCCTCGATCCAATCGCCGTTGAGCCGGAAGACACGACGGCACCGGTCATCCAGGTCGTCGCGCCCTCAGGATTCAGCACCAAGCTCAGCGAGGTAAACACCATGGCGGCGGCGTTCGCCAGCGTGGGGTGGACCGGCGCCGGCATTGACGTTGCCGTCATTGACTCGGGTATCTCGCCTGTCCACGGTCTTGATCAGTTCGGCCAGATCCTCTACGGACCAGACCTGAGCCGTGACTATGGCTCCAGCAACGAGAATCTCGACCTCTACGGCCATGGCAGCCACATTGCCGGCATCATTGCTGGACGGGCCGATGATATGACCGGCGGTGCGCCTGACGCCCGCCTCGTGAGCGTCAAGGTTGCCAGCGCTGATGGTGCGACGAGCGTTCCTCAGATTATCGCTGCCATCGACTGGGTGATCCAGAACAGGAACGTAAACGGTCTAAACATTCGTGTCCTCAACCTCTCGTTCGGCCTTGACCGCGAGGGCGATTCGGGCACTGACCCACTCATGGCCGCAGTCGACCGAGCCTGGGATGCTGGCATCGTCGTCGTTGTTGCCGCCGGCAATCGCGGCTCGGCGTACGGGGCAGTTGATAGCCCGGCGGCGGCAACTCAGGTCATCGCCGTCGGCTCAACGACAGCTGGCTACGGCGGTGGGCTGGCCAGCGAGCGGGTGTCGACATGGAGCAATTCGGGCGACAACGTCCGGAACCCCGATCTGGTGGTCCCGGAAAGTCGTTGCCTCGGCTGGTCCCGGGTCAACGCTCGATATGACCTACCCCGGCGCTCGTTGGGGTGAGCTCTTCAAGGGCAGTGGCACCTCACAGTCTTCGGCTGTTGTTTCTGGATGGGCCGCCGCCATTCTGTCGGGCAACCCGTCCCTCAACCCGGATCAGGTCAAGTACGTGTTGTTGAAGTCCTCCATTGACATCGAGCAGGGTGCAACTCGATGGCTACGGCCGGCTCGACATAAACAGCGTGGCCCGCCCGATCCGTTGGGCCTACCACACGTCTTACTCGCAATACGCCGGGTACGAGCAATGGCTCCTCGACGGCAAGGTCGTCGACTCGGCCGAACTCACTGCCCTCTTCTCGGGTGGTTCGTGGGCTGGCGGTTCGGGGCTGGTGGTTCGTGGGCTGGTGGTTCGTGGGCTGGCGGTTCGTGGGCTGGCGGTTCGTGGGCTGGTGGCTCGTGGGCTGGCGGTTCGTGGGCCGGTGGCTCATGGGCCGGTGGTTCATGGGCTGGCGGCAGCTGGGGCCAGAGCTAGGACCAGCTAGGCCCGGCTCGGCCCGGCCCTCACCGGCTGGCGGAGTGGCATCGTGAGCTTGCTACTATCGGCGGAGGCGAAGTCCAGGAACGCAAGCGCCACTATGCCGACGGAGACCTGCCGTGACTGTCATCCCAGACGACGTCTCCAAGCCAGCCACCCCAAACTCTCGATCGGGCGGGTCCGGTGAATCGGAGGCCATCCTTCTCCGGCACCAGGCCAACCTTGTTGCGAAGGGTGTCGTAGTCACCGACATGGCAACGGCGCGGCGCGAGTACTCCGAACTCGTCAATGCGTATCTCGGTACTAGTGTCCCGCTGAACGACAAAACCTCCTCGGCCGTCACTACGCCGTGGTGGTGCGGTGGTTCGTTCGTGTACGTCCCGCCCGGCGTCGACGTCGAGCTGCCGATCCAGGTTCACGCGGCCACCGGTGGAGCGCCGAGAGGCCCCTTCGAACGAACACTCATCGTTGCTGATCGGGGGGCCAAGGTGCACTACATCGAGGGTTGCTCGGCCCCGGTCTACACCTCTGACTCGCTCCAGACCGGGGTGGTCGAGGTCGTGGTGAAGGCGGGCGCTCGCGTGAGCTTTACGACGATCCAAACCGTCGCGCACTGTGTCTAGCTTGGTAACGAAGCAGGCGATCGTCGAGGCCGAAGGCGAGATGGAGGATTGACGGCAACTTCGGTATCGCTCACGACGACCTCCCCTGGGATTCGGCTGGCTGGGCCCAAGGCCTCGGCTCGGTATATTCCATTGCCTATGCCGGTGCGGACAGCATCACGACACGGGGGCGACGATCGTCCACGAGGCTCCCGAAACCACCTCGCAAATCGTGGCCAAGTCGATCTCGAAAGACGGGGGACACTCGAGTTCTTGCGATCGTGTGCGAATCGATCCTGCGGCCAACGGATGCATCGAGTCACATCCGGCACAGCGCGCTCATCCTCGATGATGAGTCGGTCAACAGTGTCGTTCCACTCATCGATGTTCAAGCCAGTGACGGCCACGTCGATCGCTCGACAACGGAGACGCACGTCGCCGCCGAGCAGCTTCTACCTCATGAGCCGGGGACTGTCGGCCGAGCGGGCACTGGGAATCGTCGTCAACGCGCTCGTCGAACCAGTCACCCGCCTGCTGCCAATCGAGTATGCCGTTGAGTGGAGTCGCCTCACCGAGCTGCTGGAGGGCTCAATCGGCTGAAATCCGCTGTCGTCCCGAGCGTTCTGGCCCGTGGCGCCCGTGAGCTCGACGCCGAGCGCGAAGTCAAACGCATGGGCCCAGACCATACGGTCTGGGCCCTTCAGTTTTGGGAGATACTAGCTGCCTTGGCCAGGGAGCTTGTCGGTCAGATCCGCTACCTTGTCGAGCGCATCAGCGGCCTTGTCGCCCAAGCCGCCGGGAAGCTTGTCGCCGTGCTCCTCGAGTGCTTCCTTCGCCTTGTCCGCAATGTCGTCGAGCTTGCCCAGGTCCTTGGCCTTGTCAAAGATGCCCATGTCGGTCTCCTCCAGTGTTGCCCACCCCGTTGGTGGACGTCGTGTGTTGTGGTGCTGACGGCCGACGGACGTCATAAGTCGCGAGATTCGTCAGATCGGTTGCATGTCACTGACGTTGCGGTTTCGTGTCGGGGGAACCGGAGGTGATGGTGTCGTCGACTAACGCTCGTCAACTACCAGCGGCGGAGACGCCAGAACGACGGGATAATGGCCATGTCTCTCAGCAAAACGAAAATCGGGCGGCGCCCAGCGACAGTACTGCTCACCTTTGCCCTCATCGGTGCAGCGTGCAGCGCAAACGCCGACAGCGTCGACAACGCCGAGTCGTCACGCCAGCAGGCAACAAGCGACGCGGCGGGCGGTCACTCGCAGGACAGCCAGACAACCGAGGTCGTCGCTCGCGACGAAAGGCCAGTCGGGGAGTCGGCCGATTCGGCTGTTCGGGCCGACGCAACCACCGCGGCCGACGCAACCACTGCGGCCGACGCAACCACTGCGGCCGAGCCAGGGAGCGACGACGGGTTCTTCGTCGACGAGAAACCCGTCGAGCTCGAAGGCACGTTTCACGATTATGGGGTTCGGCCGTTCGTCCTGACGAGTCAGGATCCGTTCTCGACCTTCGCCCTCGATGTCGATACTGGCTCGTACTCGATTGGTCGTCAGTACCTGTCGAACGGACAGCTGCCGCCCGTCGAATCGGTCAGGGTCGAGGAATATGTAAACGCCATTACCTACCACTATGAGGCACCGTCTCACGGCCTCGGCCTGGAGGCCGAGGGCGGCCCGTCGCCCTTCAATCACGACAACGTCGTGGTTCGCATCGGTGTGCAAGCGATGGAAGTCACCAACAGCGAGCGACCTGACGCGTCATTGGTCTTTGTCGTTGACACCAGCGGCTCGATGGACCGAGATAATCGACTTGGTCTGGTTCGGCGCTCGCTCGACTTACTGGTCCGCGAGCTAGGCCCCAACGATCAGGTGGCGATCGTGACCTACAGCAATAGCGCCACCGTGGTGCTCGAACCGACCAGCATCGCCGACAACGAGGAGGTGATTCGCGACGCCATCGCCTCGCTGCGGCCTGACGGATCCACCAATCTCGAGGCTGGTCTGGAGAAGGGGTACGAGCTCGCCACTGAGGCGTTAGTTTCCGAGGGTATCAATCGAGTCATCCTGGCTTCGGACGGCATTGCCAATGTTGGGCTGACGGATCCGACTCGGCTCTCGACCATGATCAGAGACGACGCCGACCAGGGCATCCAACTCGTCACGGTCGGCGTCGGCATGAGCGACTACAACGACGTTGTCATGGAACAGCTGGCTGACGACGGCGATGGCTTCTACGCCTATGTTGCTACCGACGACGAAGCGGCCAGACTCTTTGGCGACGAGCTGGTCGGCACCTTGCTCACGGTCGCCATCGACGGCAAGATCCAGGTCGACTTCAACACCGAGAGGGTGGCCGCCTACCGGTTGATTGGGTATGAGAACCGAGCTGTCCTCGACGACGACTTCCGCAACGACTCCGTCGATGCGGGTGAGCTGGGAGCTGGGCATCAGGCCACCGCCATCTACGAACTGACCCTTCATGACGGCGTGGTCGCCCAAGACTCGCTGGCGACGGCGGCGCTTCGCTGGGAGGATCCAGAGACCGGGCTGGTCACCGAAGCTCGACAAGAGATTCGCGTCAGTGGTCGAGGCTCGGTGGGCTGACACGAGCGACGACTTCCGCCTCGCCGTGACGGTTAGCGCGCTCGCTGAGCTTCTGCGCAACAGTCCCTTCACGCCTGACGTTTCACTCGACCAGGTAGGCGCCGAGCGTCCGGCCTCGCGAGTTACTCGGGCGAGGGCGAGCGGAGTTCGCCGCACTGGTCGCCTGAGCGATCAGGCTCAGCTGACTCGCTCGCCTCGTGGTGGCTCAGAGCGTGAGCGTCGCATCGAGAACCATCGTAATCATGTCGTTGAACGACGTTTGCCGGTCCTCGGTGCTCATGGCCTCGTTGCGCTTGATCTGATCGCTCACGGTGCAGACGGTGGCGAGGCCTTCTTGCCGAGCTCGGCTGCGAGTCCGTACAACCCAGCGGCCTCCATCTCGACCGCCAGAATGCCGTACTTCTCAAGCAGCTCGAACTTGCCATCGACCGGATCGTAAAGAAGTCGAAGTGAAGATCGACCCGACATGCGGGGTTTGGCCTGCCGCTCTGCCGCCTCGACGACCGCTCGAAGCAGTCCGAAGTCGGCGACGGCGCACAGGTCCCAGTTGTTGAGCCGCATGCGGTTGACGCCCGAGTCGGTTCCGGCACCAACGGCCACAATGACGTCGCCCAGGCTGATGTTGTCTGCATGGCACCGCACGAGCCGATGCGAATGATGTTTTCAACGCCGTAGTCGTTGTAGAGCTCGGTGGCGTAGATCTGGATAGATGGGATGCCCATGCCGGAACCTTGGACCGAGATTGGTTGGCCTTTCCAGGTGCCTGAGTAGCCTCCATCGAACGAACATCGGTCAGTAGTCGAGGGTCGTCGAAGAAGTTCTCGGCGATGTAGCGAGCGCGGAGGGGTCTCCTGGCATCAGAACCGTTGGGGCGTAGTCGCCTGCTTGGGCGCGGCGAGGGGTAGGCATCAGCTAAGCGTGGCACAATGTGGCATGGCAGCGACAAGACTGCAAACACTTTCAGAGCCGCAGCTATCCAAGCGGAGACACGATGCGTAAGTGTGCGCTCGACCTTGCTCCTGAAGCCCCATGGCAGTGCCCTGACAACTGTGCCGCTACGAGCCGCGCGCGCCGACGTGAACTGGCGTCACGGCTCACTCATCACACCCTCGACGCCGGATGCACCACCAAGCGTGGGCGACGACCCGTCGGTGGCTGCACTCCTCGACGAGGCCGAAGACATCATCAATCGCGCCGGCTCGGGCATCGCGGCCGAGGTTGAACTCGAACGGGCGAAGGCCGAGGGTAAACGCAGTCGCAAATGGTGGCGATTCGGCCGGTGACCTCCATCGATATTGGCTCGCTTGACGATTTCGTCGTCGACCGAGCATCGAGGCACGTGGTCCAGGGAATCGCAATCGCCGTGGTGCGCATCGGCGACGAGGTCTACGCCATCGGCGACCGTTGTTCTCACGCCAACGTGTCGCTCAGTGAGGGCAGGGTCGACTGTGCGGCCAAGGGGCTCGAATGCTGGAGACACGGCGCGGAGTTTTCGCTCGAGACGGGCAAACCATCGGGCCCTCCCGCGGTCAGAGGCGTTCCCGTCTATGTCGCCTCCGTAGAGGACGGCCGGGTCCTGCTGCATCTTCGCTGAGCGTGCCGTGTTGACACGGCCATCCTCATCGGGGAGGGTGTACGGGTCGGCAGCGGAGGGAAACGTGCGCCAGAAATCGAAGTTCACTGAACGAACGCTGCTGCCGTTGCTGCTTAGCTTGGCCGGTTTTGCGACATTGCTTGTGCCTATGTCGGCCGCACAGGCCCAGGATCAGCGGTTCGAGCAAGGCGACTGGCGTGTGCTGTTCTTCTACCAAGCCGAAACCGAACTTGACGACGAGCAAGTGTGGTACAGCGGCCACGGCTCGATGTTTCTCAACGTGCTTGGCAGCGAGGCATCCGGCGAATGGAACCTCTCGCTCGATTCGCTCGTATTG
>JAWKIN010000001.1:0-311104 GCA_041394345.1 Acidimicrobiales bacterium | reverse complement strand
CAGCAGGCCGATCCGAATCCCTTGACTTTCTCGTGAACGACGGTTGCGCCATGAGCAAGCGCTACGTCCGCTGTGCCGTCGGTCGACCCGTTGTCGACGACGATTGCCCGATAGCCCGCTGGCATGGCGCCAAGCACGAGCGGAAGCGCGCCTGCTTCGTTTAGCGCGGGGAGGATTACGTCAGGCATCGTGCCAGTGTCGCGTAGTCGGGCTGCTGAGGCGCTCGGCAGGAGCGAAACAATTTCGAAACCCTTTGCGCATTCGGCGATGGCTATGGTCATGTGGTTGACCCCTAGACCTGGAGACCGTCCGAATGGCAACGCTGGTAACCGGAGGCGCTGGCTTCATCGGCTCGCACATCGTCGACCAACTCATCGCACGTGGCGACGAGGTAATCGTGATCGACAACCTCGATCCCGCCGCCCACGACGGAGAACCCGACTGGCTCAATCCCAACGCCGAGTACCTCTGGGGCAATGTCGTCGACCGCTCGACGTGGGACGCCGTCGTCGGAAGAGTCAGCGCTGTTTGCCATCAGGCATCAAAGGTTGGGCTCGGCGTCGACTTCGCCGATATCGACGCCTATGTGTCCGACAACGATCTAGGCATGGCAGTCGGACTGCGTTCGTTGCACGACGCTGGTTGGAGCGGTCGATTCGTGCTGGCATCGAGCAGGGTCGTCTACGGCGAGGGTGCCTATACCTGTCCGATCCACGGCAGCGTTCGTCCGCCCGCACGGCTGGTCGACGACCTCGAACGTGGCGACTACGAGCCACGTTGCCCCCAGTGTCAGGAGTTCCTCACGCCCGGCCTTGTGCCAGAAGAGGCGCTGCTTGACCCCCGCAATGTCTACGCCGCCACGAAATTGCACCAGGAGCACCTGCTCGCCTTTGTTCGCGAGCACCCCGGCGTGTCATCTGCCGCCCTGCGGTATCACAACGTCTACGGCGGTCGAATGCCAAGTGCCACGCCATACGCCGGTGTTGCCAGCATCTTCCGATCGTCGATTGCGAGGGGCGCGGCGCCTCGGGTGTTTGAAGATGGAGGTCAGCGGCGCAATTTTGTCCATGTCGTCGACGTCGCTCGAGCCAACGTGCTGGCCCTCACGGCCGATCAAGGCGTCACGGGGCCGTTCAATATTGCGAGCCAGGAGCCGGCCACTTTGCTCGACATGGCCCAAGCGCTGTGTGCTGCTCGGGGCGAAGGGCTGACGCCCCAGGTCGTCGGGGGCTACCGATTGGGCGATGTTCGTCACGTGACGGCGTCGACTGAGCGAGCGTCGAAGCTCCTTGGTTTCACGGCCTTCATGCGCTCGGGTGGCCCAGGGCATAGCGGACTTTGCGTTGCCGAACGGCGTCGCCCCCAAGGCTGCTTATGACCCGCCGCACCCGAACATCACAGCGATCACCGTTGGCCTAGCCATGGACGGCCATCGTCGGTACTGCGCTACTTGGCCGTGCCGCCCACGCCCGAAACAAACACGCCGACTCGGCCTGCTGCGCCGTTTTTCGGTCGTTACGAATTCGAGTTGCCCGGCCGGGCCTGGCGAGCCGTCGTCGTTGGTGGCCTACTCATTGCCCTCTGGCCGCCAATCGCTGAACGGATCGGATCGCTCGCTGTTGCCGCTCAAGTGCCATCGTGAGCGTCGCCGCAGGCGGCGACCGTTGCGACCATGTCCGGTGTTTCCCTCCTTACCCGCCCACTGGCCAATCAGCACGACTACTTGCCCGCAGTGCGCAGTGTCACCGACCCTCACGTTCGTCGATCTTTTCGTCGAACGCTACATTACGTATCGATTCATGTGCAGGGGCATCCGCCGCTCGCCGTGCTCCTGCTTTGGCTCATGGACCAGCTCGGTCTGGGCGGCGAAACCTACGCCACTGCGCTCGTACTCACGGTCGCCTCTTTTGCCGCGCCCGCGATGTGATCCTGATCGCTTACCGACTTTCAGGGCCACGGCGTGCTCGACAAGTCGCCGTGTTTGCTGGAGTTGTCGCCCGGGGTGCTCATATTTGCCACCTCGATGGATGCACTCATCATGGGCGTCGTGGCACTCTGCGCTCTGCTCGCAGTTCTGGCGTACACCTCGCAAAGCCAAACCGGAGCAATCTCGTTCGGCCTGGCCGCAGGCCTATCTGCCGGCGCTGCGCTCTACCTGTCCTACGGAGCTCCGCTTCTCCTCGCACCGGCGGGCGCGTCTGCCATTGCCCTGCTTCGCCAGCGGCGGTTCGCAATCATCGCCGCGATGTTGGCTGGCGTTGGCATGGTGGTCGGCGTTTTCACGGGTGCCGGATTCTGGATTCTCGACGGGCTCGAACTCACTCGTGCGGCCTACCAGGCAGGCATTTCCACTCGACGACCAGCGGGCTTGTTCTTCTGGCTCAACCTCGGCGCCCTCACGGCCATGATCGGGCCGATGCCACTGGCAGGAGTTGCCGCCTGGCTTCAACAACATCGGTGGCGGCCCACCCACAGCCCCTTGGGCGGGATCGTGGCGATGACGCTGGTTGGCGTGCTGGCCGCAAACCTCAGCGGGCTCTCAAAGGGCGAGGTAGAACGCATCTGGTTGCCGTTCGTACCCGTCCTGACGCTGGCTGCCGCGCCCCTAGCAGCGTCTCGTACGGTCGCCCGGACGGCCCTGGGCCTCCAACTTGCAGTCGCCGTTGGACTCCAGATTGTTTGGCGGTCACCGTGGTAGTGAGTTAACCGCGCTGTCCCGTCGGAGGACCACATACTGGAAGCGTTGCGTTTCTCCGTCCGGCTTTCGGTGCTCGTCGATTTCGTCATGCAGCAGGACAAAACCCGGAAACTCAGCAGCAAGATCGCTCGACGAATACCGACACACAGGGAGACCGCTGCAGCTTTCCGGGCCATCGCTCGCGAACGTGGAAAGAACCACAATGCTCCCACCCCGAGTTCCGCTGAGAAGCGCTTCGCGATAGCCATCTCGTTGCTCCTCCGTGATGAGGAAGTGGAACACAGCCCGGTCATGCCAAACATCGAATGCCTGATCGAAACGGTGCGTCGTCACGTCCGCCGCAGTAAACCGAACCGCTACGGGCCAGTCAAGGTCAGCGGCCGCGGCATCAACGGCCGAGCGAGAAATGTCGAGTACCTCAATGGCGCGGGCTCCCGTTTCGAGCAGGCGAGGAATGAGCGCTGAGCGGCCGCTCCCAATGTCGACAATAGAGGCGTTCGGAATCTCGCTATAGGCCTCGATAAGCCGGAGTGAGACAGTCGACTCCGCCTGATACCACGATGTTGTCGCCGGATCGCGTCCGTCCCAGACGTTGTTCCAATGAGTCGAATAGTCGTCGGGCATGATGATCTGCTCCTTCAAGGTCGAACGCAACCTAGGCGGCCGAGAGTGCCGAAGCGCGTCGTTCCGACGCTAGTTTCTCACTTGTTCACCTTTCTGATAGCCGAAACGAGTGGCCCATACGGTTGACTGGCTCACGCACGTTCGCCCGACGAAAGATCACTATGAAACAACGACGTTCCGTACTCACGTTGCCCTCTTGGCGGCCCTAGCTATCGGCGCCGCTTCCTGCGGCAGCGATAGCTCACCCACCGACGAGGCCGCCGCCAGCGATGCCGTCTTCACCATCGGTGCCATCCCCGACCAAGACCCTGATGTCTTGCAACGGACCTGCAGCGACCTCAGCACCTACCTGACCGAAGCGCTCGGCGTCACCGTCAGGCCTGCACCCGTCACCGACTACGCCGCCTCAGTCAGCGCGTTTCGCACGGGCGACCTTGACGCCGTCTGGTTTTTGGCGGACTCACCCAGACCCGGAAAGCGGGCCAGGTTGAGGGAGCACAGGCCGTCGCCCAGCGCGACATCGATCCCAATTTCACGGTGTCTTCATCGTGGCTGAGGACTCCGACATCACCACCGTTGCCGACGTCGCCGGCCTCGCCGCCATCGCCGGACACACCGTAACCTTTGGGTCGGACACGTCCACCAGCGGTCGCCTCATGCCCCAATACTTCCTCGACCAGGCTGGCGTAACGTTCGCCGACCTCGATGGAGAGCCCGGGTTCTCTGGCTCCCACGACGCCACGGTGCGCTCGTCTCGGCTGGCACCTACGAGGTAGGCGCACTCAACTCATCGGTCTGGTTCAAGCGGGTCGAAGAGGCACACCGGGGACCGAAAAACGTCCGGATGATCTTCCAGACACCGACCTACTATGACTACTCATGGGTCGTTCAACCGACGATCGACGAGAAGTTCGGCGACGGGTTCAGCGACAAATTCGTCGCTGCCGCCAGACCCTCTCCGGCTGACGACCCAGCCCAAGCAGCCATCCTCGAAGCGTTCGGGGCAGCGAGCTTCATCCCAACCAACAACGGCAACTACGCACAGATTGAGCCAATCGGTGAATCCGCTGGCCTACTCGTTCCTGCCCGGGATAGTTAACCATGAACCAGTCAGCGGCTTCGACAGCGATTTACCTCGACCGAGCCGAGCTTCGCTATGGACCGCACGCTGGTTTACCCAACAACGCTTCGGGTCGAGGAGGGCGAACGAGTTGCTCTCCTCGGCCCAAGCGGCAGGCAAGTCAACACTCTTCAAACTGCTCTCCGGCACAGCCGAACCACGAGCGGGGTCGGTAACGCTGTGGGGCATCAATCACTCTACCCGTTCGCGTGACGAGCGACGAGCGCTCGCTGGCAAGGTTGGGCTCCTCCATCAAGACCTCAACCTCACTGGCCAGCTTCGAGTCATCCACAACGTCAATGCTGGCCGACTCGGCGCCTGGTCGACGGCAAGGCGCTCCGATCGCTGATTCGACCGGCCGAGCGCCACGAGGCAATCGCCACGCTCAACGATTTCGGCATCGGCCATCTCGTCGACGCCAAGACCGTCGGCCGCTCTCCGGTGGCGAGCAACAGCGCGTGGCGCTCGCCCGGCTCGCGACACCGGCCGTCACTGATTCTCGCCGATGAGCCAACCACCGGACTCGACCCGTTCGCGCCGCCGAGGCAATGGAGTTGCTCACCACCAGGCACTACGAGGCAACGCCACGCTTGTTGTCGCTTTGCACGACCCGGTCCTCGCCGAAGCGGCCATTGCACCAGATCATCGTGCTGCTGCAAGAGGGCGTTGTCCTCGACAAGCCAGCGAGTGGCATCACGATAGAAGAACTCAACTCGCTCTATGTGAGTGGACCGACTAGCCAGTGACGCTGCTCACTGAAGCCACCGGCGGTTGATGGTCGCACTGCTCGACCGAGCAAGATCCCGACCAACCGGCGGGGGCGTGAACGGTCAATGACAGCGTTGGTTGTTGGCGGCGTGGTCGTGCTTTCGATCATCCGGGGCGGCGATCGCGACATCATCAGCGAGCGCCGGTATCAGTCAGATCACTGCGTTCGCTGCGCGGCGGCGTCACCATCGCTCAGCGGCCAGTTTGTCGAGATCATCGTCGATGCCACGGTGATCACAGTCGGTCTCGCTGTGCTCGGCACCGCGCTGACCCTACTCATTGGCTTTGCCCTCGCTCCCCTGCTCAGTGAGCTGCTCTGGCTCAGACGAGGCGCAAACGAACTGCGCCCAAATGCCGCCCGCATGCTTTCGGCCGCCCGGGCGATTGTGGCAGCACCACGGACACTTCATGAGGTGGTCTGGGCGCTACTGCTCACCAGCACATCTTCGGTCTCGACCCGATCGTTGGCGTGCTCGCGATTGGGGTGCCCTTCGGCTTGGTAACCGCCGCCAAAGTTCTTGCCGAGACCATCGACGATTCAGGCCGGACCGGAGTATGTGGCCCTGCGAGCCGCTGGCTCCTCTCGGGCCGTAGCATTCGCCTACACAACGGCTCCTGCCATCAGTCTCGACGTAGTCTCGTTCTCGTTCGGCTCAGTGTGCCCTTCGGAGTGCTGCGGTGCTTGGTGTGGTCGGTGCTGGGGGCCTCGGCATCAACTCGCCTTGAGCTTTCAGACGCTCGACTACAACGAGATGTGGACGGCTATCTACGCGCTCTGCCTCCTTGGCGCCATCGCTGACTTCTGGTCGGGCCGGGCCCATCGGTCGCTCCATGGCACAACCAAGTCGGGCGCGCTGTGGCGTCGCCTCTCTATCGTCGGCTCACTCGCGGCGATCCCCATTCTGTGGGTCGGCACTGGTCTAAACCTCGGCTCGCTCATCGCTGACACGACGGTGCCACGATGAAGCGACCAGGCTCGCCCGCTCATGGCCGCCGAACCTCGACGATGTCGGCCGCTACTGGTCGGACATCCTCGACACCAGCGCCATGTCCATCCTGGCAATCGTGACGAGCGGCGTGGCCACACTCGTGGTTGGAATCGTGATCGGCGGTGACCGTCTGCCGACCCGTCGGCGAGCCACTGCTCTCGGCGCATCGGCCAGCCGGTTGGGACTCCAGGCGCTCCTGCTTGTCTTTCGGGCCGTGCCGGCACCGTCTGGGCGTTACTTACTATTCATCTTCACGCTGGCATCTGGCCTGCGGCGGCCAGCGCTTGGGCTCTACAACCTCGGGGTGCTCGGTCGTCTGATGAGCGAGACGTTCGACAACCTCGATCCTCGGCCCTTCCGGCAACTCATTGCGTCGGGGGCCAGTCCGACGACCGCTCCGCACGTTTGCGTCGATTCCCACGGCAGGGCCGCTGATCGGCCTCGTTACCTACCGCTGGGAAGTCATCGTCCGAGACTCGGTGGCCGTTGGCTACATCGGCACCGCAGGACTCGGCCGAACCCTCCACCAACAGCTGGCCATCTTCGACGAGCACCGCGTTACGACCACGATCATGTTGTTTGGATTGACGGTGGCGATCGATCGCATCGGCAGAATCTTCGCCGGTCGTTCCGCTAAGCGCCTAGGCGTTAATGGGTTCGGCCTGCTTAGCGGCGACCTTTTCACTCACGACCTTGGACGAACCGCCGGGTTTCATCGAAACGCCATAGAGCACTTCGGCCGCTTCCATCGTGCGCTTCTGGTGACTAACGATCACCAGCTGAGCATCCTTGCGGAACTCGTTGACCAACGACAAGAACCGGTGCAGGTTCATGTCGTCGAGCGCAGCTTCGACCTCGTCCATGACATAGAACGGCGACGGACGACTGCGGAACACGGCAAAGAGGAACCCGAGCGCGGTGAGCGTTCGCTCGCCGCCCGATAGCAGACTCAGCTTCTTGACGTTTTTGCCTGACGGCTTGGCCTCGATCTCGATTCCGCAGTTGAGCAGGTCGTCGCCGTTGGTGAGAACGACCGAGCCCTTGCCGCCGGGGAACAGCGTCTCGAACAAATCAACGAAGTTGGCAGCCACGTCGGCGTAGGCCGCAGCAAAGACCTTGACGATCTCGTCGTCGACTTCTTTGATGAGCTTTCGCAGCTCCTTGCGCGTCGACTTGACGTCTTCCAGCTGAGTGCTGAGGAACTCGTGGCGTTCCTTGAGCTGTTCGAACTCTTCGAGGGCCAGTGGATTGATCGGGCCGAGCAACTTGAGCTCGCGCTCGAGCTCGCGTACTCGCGACTCTGGTGACGCGCCGTCGGGCAGCTCGGGCAACGGCGCCTGCATGGCCAGCTCTGGCTCGGTGTCCAGATCATTTCGCACCGCTTCGGTAAGCGTCTCGAGGCGAACGCGGTTTTCGGCTTCAGAGAGTTCGAGTCGGTTAGCCCGTTCACGCACGTCGACGAGGTCGCGCTCGGCAGCCTGTCGTTCCTTGCGACGGGCGCTCAGGGCCCCAGACACCTCACGAGACGAAGCAGACTGGGCCGCCTGCTCAGCCCGAAGTAGGTCGAGCCAACCGGCGAGTTGAGCGTTTCGCTCGTCGAGGCGACGTGCGAGTTCGCCGACCACCAGCAAACCACGTTCGACTTCTTCCCGCTTGACCTTCGCTGCGGCGCGTTCAGCGACCAGGCGTTCGAGCCGAGATTCCACCTCAACCTGGCGCCGCTTCAACATGTCGATGCGCTCTTCGATACCCGCGGCGCGGACTTCAAGGTCGGCACGCTTCGAAGCAAGCGCGGCTCGGCGCTGGTTCAGCTGGTTGCGTATGTTCGCGGCGTGGCGGACCCGTGCCTGATGGGCCTCCTCCTCGGCGATCAGGCCGGGAAGCTGGGTTTGCAAACTGTCGAGGCGGGACTGCTCGTCGGAGCGTCGTTCGGCCCGTTCGGCCCGCTCCGCTTCCACTCGCGCCTTGTCTGATCGAACAACCCCAAGCTCACTTGCGGTGCGATCGGCGTCGGCGATCGCCTTCTCCAGCTCGGCGCTCATGACGCGGAGCTGGTCTTCGAGCGAGCGGCGACGGGAGCGGGCCTCGCCGAGAGCATCGTTGGCGGCCATAATCGGCAGCCACGGTCCTGGCTGCGTCGCGGCCGCCTTTGCCACTCGGTGCTTCCTCAGTGCCGCTCCCCGTGGCGCCGCTTCCCGCTCAGCCAATGCGCCACCGCGAGGCCGAAACGATCTGCTGGCAAGGTGACGACGACGGCATCGGGAGTACGAGGCGACGTCGACGGCCATGCGCCAATCGCCGTCGACCACCACAGCCGACGAGAAGAGCACGTCGAGCATCGGCTCGACGTCGGGGCGAACAGCGCGGACGTGGGCCGCACTGGCTGGCAATGCCAGGAGCACGAGCCGCTGACGGTGCCGACCCGAGAGCCAACACGGCGCCGGTAAGGTCTCGTCGAGACAACGCCTCAAGTCTTCGCCGCCCCATGTGCCCGCGCTATCGACCACCACAGCCTGGGTGCTTGCCAGCGCAGCTCGCTGCTTCGACGGCGGCCTCCCAACCGGGGTCGATGGCGACGAGGTCAAGCAGGGTGCCAAGCACGCCGGGAGACCCTGCCAGAGCGTCGGCGCCCGCTCGCGGCGAGCATCATCAAGCGCTTGAGCCTGGCGCGTCGGCCCGCGCCTTCCAACGGCTTGCTTCACCATCGGCGCGACGAGCCTCGCCACCCGCGCACCGCACGTTCGGCTCGCTCGCGGTCGGCCGTGGCTGCGGCAAGCGCAGCGCCTCCAACTCGGGAAGCTGGGGTTGCAGCGTCGCAACGACGTCGAACGGTTTCGCGAGGAAATGGTTGCCAGGCAGGTGGCCGCGCCGCCAGCACGTCGATCTGATCGGCTAAGCGCTTCGCGTCCTGCTGTTGCGCTGAGCTACGACTCGAAACCTGCAACTGGGCCCGAACCTCGGCCGCTTTGGCGGGTGCGGGGCCAAGCGAATCGACGTCGGCCTCCGCCTCGAGACGAGTGGCCTCAGCGTTGAACGCCGACTCGCTTGCATCGAGTTCGCCAAACGCAGGAGCGAAGCGGGCCGACTCAGCGACAGCGGCCGCAAGGTCGGTCGTGATCTGCGCCGCCTCGGCCTCCAGGCTCGCCACAACACCCTGGTCAATTGTCGACTGGAGTTCGCGCTCAAGACGACGCTGGCGTTCGCCAACGACGTTCTTCTGGCCCTTGATTCGCTCAGCCAACCGCTGAGCCGTGCTGAGCACGTCGCCAACATCGGAGCCGCCGAGCGCCGCAAGCTCGGCCTCGGCGTCAAGCACTTGGGAGTCGAGCGTGGCCAACGACGACTTGAGCGACCTGCGGTCGTTGAGCTCGAGCCGCCGACGTGAGCCGATTCGAGCTCTGCCGGTGAGCGCTGAGCTCACGCACCCCAACGAGGTGGGTTTCAGCCCGCTTCAGGCTCGCCGATAAGGGCACCGTGACGGCGTGCTGCGTTGGCCTGCTTTCGAGTGGATTGAGCTACTTTACGTTTGACCTGCGCGCACAAGATCGGAGATGCGATCCGCAGATTGTCTTCGGTTGCGCTCGGCTTCGACGTTCAGCGTTCTTTACGTTGCATTTGAGAATGCCAGCGGCCTCACTCAATGATCGCCCGGCGGTCCTCCGGCCGAGCGTTCAACACGGCGTCGATTTGTCCTACCGGACCAGCGTGATATCTTATGCTGGCGGCCGACGCCAGAATCCGACAGGAGGTCTTGGACATCGAGTAAGCGACAGCTCACACCGTTGATGGCGTAGTCGCTCTCACCCGTCCGGAACAAGGTTCGGGTGATCGTGACTTCGGTGAAGTCGATTGGCAGCGCGCCGTCGCTGTTATCGATCGTGAGTGCCACCTCGGCGCGGCCGAGTGCCGCCTTCTTTGCCGTACCGGCAAAAATGACGTCGTCCATCTTTTGGGAACGAACCGCAGACGGCTTCTGCGCCCCTAACACCCCAGCGATGGCGTCGACAACATTGGACTTGCCCGACCCGTTTGGTCCGACGACGACGGTGATCCCTGGCTCGAGATGCAAGCTGGCCGGGTCGGCGAAGGACTTGAAGCCCTTCATTGTCAGAGATTTGAGATGCACGCGAAGATTCCGTTACCTAGCCGACGTCAAGCCGAAGGCTAGACCTGTGTGTCGCAGAAATAGACCGGCTTCTTCATGAACGTTGCCTTGCGAATCGGCCGACGCGAGCGCGGGCTGAGGTCGCCTTCCTTGCCGTAGACGGCGAGGTGGCTGGCAAATTCACCCTCGGCTCCGGTGAGATCAAAGAACGGCCGCTTCTCCAGCGATGTCCCTCGATACTTGATTGCGTCGTGCATGATGCCGACGACCGACTGATAGAGCCGGCGGACCTCTTGGGTCGTAAGGGACGAGCAGGCCCGGTCGTACTTGAGGCCAGCGTCAAAGAGGATTTCGTCGCTATAGATGTCACCGATACCGACGAAAACGTCGGGATTGATAAGCATCGCCTTCAGTTTCTCGTTTCGGGTCAGCACGATCTGGCGGAAGTCCATCCAGGTCACAGGGCTGACAATGAGGTCGAGCCCAAGTTCTTCTTCGGGCACGAGGACCTCGGCGAGGTCGTCGTTGGCCACGACGGCGAACGAGCTGGTGCCGTCGGCGTCAATCATGCGAAGATCGCCGCCCTGCGTGAACGTGACGATGACTTGAACGGCGTCAGCCTCGTCTTCCTTCGTCGCCCCTCGCCACAGCAGACCGGTTTCGCCCAGGCTGATCACGATGGTGTGGTCATTGTTGAGCGCAATGAGAAGCTGCATACCCCGACGGTCGACGGCGACGACCTTGGCGCCGACCAGCGGTTCGGACACGGTCTTCTTCGTTCGATGATGGGGCAACGACTTCATCGCCTTCACCTCGACGGCCTTGATCTTTCGGCCGACGGCATCGCGCTCTAGATCGCGACGGTACGTATCGATTTCTGGCAGCTCAAGCTGTGCCATGAGTGTCTTCCTGTTCTGCATCAACGGCGGTTGCCGCTGAGGTGGGCTCGTCGGCCCCGTGTTCTCGATCGGCCAAATAGGCACACGCTGCCTCGGCAGCTGCCTGCTCGGCCCGTTTCTTCGATGTTCCGATGCCGCGGCCACGGCAGATATCACCAATCGAAACCTCAGCCTCGAAGCGTCGGTCGTGATCGGGGCCAGAGCCAACGACGTCGTACGTCGGCGAAGGCAGGCTCAGCAGGGCGGTGAGCTCCTGCAATCGGGTTTTGTAGTCCTGACGCCCAGGCCGAAGGGCGCCGACCAAGATGTCGGGCTGAAGCAGCGACAACACGACGTCGGCGGCGAGATCCCAGGACCCATCCACGAACACCGCTCCGATCACGGCTTCAAAGACGTCGGCGAGAATCGACTCTTTCTCCCGCCCTCCCGACTGGTCCTCACCCTTACCCAGGCGCAGCAGAGCGCCGAGATCGAGCCGTTGGGCCACTTGTGCGAGGGCTGCGGTGTTAACCACCGACGCCCTCAACTTGGCCAGCTGCCCCTCGGCGAGGTCGGGGTAGGCAGCAAAGATATTGTCGGTGACCGCAAGGCCAACGACGGCGTCGCCCAAAAACTCAAGCCGTTCGTTCGACTCAGCGTTTTCGTTCTCGGCGCAGAAGCTGCGGTGCGTCAGGGCATGCGTGAGCAGCCCAGGATCGGCGAACCGATACCCCAGATTTTCGTAGATCTCTTCGTAGTCGGCCGGCCCGATCAGGACCGGTCTCCGGCTCGGCTAAAGACGTAATCGACGGCATCGCGCACCGACTTCAGATCTTGCAGATCTTCGTCGTCGATCCGGAACCCGACCGTACGATCGGCCAATTCTTCTTCGAGGGCTTCGACGAGCTCGATGAGTGCGAGCGAGTCAGCGTCGAGGTCGTCAGCGAACGAATCACCTTCGCTAATCTCACCGGGCTCGATCTCAAGAATGTCAGCCAGCAGTCGCGAACGAGGTCGACGACCTCTTGACGACTCATTGGGGACTGCTCCATGTCTCCGCGGGCATTATTGGCTCCAAACATCGACCGAGCGATAATACGGCGTGCACCGTCAGCAGCCCGGTGTGCGAGCGCTTACGCGTCGTTGACATCCTGGGCCAGTTGGCGCAGGTTGTCGACAATTTCCGCTCTACCATCTGCGCCGACGTGACAATTGCTCGTGCGATGGCAAACTCCGACGACGAGCCGTGGGAAATCAGCGACGCGCAGGTGCCGAGAAGAATGGCCGAACCACGGGTGTTGGGGTCGAGTTCTTCCGACATGGTCGGGAGTGGGTTGAGGACAGACCCGGTGGCGATGGCCGCCGGCGTGGAGACGAGCGCAGCTTTCACGGCATCGAGGGCGATGCCGACGCCGCCCTCCAGCGCCTTGAGGATGACATTGCCGGTGAAGCCGTCGGTGACGATCACGTCGGCCGAGCCGTTCATGAGGTCGCGACCCTCGAGGTTACCCACATATGTGGCGCCGCACTGGGCCGCCCAGTCGGTGGTTTCAAACAAGTGGCATGCCGCTTTGACCAGGGCGTTTCCCTTGCCAGCCTCTTCGCCGATAGTCATGATCCCCACACGAGGGGTGGCCACACCAAATCGCGTGCGACAGTAGACGGCACCCATCTGGGCAAACTGCACGAGCCACTCCGGCTGACAATCGGCGTTGGCCCCACAGTCGAGCAGGGTGGTCGGCGTCGAGCCCAGCACGGGAAAGGGAACGGCGATGGCGGGCCGGGAGAACCCTTTGATGCGACCGAGCCGGAGGAGCGACGCCGCCATTGCTGCCCCGGTGTTACCTGCGCTCAGCACAGCCGAGGCGTGCCCGTCACGGACGGCCTCGGCCGCCCGGACGATCGACGAGTCTTTCTTACGGCGCACGCTGGACGCTGGTTCATCGTCCATCCCGATGACCTCGGACGCGCGAATCACGGGGATACCCGCGGTATCCCCGATGATCTCGGGGTCGCCCACCAAGACGACGGGCACCCCAAACTGATCCCGGGCTCGAATTGCACCCGCAACGATCGTTCGCGGTGCGTCGTCGCCACCCATGGCGTCGACGGCAATTGGCAGCTGCCCGGTCATCGACTGGCTAGTTGACGTCGATGGCCTGACGGCCGTTGTACCAGCCGCAGCTGACACAGACCCGGTGAGGGAGCTTTGCGGAACCGCAATGGTCACAAAGGGCACGGGCGGGTGCGGTAATCTTCCAAGAGGAAGCCCGGCGGCTTCGCGTCTTTGACTTGGAAGTTCGTCGTTTTGGGACGGCCATGTCGTGGTCCTGCAGTCTCGAACAGTTAGGCCAACACCTTGTTGGCCCCAGGGAGGTGGGATCGCAGCCAGCGAGTCCCACGCGGAACGGCCAACCGCTGCGGTTGGCACGAACGTCTTAGCATATCGGGGCGAGGCCAAGGGCCAACGCCTGTTACCAAAGGCCCAGCTGTCGCTGCTGTCGCCGAGGGCGAGGTCATCGAGGGCGGCCCAACGGGATCCGCTCGGTTCGGCCTGAGCGGCTCGAACTCATCGGCCGGAATCGCCGGGTATCGGTCGGGGATCGGGGCCGCGACAGTCGTCGCGACAGAGCGGCACGAGTGGCAGCGCTGTCAGGGACGCTGTCGTGCACAATGGGGAAAGAGCTCGACATGCTCACCGTCGAAATCAATGATGTCGGAGTCTTCAGGCGCCCTAAACTGCACGACCTGGAAGATGTCAACCTGCTCGATCCCCGATTGGCTCGAGACAACGGCATTCGCCCACCCAGCCGAACGAGACCGAACCCGACACCGTGACACCACGCTCGATCGATTCGATCGTAGTTGGCCCGTCACTGGTTCGTCGGTGGTTCTGCTGGCCACAACACTGAGCTCGCCGAGCAGCAGATCGATCTCGATCGCTCATGTGCGCCGCCCAAGCCGTTGCCGCAGTTCCCTTACGTTCACCTTCGGCTTGTTTCGATTGAGCCATGGCTAATCGACCTCGACATCGAAGTCGGCCCATGCGGATTCGGTGTGCTCGGCGGCAACCGGATCGATCTCCGCCAGTGGGTCGGGTCCAGCGGCGCCGAGGAGCTTTTCACGCCCCTGGGAAATCGTGCGCGCCGTACGTTCGAGCACGATCTCGAAACTCGCAAGCTTCTGATCGCACGTCCTCGACCTGTCGCTGAAGGCCGCGAGCTTCGGTCTTGCTTCGCTAATAATTTCCCCAGGGCCTGCAGTTCGGCTGCCTTCAATGATTTCCTGTCGCTCGACCATGCGGGCGACCTGCGTGCGTGTGCGGCCCTGTTCGATGATTTCGTCGCTTCCTGGTGAGCTTCGCCAGGAAGTCATCTCGTTCCTTCAGCAGCCAACGGGCGCGGCGCAGCTCTTCGGGGAGCTGATCTCGAGCTGCTTCGAGCAGATCGAGCAGCTCATCGCGATTGACCTTGACCGACGACGACATTGGCAGGGGGCGCCCGGCGTCAACGACGGCGATTGCCGACTCGAGCAACTCGTCGACGTCTGGCACCTGGTATTGGTGGGCTGGTTCATCTGTCATGAGACCTTCTCCGCAATGGCACGGGCGATGTTGGCGGGAACGACGGCGGAAATGTCGCCACCCATCATCGCAATCTGACGTACATACGTGCTCGACACCGAGGCCGAGTCTCCGTTGGCTGGCAAGAACACGGTTGGCACGCTGGCCGTCGTGCGGTTCATGTGGGCTTGTTGCATCTCGGCGTCGAGATCGATGGCGCCTCTGATCCCCTTCACGAGCACCGTGGCGCCGAGTTCTTTCGCCGCCGACGTTACTAGCCCGGCAAATAGTTCGACCGTCACCGTTGGCAGGTGGGCGAGCGAGGCGCGGATGAGTTCTACTCGCTGTTCGGGAAGGAAAAAGCCCGAAGGTTTCTCCGGATTGTGGCCAACAGCGACGATGACCGAATCGAAGATGCGCGCAGCATCTTCGATGATCGCAAGGTGTCCGTTATGTATCGGGTCGAACGATCCGGGATAGAGCGCTGTAGTCATTGGAGTTCCGTTCAGGAAGGGTGCCGCGACGCGACAACCGACTTCTCTCCACCCGCTGGCCGATTATAGGTCGGTGCCAGGACGTTTCGCGGCGTCGGCTCGCTCGGCGATAACGATCTGGGAGCGACCGTACTTGCGTCGCTTCACTTCGGTCCACCCGTCGCTGAGCTGGACGGGGCGTTCGGCATGGCCGACGAGTAGGTCGGCATCGACGCTCTGGAGCAGAGCGGTCCAGGGATCGTCGGGGTAGGGCGGGTCGCAGAAGACCACATCGGCGTGGCCAAGCGTTGAGATGATTGCCTCCACCGTCGTCATCAACACGGTTGCTCGGTCGGCGAAGCCAAACGTGTCGAGATTCTTCTGGATGACGTTCGCCGCCTGCCGATTCCGCTCGACAAAGGTGACGTTGGCGGCGCCGCGACTAAGGCATTCGAGTCCGAACGATCCGCTGCCAGCAAAGAGGTCGTGTACGACCATGCCGTTCATTCCGGCCTCGATGCCGGTAATGCTCAGAAGCATGTTGAAGATGCCTTCTTTGGCCCGATCGGTGATGGGCCTGGTGGTCATGCCGTCAGGGGCAAGAATCCTCCGACCACGAGCTGAGCCAGCAACAATACGCATCACGACAAGCTAGTGGCAGTCGAGCGGTGTACCGTCGCTAGCGTGCTGATGCCCGATTCTGAAATTGTCTGTGTCGATTGCGGCGGCAGTTGTTTTCCCCTTGGGTGGTTTCCCGAGGATGGGCCGCTCGAGCCGGGGACCGTGCTCCCCTATCGGTGCCGAGACTGCCTCGACCGATGGGACATCGTGATCGGCAGCGGCGACCCCGAGGATTACTAGCCCTCACCCACCCCTTAACTTCGTTTAGTCCGACCAAACGAAGTTAAGCCAGGGTCAGGTCAAGCGAACGGGCGAACGCCTTCGGCTTGGGTGCGAAGATCAACTGACCCTGCGCAAACGCGTCAACTCGAATGGCTTTGCGCTGACACTTCGCCTCCTTGCGCCGCCCCTGGCCCGGCTCAATCTCGGCGATCGCAACCGTGAGGTCATGCTCGGCGCCGAGTGTTCGGCCGAGATTGTCGAGCGGTTCAAGGAGCGGCGTAATCGACTCGACGTTGTAGTTGCGAACCAGACGAAGCTGGTACCAGAGCGTCTTGGTCGCCTTTCGCCACTGGTGGAGATTCTCGCCCGTTGGATCGGCCTGTGCCTGGCGCATCGCCCGCCGAGCCAGCGCGTAGGTTTCACCAATGACGTGTTCCTCAACGACGACGTCTGATGGCCAGCGAAGCGCCAGTCGGATCGCTTGAGACAGAAACTTTTGGCGTCGGCCGCCGCAGCGGCACGATCGCCGACGCCACGTCCGCGCCTCGAGAACCGACCGGGACCTCAAGATCGCCCAGCGTTCCCTGCGCTACTTCGGCGTCTCGAATGGGGCCAAGCTGGCGTGCGGCCTTGCGAACCTGTCGATCGAATTTTCGCCGATCCGGCCCAACCGTGGAGGGGAGTAACGTCGCGGCGGCACGCGCTTGCTTGCCCCGCTTGCGGGCGACAAACAGTGCATGAGTGTCGGCCTCAGCATCGGCGGTGCCAACAGATTGAAGCGCGATCAACGCGTCAACCAGCCGGTCGACCACAATCCAGCGGAGCGACTCACCCGCCGGCATTCGGGGATCAAGCGCGAATGGCACGCTGGCACCTCCTCAAAGGCCGAAGCTAGACGGCGCCGCCCACAAGCTCGTTATCGGGTGGTGTTTTCGTCAGGCGAGCGGCCGCCGCTTGAGGCAGGGGGCACCGCGCCCACTAGCCCTTCAGCAGGAACTCACGATCGGCGTCGTCAAGGAACAGCTCGAGCTCGTCGAGCAGCGCCGGATTCCGCTTCAGACCGGGATCGCTGTCGATCAACTCAATTGCGGCCTCTCGAGCGGCGATCACGACGTTTCGGTCGCGACGCAACGACGCCAACTTCAGATCATTGCGACCCTTTTGCCGTTCGCCAAGAATGGTTCCTTCGCCACGGAGTTCGAGATCGACCTCGGCCAGTTCGAAGCCATCGGTCGACGCAACGAGGGCGGCGAGTCGAGCTTCACCGTCCGGGGTTGTCGGCGCGCCAACGAGCCAGCAGGTAGAGGCGTGCTCGCCCCGCCCCACGCGACCGCGAAGCTGGTGAAGTTGGGCGATACCGAAGCGATCAGCGTCGAGAATGACCATCACGGCTGCGTTGGGGTCATCGACGCCGACCTCGATGACCGTGGTCGCGGACGAGCACACCGAGATCACCTCGCCGAATGCCTCCATCGTCTCGTCCCGGATCGGGTTGAGCCGTCCGTGCAACAGTCCGAGACGCAATCCAGCCAACTCGACGTAACGAAGGCGCTCGTGGGTCTCCCAGCCGACGCGACCCATGTTCTCTGACTCGCCAATAAGCGGGCACACCACATACGCCTGGCGCCCCTCGCCGATCTGGTCTTTATCTCGTCCCACATCAACTGCCGATCGGCGGCACCTTCGTCGTCAGCCAAGGTGCCGGACGCCTCAACCCAACGCGGAGGATCGGCGTTCGTCCTGGCGGCAGTTCGTCGAGAACCGATACGTCCAGATCGCCGTACACCGTCATCGCCGCCGTCCGCGGAATCGGCGTTGCCGTCATGACAAGGACATCGGGGAGTTCATCACCGTAGGACTTCGCCCGAAGCGCCGCCGCCCGCTGCTCGACGCCGAACCGATGCTGCTCGTCGATCACCGCGGACGCCAAGCGACGCGAACGACACCGAGTCTTGATCAGCGACCGGTGCCAACGATGAGGTCAATCTGACCAAGAATGAGCTCGTTCAGTATCCGCTTTCTCGATCTGCTGCCGGAACCCGATTGCTGAGAAGTTCGACCTTGAGGGGCCGATCGCCCAGGAGCGAGAGCCGGGCGTCTGGCACCATAAGCCCATCGAGCAGGCGTCGGATGCCAGCAAAATGTTGCTCGGCCAGCACTTCGGTCGGCGCCATCATCGCCGCTTGGTGGCCACCATCGACGGCGGCCAACATGGCTGCGACCGCAACCAGCGTCTTGCCCGCGCCGACGTCGCCTTGGAGCAGTCGGTGCATAGGTGTTGGCCGCTCGAGGTCGCCTGCAATCTCGTCGATCGCCCGTTCTTGGGCTCCCGTTAGTGGGAAACGGCAACGAGCCACGAAAGCGACCGACGAGCGGCCCATTAGTCGTGTGACGCAATCTGACCTCGGTCGCCTCGATCGCCCGCTTGCGCAGCACCAAGGCGAGTTGCATCCGAAACAACTCCTCGAAGACCAGTCGCTTCCGCCACACTCACTTCCGCCATGGTGCTCGGGTTGTGGATGCCCGAGAAGGCGGCGCCGCGATCGACGAAATCGAACCGGTCGAGCAGCGACGCCGGGAGCGGGTCGAGATCCCTCGACCAGTCGGTGCGGAAGGCTTCGTCGCAGGGCCTCGTCGACCAGCGCCGCGATATCCCAGGTGTGCAAGCCGTCTTTCTGACTGTGGGTAGACCGGAATGATCTTGCCCGTGCGATCACCAACAAGGTCCACGACTGGGCTACCATCTGAGTGCCGCTTTCGTGGAACGAGAACTTAGCTTGCCGAACACCATCGCCTGTGCGCCTGGCTGTAGTTGGCGCCCCGCCAGGCCTGGTTGAAGAAGGTGAGCGACATCGTTGATTGGCCGTCGGTAACGATCGACGTGACCATGGCCCGGTTGCCTGGATCCGCCGCGCAGGTCGTACTTCTTGACGGTCACGAAGATGCTTGCCTCTTCACCTTCGACCATGTCGTCGATCCGGAGCTTCCTTGGTCCGATCGAGGTAGCGCCGCGGGTAGTGCGTCAGGAGATCGAGCACGGTGTAGATCTCCGATTTGTGGAGACCTTTCTCCTTCTTCGGGCCAACACCTTTGAGCCGGCCGACGGGCAAGGCGTGCAGATCTCCGGAGGGTCAAGGAGGCGAAGTCATCGGCTCGCAACTTACCCGAGGGCGGCCGACCCGTTCACTCGCCCGGCCTACCACAGGTTCGCTTGGCTTCATGGGCCGATCGACTCGTATTTCTACCGTTTCCATCCAGCACGGCGATAGGCACTATTCGGCCAGGAGATAGTTAGACTTTTTTCGCTTCTATAGCGGCCCGTGTTCGGTCTACTGTTGTCCAAGATGTTCCAGGAGGAGCCCCTGTGCAAGGCGTAGTGAAGTCATATGATCCGATGACCCGTGGCGGCGTAGTGCTGCGCGACAGTCGACTTGTCTGAATACGATCTCGCACCCGGAGCTCTTGAAGGCTCAGTATTTCGCATGCTGCGTCCTGGACAGCGGGTCGTGTTCGACCTCGACACCCATGGCTTGCCATACTGCCCCGCTTCGCCCGTTCCGAGGCCGACATGGGGACGCCAGCCTGGCTCAAGTCCAATTAGGCGAGGTCGCACGTAGCACTGCCTCGTCATTCCTGCATTCATCGACAACGACGTCGGGAAGGTAAATGACAGATTTATTTGCAAAGCCAACCACCAATACGAAGCTCCTTAGCTGGGTTTCGAATGGGCCGAGATTTTTCGAGCCGAACGACATCTATTGGTGTGACGGTTCGGAAGAAGAATACGACCGCCTGCGACGGAGCTCGTCGAGTCAGGAACGTTCACCCGTCTAGACGACGAACTACGGCCAAACAGCCATCTCAAGCTGTCGGATCCGGCCGACGTCGCTCGGGTGGAAGAACGCACCTTCATTTGTGTCGATAACGAAGCCGACGTCGGTCCGACCAACAACTGGCGCTCCCCCACCGACATGAAGGAAGAGCTGCTGGGTTCTACCAGGGCGCGATGCGGTCGCACGATGTATGTCGTGCCGTTCTCGGGATGGGCCTGCTCGGCTCCCCGATCGCCCACATCGGTGTACAGCTCACCGACTCGGCCTACGTGGCGGTGTCGATGCGCATCATGACCCGTATGGGAGCCGCCGCTTTGAGGTGCTCGGCGATGGCGACTGGGTCCCCCGTCTTCACAGCGTTATTACCCTCGCCCCCGGCCAGGCCGATGTGCCATGGCCCTGTGATGGCGACAACAAGTACATCAGCCACTTCCCGCAGACCAAAGAGATCTGGTCCTACGGTTCGGGCTACGGGGGCAACGCCCTGCTGGGCAAGAAGTGCTTTGCCTTGCGCATTGCGTCGACCATGGCCCGTGCCGATGGCTGGCTCGCCGAGCACATGCTCATCATCAGCCTCACCGATCCGGCTGGCAATCGGAAGTACGTCGCCGGTGCCTTCCTTCGGCGTGTGGCAAGACCAACATGGCGATGCTCGTGCCCAGCCTTCCCGGCTGGAAGGTCGAGACAATCGGCGACGACATCGCGTGGATGAAGTTCGGCGACGACGGTCGTCTCTACGCAATCAATCCCGAGGCCGGATTCTTCGGCGTTGCCCCTGGCACGTCGAACGAAACAAACCTCAACGCCATGAAGACCATGTGGGGCAACTCCATGCCACCAATGTGGCGCTCACCCCCGAGGGCGACGTCTGGTGGAAGAGATGACCGCCGACAAGCCAGCTCACCTCACCGACTGGAAGGGCCAACCCTGGACCCCCGAGTCGGGGACGCCCGCTGCGCACCCCAACGCCCGCTTCACCGCACCGGCTCAGCCAATGCCCGTCCGCCGCAGAGGAGTGGGAAGACCCCAAGGGCGTGCCGATCTCGGCCATTCTGTTCGGCGGCCGCCGGGCTACCAACGTCCCACTCGTGACCGAGGCCAAAGACTGGGAGCACGGTATGTTCTCGGCTCAGCAATGAGCTCAGAGAAGACCGCAGCAGCCGCCGGCACGGTCGGCGAAGTGCGCTTCGACCCGTTCGCCATGCTGCCGTTCTGCGGCTATAACATGGCCGACTACTTCCAGCACTGGCTCGACATCGGTGACAACGCCGACCAGTCGAAGCTGCCGAAACTGTTCTGGGTCAACTGGTTCCGTCGCGACGAAGACGGCAGCTTTATGTGGCCCGGCTTTGGCGACAACTCTCGTGTGCTCAAGTGGATCGTCGAGCGAGTTGACGGCGGGGGCGACGCAGTCGACACCCCGATCGGCAAGGTGCCCGCACCCGGCGCGATCGACCGGACCGGCATCGAGGACGATGTCAGCGACGAAACGATGGAGAAGTTGCTGGCCGTCAACCCGACGTCATGGCAGCAGGAAGTCGACCTGATCCGTGCCCACTACGCCACCTTCGGCGACCGCTTGCCTGCACGGCTAGCGGCCCAACTCGACGCACTCGAGGCTCGCCTCAACAACTAGTACCACAAGCAAGGCGCAACCGTGCGGGGTGTACCCCGGCGGTTGCGCCTTGTGCGTTTTGTCGCGGCGTTCCCGAGCCAGAAGTCGGCAAGCCCCAGACGGCAACTGGCCCACTGATCTGGCCCACCGCGTGAGCTCTGTACAGGTAAAGCTTCCCACTAGCTAAAGAGCCTCCAGCAGCAGGTCGACACGTGACTATGAACTCTTGGATGCGCAGCAGAGCTCAACGCGGAGCGTCATTGACCGAGTACGCACTTGCCTTGTCGCTGGTGGCTGGTATGTCGGTCGGTGGTCTGAACTTATTCTCGTCGAGCTCGCGCGAACTGCTCGTCGACACAGGCGGCAATATTGGGCAACGGGCCGCGACACGAGAGGAGATCGCGGCCGGCACCGGCCCCGTTGCCCCTGACTGGGCGCCAACCACAGCCACCACCGCGGCATTGCCGACCACCACGGCGGCACCAACAACCACCTCCACCACAGCGGCGCCGACAACGACCTCGACGACGGCGGCGCCAACAACTACGACAACCACAACGTTTGACGGCGGGGTCGGCGGTGGCCCGTCCTCAACGACGACGATGCCGACAACAACAACAGCTGCGCCGACGACCACCACCGCGGTAGCGCCAACAACCACGACGGCAGCGCCGACAACGACGACATCCGGTGGAGCACTACCGACCGACCCGGTTGGTGGTGGACTCTAGAAGTCGGCTGAACCGAGGCTGACCTGACTTTTCCGCTCGACCCGTCTAGCGGCGCTACGTGAGCTGCGACCCGGCGAGAAAGATTGCTCGCATTCCCAAACCGGCAATGAACAAGCCACCAAAGCCAAACAGTAGGTATTTGTGGTGCTCGAGCTGTTGTCGATAGCTGTAGATGATGCCGACGGACGCCAACGCCACAAAGCCATAAAAGAGATGGAACCGGTCGGGCTCTAGGTCGTTGACATTCATGAGAACCACACCAATGAGCACCTGGACGAAGACGGCGACATAGGCAGCGGTAACGAACCACCAAAGCTCCCGCCGTCGCAGGCCGGCGTACCAATGGGCACCGAGCGCCCACACTCCCGCCACGGCATTCAAAGCGACATCGACCCATGCGAAGTTCGTGTGTAGATCGCGAAAGCTCACCGTGGCAGAGTAGCGCCACATTCTCCCGTGGCTGCTTGGCTGGCGCCCGTAGACTCTCGGCCATGCGTCACCGGAGCTTCTACGTCGAATCGATCCACCTAACCGGGCGACCGATCCCGACGAGGGGCGGCGACTTGGTGGTGGTGAGACACGACGGTGGAACGCTCGACTGGGAGCTCATTGTGCGAACGCCCGAACGGGTCCAGATCGACAAGGCCCCCTATGACCTCGACATCGTGACCCCCGATGGCGATTTTGCCGGACCGGCCATTGTGGTCAGAACAGACGGTTTGAGCCATGTGTTTCGTGGCGCCGGTGACCTGCACGGATTTACCGAGGCCCACTTCGACTACACCGATCTGCTTGACAACTGACCCCTTGACCGAGGCCGGATAACGACGCTTACTAGGCGCCGGGGCCGACGGCGTGACCAAGCTCGGCCGACTCGGCTGCATGCTCGCCCGCCGCCCAGCCGGCGGCGTCGTAGTCGCGACGCTGTCTCGATCGAGTGATGGTAAAGAGCTCTTCGACCTTGTTTGTTACCGCTTCCTCGCGAGCGACGAAGACCGGCAGCAACGACCCACCGCTTGAGTTGACCCGCTGATCTCGCTCGTGAGCATTCACCTCTTGGAGGCGAACACCGACCCTGTTGGCATACGCCCGAAGGAACGACGAGCGAAACCCACGGCTCCTCGCCCTCGTGCCAGCAGGAACAGACCCGGTGTAGCGCTGCATCGCAGCCTGCGCCTGGACCAGTAGCGACGTGAATAGCACCTCCGTCGCCACGAGATCTGACTCGAATCCAACAACCGACGACATCGCGTACTGCGGGTGGTAGGCAGCCTGGCAGTTACTCGCGTCAGCGACGACCTGGAGCAGGAAACTCTTGGGGCCGGCGTGTGGATCGTCAACGGGGATACGGACAAGGGTGGGCTCGGCCCGGTTGGCGGCGGCACCCCAAACCGTTGCCTCATCAAGTGAGTGCCGCGTCATCAACGCCTGTGCCTTCGCCGTGAACGCCTCCGCCTCGGCCTCGAAGGTCGTCGACTCGGCAAGCGCCAGCAGGCTTCGGATTTTCTCCAGCATTGGGTTGTTGGAGGGCGTCCGGTCGACCAGTCGGCGAGCCGCTGGCGACTCGGGGCTGGCAACGCCTGGTGCCGCCAGCAGCGGTTCGAGCCTGCCGAGGTGTCCGAGCGAGCCAATGAGCCGCAAGGCAACATCGACGATGTCGAGCCAGGACGAGCGCTGCAGCACCCTGGTGGCCGTCATCCATTGCCGGGCACGAACGTCGGGCAAGTCAAGCGATGCGACGTGCTCGTGCCAGGCCTGGGAGATGGTTGCCGAGGGCGTCATCCGGTAGTGGCTCGCCACTGCCGATGTGATCATCGCCGCATGGAGCGCCGGACCCTTGCGACTGAGTTCTCGAATGACCTCTCGGGGCAGCCACCCACGTTCCCACGTTGCCTGGAGCGCGGCGGCGATGCGTTGTTCGATGGCTACTTCGACCTCCGCCGTCGGCGCATCGAAGGCCAAGTAGTCGACGATCTCCTCAGAAACCTTGCGCCCGTACGGATCGTTTGACCAGAAGCTTGCGATTACTGAGTCAATTGCCTGAGCCACCCGGTCGTTCCTTGGTGGCGCCCCGCCGTTGTGATTGTTGTTCATCTAACCCAACCTAACGAGGGGGTATGACAGCGTTCCCTTTGACCTGCTCAGAGGCCGGGAAGGACAGCGACTGCTTGTGGCCCACCCGTTCCGCGAACCCCGGGTAAGGCAAAACTTTCGCTCCCGAACACATGGACAAAGACCTCGTCTGGCATCGCCAGGAAGAAGCTGTCAGGACCAACTTGGCTCCGGTGAGCGGCGATGGCAGCCTTCTTTTCGGTGGCCACGTCCGACACGTCGACGTCAAAACTTATGTCCGCTTCGAGCATGCCAAAACTGTCGTCTCCCTCGATGTCTGGCGCTTCCGCATCCTCGGCAAATAAGCCCAGCTCTTTCGCTTGAGCGATCATTTCAAGGGCACGAGTCCGATTAATTGTCGACTCATACACGTGCTCGATTCCGCACGACTTCGCTGCGGCCAATCCCACCCGATGAACTTGGATGTGATCAGGGTGCCCGTAGCCGCCGTTTGGATCATAGATGGTCAGAACATCGGCATCGACGTCAGTCAGGATGGCGCTCAGGCGTTCGACCGCCTCGTCATGATCGGCCTGCCAGAAGCAGTTTGGGTTGTCATTCTCCGGTTCGCCGATCATGCCGGAATCTTCATAGCCAAGAAATATTGGCGGCTCAGCGCCGAGGATCTCGCATGCCGTCGTCAGCTCGACGACCGCCGTTCCCACAGCTGCTCGCCCTCGTTGAGTACACCCTCCGGGGCTCACCGCGCTCGCTGCGGGTGGCGCAAACGAGGATGACTCGATGACCGGCCCGTGAGGCTTTCAGCATGAGGCCTCCCGTGGCGATGGCTTCATCGTCGGGGTGGGCGTGGAAACAGACGAGCGTCGACATCCGTTTAGGCTAGAAGGACTTCACATCGAACGGTATGCCGAGTACGAAGTACGCAAGCGTCGGACCCCGGCCGCGGCGATGGCGGTGGCGGCCGGCGTTACAGGCGACGGCGCTGCTCGCACGGAGCGCGGCGGCGTCGAGGCCGAACTCGGCCAGAATCTCGTCGCTGTGCTCGCCTGCGGCCGGCGGACCAGCGATGACGGGCGCCGTGCGGCTAAAGCGCGGTGCCGGGCCAGCCTGGGTTAGGCCAAACTCGTTGACGAAGGTGCCACGCTCGACGTTGTGCGGGTGTTCGGTTGCTTCGTCCATCGACAACACCGGGGCAAAACACACGTCGCTGTGTTCCATCAGCTCGCACCACTCGGCCCGAGTCTTGGTCATGAACAGCTCAGCGACGCGCTCTTTCATGGCTGGCCACTGGGACCGGTCCATTTGGCGAGGCAAATCTGGCTGCTCACCAAGTCCGCTCAGGCGAAGCAGCTCGGCGTAGAACTGCGGTTCAATCGAGCCGATCGAGATGAACTTGTTGTCGGCACATTCGTAGACATCGTAAAAATGAGCGCCCGTGTCCAACATGTTGGTGCCGCGCTCGGGTTGCCACATCCCCATCGCCTTCATACCCCAGAACATGTTCATCAGAACGGCTGCGCCGTCCACCATCGCCGCATCGACGACTTGTCCCTGGCCGGAGTTCTTTGCCTCGAGTACGGCGCAGACAATGCCGAAAGCGAGCAGCATGCCGCCCCCGCCAAAGTCGCCAACGAGGTTCAGCGGGACCGCAGGTTTCTCGCCTGCCCGCCCGATCGGTTCGAGTGCGCCTGCTAACGCTATGTAGTTGATGTCGTGGCCGGCTGCGGGGGCGTAGGGGCCTTCCTGGCCCCAGCCGGTCATGCGACCATAGACAATCGCCGGATTGCGCTGGAGACATACGTCGGGCCCGAGCCCGAGACGCTCGGTCACACCAGGACGGAACCCTTCCATGATGACGTCGGCCTTTTCCACCAACTTCAACACCGTCTCGACGCCTTCGGGGTTCTTCAAGTCGACACCGATGGAGCGACGGCCTCGAGCGAGCACGTCGGGCGGTGGTGAGTCGGGCCTCGACTGCGACACGTTGCCCGCCCGATCGATCCGGATCACGTTGGCACCCATGTCGCTGAGCATCATCGCGCAGAACGGCCCGGGGCCGATTCCTGCGAGTTCGAGAACGGTTACACCTTGAAGAGGACCCATTCGCTCACCGTAGATCGTCAGAGACCGACCGTACAAAGCCGATCACTTCGTCGGCGATCGACGGCCAAAAATTGGGAGGGAGATCGTGTCCCATCCCGTTGATCTCGACGTAGCGGGCGCCAGGGACAAGCTCGGCCGTCCGCTGTCCGCCCGTCGGGTTGATCAGTCCATCGACCGAGCCATGCAGGACCAAGAACGGCAAGTCGACCTCGCGCAATCCGGCCTCGCGGTCGCCGCTGGCGCGAACCGCGTTGTATTGACGTCCCGTGCCGGCGGTGTCGATGCCGTAGTCGTACAGCAGCTCGGCCTTGCGCCGGTTCCAGGTCGGGTCGTCGATGACAGCCGATGACCAGAACTTCTCGGTGCGAAGCCGAGACTCGATCCAGCCGTCACGATCGAGCGGCGGAACTTCGGTAAGGGCCCCGAGCGCATCGCCGCTCGGTGCGCCGAACGCAGGGTTGCCCGTTGCTGACATGAACGAGGTGACCGACCGGAGCCGCTCCGGCGCTTCAATGGCGAGGGTTTGCACGATCATGCCGCCCATCGACTGGCCGAGGACATGGGCGGTGTCCCAGCCAACGGCGTCCAACACCGCGAGTGCATCGGCAGCCATATCGCCGAGGTCGTAGCGAACACCCTCGCAGCGTGTCGACCGACCCGTATCTCGATTGTCGAAGCGGACGACGGCAAAGCCAGCGTCAACCAGCAGTGCGATAAAGCCAAGCTCGTACGACACCATGGGCGAGCCGAGGCCGTTGACCAGAAGCAGCGGAGCCCCGCCAGCGCCCCACTGCTCCCATGCGAGTTCCACCGCGCCATTCTGAGCGACGCCGGCCGATTGTAAGGTAAGCGAATCCATCGCCACAGTCTGGTCTGCTGTCCGGCGTGGCGCCACTTGATGGAGCGGCCTCACTACGATGACTCAGTGGACAAACAGCCGATCTCGAACACGCCGGCGTCAACGACGTCGCTGACTTTCCATCGGTCGACCGGCGACCAACTTTCCGCCACTCAGGTCTACGACCTGCTGCGCCTTCGGGTCGACGTGTTCGTCGTCGAACAGGCGTGCCCATACGCCGAGGTCGACGGACTCGACCTACTGCCAACCACTGAGCATCTCTGGCTGGCCGACGACCATGGTGTGGCGGCTACCGTCCGGCTGCTGGACGATCCGGCCGGGAGACGCATCGGTCGGGTCGCAACTCGTTTCGATTGCCGGGGCCAGCGGCTCGCTGGTCAGCTGTTGGACGAGGCGCTAATCACGATCGGTGAGGGTGCATCGTTGCTCGAGGCCCAAAGCTACCTGGTCGACTTCTACGCGTCGTTCGGTTTCGAGCCGGCAGGCGCTGAGTATCTCGAGGACGGCATTCCGCATGTCCCCATGGTTCGCGCCGCTCAGTCGGCCTCACAGAAGCAGAACGCCTCATGAAAGACTTGTTTTTCGAGGGACTCACCGCTGTCTTTTATCTGTCATCGCTCACCCTGCTGATCCCCGGGATCGCCACGATGCTTATCGCCCGCACCGAATCCTCAGCAGCGGCAGTTGGCTTCGTATTGGCCACCATTCTCGTGTCGTGGTTTCGATTCTCCGACAATCTGAACGAGCCGCCCGGCCAGATGCTGGCCGCTGCGCTGGCCATTGCGACCGGTGTGCTCGTGGCGCCGCTTGTTCGCCGGGTCAACCTTGTGACGGGTGCGGCTGGCGCCGTGGCGGGCGGCGTCGCTGCGTTGTCGTGGTGGCCCGCTCTTGGAACCTACGCTGGCCCGCTCTTTGTTGGCCTTGGCAATAACGACGCGTCTGGCCTCGTCGACCTCACGATCTACATGGTTGGCATCTTCATGCCGTTGATCCTTGGCGCTAGTGCGCTCGCGCTGACGCCCAAGGCCGCCACCCTCCCGTTCCGACCAATCATGTTGTTCGGCGGCGGGGGCGTCTTGGGCGTCTTTACGCTCTTACTCTTCTCCGGGACGATGCCCGACCTCGCCAACTGGTTGGCCGAGCGCACCATCGAAACACTAGCCCTCAGCTAGAACCAGCCTCAGCGAGAACCAGCCTCAGCGAGAGCCAGCCTCAGCGAGACGAGTCTGGCCCTGAAACCCGCTACTCCGCTGCCGCGGCGGCGAGACGGTCGGCTTCGACGACATCGAAGTCGAGATACTCTTCGCCGGTATCGGCCCAGTCCTCGAACTGGGTGACGTTCATCTCGTCAAAGCGCTTCCGCAACCAGCCGTCATTGGCATCGAGGAGGCCCAGCTTCTTGCAGTTCGGCACGATCTTGGCGAACAGGAGCTGCTGGAACGGGTCCTGATTCTTGTCCTCCATCCAGAAGGTCTTGATGGCTTCCTTGGAGTCGACGCCCATCTTTTCCCACACCTCTTGGCGAAGGAAACGGTCGCGCATGCGAAGGGCCGCTTCGAACGCGAACTCTTGGCGATCAAAGAGCTCCTTCTCGGTGAGTTCGGCGTAGTACTCCTGCAGGCTGAGCACGCCGAACGCAACGTGGCGCGCCTCATCACTGATCACATAACGGAGGAGACGCTTGAGCAAGGGATCGGTCGTCATGTTCATGGCGTGACCAAACGCAGCCAGCGCCAGGCCCTCGACCATCACCTGCATGCCGAGATAGGTCATGTCCCAGCGATGATCCGTGAGGATGTCGTCGAGCAGCGACGACAGGTGATAGTTGACGGGATAAAAATAGCTCTCGCGAGTGTCGAGATACTTGGCGAAGACCTCGACGTGGCGGGCCTCATCCATCACCTGTGTGGCGGCGTAGTACTTAGCATCGATCCAAGGGACCGTCTCTACGATCTTGGCCGTGCAGATGAGTGCGCCCTGCTCACCATGCATGAACTGGCTCAGCGACCAGTTGTTGGTCTCGTCCTCCAGCTCCATCCATTCCTTCGGGCCCCACTTCTCGAATGACGTGCCAGCAACCTCAACCCCAAGGAGTCGCAGTGTCTCCGCGTTGGGAATCTCGGCCTCAGCCATTGCCTTTTCTTTATCGAACTCAATGGTCCAGTCGAGATCGGTCTCACCGTTCCACTGGGCGCCCTTGGCCTTCTCGTAAAGCTTGTTTAGCCCGGGTCGCAACCCTTCTCGTAGTCCCACGTGAAGATCGACTCAGCGTTGTTCTTGACATGATGAACAAGTGCGTCGACGTCGGTGTTGCTGAGTTCGAGGAGTTCATCGAGAGGTTGGTCAACGGCAGTCATTGGCGTCCTTTGCGGGTGTGGTGAGACAAAACGTTTCCAAACCATACGCCGTAAGTCTTACGGTGTAAAGGCTCCCGTTGGCTATCGACATCCGGGAACGCAACTTGAGTCGAAATCCGGTCGGGCGATTCCTAGACTCGGCCCATGTCCTCGTTCCATCTGGCCCAGTTCAACATCGCCCGCTAAGGGCCCAACCGACGGGCCGATCATGGCCGAGTTCATGGCCAACCTTGAGCGAATCAACACACTCGCCGAGGCATCCCCCGGTTTCGTGTGGCGCTTCCAGACCGACGATGGTGATGCGACGTCAGTTCGAGCGTTCGACGACCCCGACCTGCTGCTCAACCTCAGCACGTGGGAGTCGATCGAGACGTTCAAGCAGTATGTCTACAAGTCGGCCCACGCCGAGTTCCTGCCGCGGCGACGAGAGTGGTTCGAGCCAGTGCCAGAACTTCCAGTCCTGGTGATGTGGTGGATCCCCGCCGGCACCGAGCCATCCATCGACGAGGAGTGGCCAAGCTCAACCACCTCGCTGCCAACGGCCCGTCACCGAAGCGTTCACGTTCCGCACCAGCTTTCCCGCCCCGACGCCTCGTCCTAGGCGCGGCAGGTCCTCGTCGGCGCTGGTCCTAGGCGCTGCAGAACTGGGTCACGGACGCTGGTGCAGCATCGAGCTGTATAAGTCCTGGAAGGTGCGGAGTATCTCCTCGAGCGGCACGTCGTGAAAGACGCCGCGATGGTTGACATATTCCATGTGTCGATTCCCGTCTTGTCGAACGCATGCATCAGCGCGCCTGACTCGCCGTCAAAGGTCAGCACCTTGGTACCGAACCGGTCGCATCGAGCGGTTAAAGGCCGACGAGACCTTCAGCCACCTCCCGTCTACGTACAGAACGCTGTAGCCGTGCCAGGCGAACAGGGACGTGCCCATCGCGGCTTCGAGCCTCGCCGACTGAAGGTGATTCTGGACATCGGCAAACCCGAGTCTCGCCGGGATCCCCACGGAGCGTGCCGCTGCGGTCAGAAGGATCGACTTCGGGATGCACCAGCTTTGCGAACCAGCCAAGATGGCGCTGGCCCGATACTCGGCCGGGTCACTGGCCAAACCGTAGGGGTCATACCGGAAGCCGTCGCGTACGGCCTCGAACAAGGCAATGGAACGCTCCTTGTCGGAATCCAAGCCACTGGTCACCTCCTTCGCAGCCACGACAGTAGGTTCACCAGCATCGATGAAGTACGTCGACGTCACGTCAGCATCGCACGGCGGCAGCGCCGGATCGATCGGGTCCATGAGCGACAACGCTAGCCCCCACCCCCGCCCCTCTACCGAACTGGACGGTGTAAACACCCCATTAGTGGGGTGTTTACACCGTCCAGTTCGCAAGGTTGTGGGCGTTAGACGGAGAGGATGAGCAAGAACTGGCCGCCGCCCGCTTCGATGGACGTGGTGCAATCGAGCGTGGGCTCCAGCCGCGAGATCCGGTCGATCAGCCACTCGCCTGCCTGCTCGGCATCGTCACCGCGCCGGACAACGAGCCATCGCCTCTCGACCGCCCTTGCGAATCAATCGCTCGACGCTGCCGATGATCGGTGCCGGGTCGACCACGAACAGGTCGGCTCCCCACTCGACGACTGGCGCCGTGCCGCCTTTGCCGGTGTTACAGGCCCGATGGGCCAAACGAGGCTCGAGCTCACTCGCGCGCTTTTCTTCTTGGCCTTGGCCTTGGTGATGCGGCTGTCAACGCTCGGCCCAAGGTCGTCGTTGACCGAGAGCGCCGGATCGACCGGCTGATCACAGAGCCAGCAACGCCACCCGTCCCGCTCGCCAATCTCTTCGATGCCACGAGGGCCTGCGTTTCGAACCTTGGTGCGGGACATCCCTGCACGCTACCTCGCCCAGCCCGACGCATGTCACGCCGCCATGATTCGACCGCACCGCTAGCCACTACTAGCGTAGATCCTCGTGCGTAGCCCCAAAGACTTCTTCAAGCCGCTTGCCGTCGGTGCCCCCTCACCCGTGAGCGAAGTGCCATTCAAACCGTCGCGGATGATCCACTTCTTCCCGCCTTCCAACGCGTAAGATGGTTGCCAAGGTGCCCGATATCGCGCCAACGGTAGACATCCTCCTCGGCAATCTCGGAAGACGGCGTGCCCGCTAGCGACAAAGAGGCAGCACGCGCTGGGCTCATCGAGGTCATGCAAGACCGTCGACATGGGCGACACGCAGCTGTGGACTCGGATCAACTCGCTCGACTCGCCGTGGGGACTCGACGATATCTACAGCATTGTCACCGAGGTCGGCGACAGATCGACGTATCATGGTGCCGAAGGTCGAGGGGCCTTGAGGACATCCACTACATGGACCGACTCTTGGCTCAGCTCGAGGCCAAGGCCGGACTCAAGCGGCCAATTCTCCTCCACGCCATTCTTGAGACCGCCCGCGGCGTCGCCAACGTCGAAGAGATCTGCGGCGCGTCGCCTCGCATGCAGGGCCTCTCACTCGGCCCAGCCGATCTCGCCGCCAATCGTCGAATGAAGACGACCCGGGTTGGCGGCGGCCACCCCGGTTACCTCGTCCGTCAAGATCCGACCGACGGCGACATCAACGGCGCTCGTACGACCTACCAGCAAGATCTATGGCACTACACCATTGCCCGCATGGTCGATGCGTGCGTGACCCATGGCATCCTCCTTCTACGGGCCATTCGGTGACATCAAAGACGTGGTCGCCTGCGAAGACCAGTTCCGCAACGCGCATTGTCGTTGCGCTGCGTCGGCGCCTGGTCGCTCCACCCTGTACAGATCGACATCGCCAAGCGCGTGTTCTCGCCCGACCCGGCCGACGTCGCCCACGCCACTCGCGTGATCGAGGCAATGGGCGACGGCACTGGTGCGCTTATGCTCGACGGCAAGATGGAAGACGATGCCTCGGTGAAGCAGTGCCACGTGATCGTCGAACTAGCCAAGGATCTCGCCTCCCGAGATCCCGAGCTCGCTGCCCTCTACGGTTTCTAGCCATTCCCCTCTCGCAAGCAGGTTCACCATGAAGGTTCGTCGATCCGTCCTCTACATGCCAGCAGCCAATGAGCGGGCGCTTGAGAAGGCAAAGACGCTTCCAACCGACGCACTCATCTTCGATCTCGAAGATGCCGTTGCCCCGGATGCCAAAGAGTCGGCCCGCGCCAATGCAGTCGCCGCAGCCAGCTCCGGCGACTATGGCCATCGCGAGGTGACAATTCGCTCGAATGGACTCGACACTCCCTGGGGCGAAGACGATCTGAAGGCAATCGCCACGTCGGGTGCCACCAGCGTCGTGATGCCCAAGGTCAGCTCGGTCGACTACCTCGACCAGATCTCGGCCATTCTTGATGCCGCCGGTGCGCCGGCCGATCTCACCATCTGGGCAATGATCGAAACACCAACGGCCGTCCTTGACGCCCGAGCCATCTGCGCCCATCCCCGCGTCGAGGTGTTGGTCATGGGCACCAACGACCTGTACCGAGAGCTGCATGCCCACATGGTGCCAAGTCGGCACCCAATCCTGCCTCACCTTGCCACTGCGGTTCTCGCCGCTCGCGAAGCGGGCAAGATGATTCTCGACGGCGTCTACAACAATGTCCGCGATGACGAGGGATTCGCCGTCGAGGCGCGCCAGGGCTTCGAGATGGGCTTCGATGGCAAGACGCTGGTCCACCCAACGCAGGTCGAGCCGGCCAACACGATTTGGGCACCTTCCGACGACGAGATCGATTACGCCAAGCGGGTCATCGCCGCCTTCAATGAGGCGCAAGCCGAGAGCAAGGGCGTGGCCACGGTCGATGGCAAGATGATCGAGAATCTCCACGTTGAAAACGCCAACCGAGCGCTCGCAATCGCCACCGCAATCGAGGCAATCGCCTAAACCGCGCGCATGGGGTCTGACCCCGCGCGCGCTAGCGCACTGGTGGGGGGAGCACGACGGCCACGACAAACATCCACGCCAGGGTGCCGACGGCACCGACGAGTCCGAGCCAGGGCAGGATGTCGGTTCCCTGCAGTTCGATGATCTGACCCATCAACCACGGCAAGCCAGCACCACCAACTCCGGCGGCCGCCAGGATCACCGACATCGACGACCCGCTCGCCTCAATTCGCCGCTCGGCAAAGAGCAGCAGTGTTGGGAATTGGGGGGCGATGCCGGCACCGATCATGGTAACACCGCAAAGCAACAGTGACGTATTGCGGTCGGCCATCACCAGCAGCACACCGCCGAGCGCGGCCACGCCGCCGGAGGTGTAGAGGATCCGTGCCGGTGTTGCGCGATGGCCAATGAGCACGACGATCAAGCGACAAAGCGTGAACGCGCTCCAGAAGCCGGTGGTCACAAGGGCAGCATCAGCGCCGGCATCCTTCGCGAAACTGAAAACCCAGCCACCGATACCGACCTCAACGCCGACGGAGAGCAGGAAGAACAAGGCCACGACGCCGAGCTGTATCCGACTTGGTGGAGGCGCGCCGGTCCCGCCTTCGCTGACCGCCTTCGCCACTGGTGCATCCGGTCCGAAGTAGATCAGAACGCCGAGCACGACGCCGAGCACGGCGACCGGCACGAGACCGGCGACAAGCCCTCCCGTCGTCGTCACGGACCACTCGACCAACAGCGGCGCCCAGCGCACCGACCCCAAACATGAGATGGAGGAGGTTCATACTGCGGACCATCCTGTGCCGCCGTGCCACAACAAGAGCGTGTTGCCGCCAACATCGATCGCTGAGCCGACGAGCCCAAGGAGGAAGATGATGACAGCGAGCACAACGACCGTGCTCGGGACCGACAGCACCAACGCGGCTAGCCCAAACGCCGCGAGTCCAGCGCCAAGCAGACGATGGCCATGCCCCTGATCGTAGAGTCGACCAACGGTTAGGGCGCCGACGAACCCGCCAGCCGAGACCGCAGGGAACAAGATGGAGATACCGCCGTTGCTCGCACCGGTGGCTTCTCGCAGCGTGGGAATAGCCGGCCCAAGTACGCTCATGCCGAAGCCGAGCAGGATGTAGGCCGCGAAATAGAGCGGTAGTGGCCCGCGCCGCCAGATACCGAGATGGGCGGTCGAACGCCCAGCTACCTCAGCCGTGACACACCGTCGGCGATCGCCGCGGTACACCGCTTCGGCCACCCGCAGCGGAACGTCCTTGTCGAACACGGACGGAACGACCCACTCGGCACAAAGCTCATCGGCCCTCACCGAGTCGGCGATGGCATTGGCCGCTGCGACCTTCATGCCTTCGGTGATATCGCTGGCCCGAGCATCGAGCGCCCCCGGAAAATACCGGGAAAGGCAAGCACGTTATTGATCTGGTTTGGGTAGTCGCTGCGGCCCGTGGCCATGACGGCGACAAGACCCTCGACTTGTTCGGGCAGGATCTCCGGATCAGGGTTGGCCATGGCAAAGACGATCGGGTCGTTGCCCATCGCGACAACATCCTCTCGGCTCAGGATCCCTGGACCCGAGACGCCAATGAACACATCGGCGCCGACGATGACATCGCTCAGCGAGCCGCCTCGTCGATCGCGGTTGGTGTTTTCGGCAAACCATTGCTTGGCGAAGTTGAGGTTCTCGCGACCCTCATAGATCGCGCCCGTACGGTCGGTCCCGATGACGTTGGTCGCTCCCGCGTTGAGCAGGATCTTGCCGATTGCCACACCAGCCGCACCCATGCCGGCGATGACGATATTGACGTCGTCGAGCTTCTTGCCAACCACCCGAAGTGCGTTCTCGAGGGCGGCCAGGGTAACAACGGCCGTGCCATGCTGGTCGTCGTGGAAGACCGGGATGTCAAGGGCTTCCTTCAGCGCGTCTTCGATAATGAACGCGCCGGGTGCGGCGATGTCCTCGAGGTTGATTCCGCCGAACGTTGGCGCCAATCGGATCACCGTTTCGATCACTTCTTCGGGCGTTGAGACGTCGAGGCAGATGGGGAAGGCGTCGACGCCAGCAAACTCTTTGAACAGCAGCGCTTTGCCTTCCATTACTGGCATGGCAGCCTTTGGCCCGATGTCGCCGAGGCCCAACACCGCGGTGCCATCGGTAACGATGGCGACAGTGTTCTTGCGAATCGTGTATTCGTCAGCCAGACGCTCATCGGCGGCAATCGCATTGCAGACCCGGGCCACGCCGGGGGTGTAGGCCATCGACAGGTCGTCGCGGTCGCCGACCGGGCACAGCGGCAGGACCTCAACCTTGCCGCCCTCATGCATCTTGAACGTTCGATCCCACCACTCGATCAGGGTCACACCGGCGACGGCTTCGACGGCGGCGACGACATCCTTCTGGTGCGCTTCGCTGCCACAGTTGACGACCATCACGCGTTCGAGCGTTGGGCCTTTCGCGACAAACCCGTCGACGGCAAAGATATTGCCCCCGCTCTGGCCAATGGCGGTGGTGAGGGAGCCAAGAACACCGGGACGGTTGTCGAGGTTGACCTTGAGCGAGATCGAGTATTGGGTCGAGGGAATGCCAGACATGGGGAGGGAACCTACCAAGCGTGGCGACCGGTTACCTAGCTCCTGGACTACATCCGTCGAAGTAGGTCTTCCTTCTTCGCCTGGAACTCGGCGTCGCTTAGGACGCCACGCTTTCGAAGGTCGTCGAGCTTTGCGATCTGATCGGGAATGGATTCGCCGACGCCGCCGAACCCCTGCGCCGACAGGTTCTTGCCAACTCGGTCAAACTTGCGGTTCTCGTTGTTTTCCATCTGATGGTAGATCTCGTTCTGCACATCGACGGGGCGGCGAATGTCCGTGAAGAGCGAACTGCCTTCCTCACTCGCCGATTCGATTTCGAGGTCGCCCGAACCGATCATTCGTTCAAAGAGATTTTGGCGGAAGAACACCGTGTTTATTCGCTCAAGCGGGATCTCAACGCCCTCACGGGTGAAGACACCGCTTCGGCTGATCAGTCGATCGGTCGTGACGACAAAGTTGGTTGTCGTCCAGATCATGTAACGGAAGGCGAACAGGATGACTGCGCCGAGGATGGCAATGCCGACAATCAGATTGAGCGCCTGCACGCTCGTGAACGCGAGCACGAGAACGCCGAGAACGATGGTCGCAAGAAGAATGGCGACGTGCTTGGCGAAGAACCACCAATGGGGGCGGAGGTCGAGGACCACCTTCTCTTGGCTATTGAGATTTTCTGCGGGATACGGCACGTCTGTGACACTACTACGTCGAATGAGTGTCAGAGGGCTCCGGTAAGGTGCAAAACGATGGATCCAGATCGACTTCTTGGCGCCCTAAACGAAAGCCAGCTGAACGCCGTCACGACTGATGGGGCTCCCGTCGTGGTTCACGCCGGCGCTGGCTCGGGCAAGACTCGTGTGTTGACGAGACGCATCGCCTGGCGGGTTGCGGTTGGTCAGACCGACCCACAACGAGTCTTGGCCCTTACCTTTACCCGCAAATCAGCGGGCGAACTCCGGAAGCGCCTGCTTCAACTCGGGCTTCGCGAGCAGGTCGTGGCTGGCACCTTCCACGGCGTGGCGCTCATGCAGCTTCGCCGCCACTGGGCTGATCGCGGCATCGAGCCGCCTGCACTCGTTGACCGCAAGTATCGCATGGTCTCACAGCTACTCGGCCGCCGAAAGGCGTCGAGCCCCTCGACGTCGTTTCCGAAATCGAATGGGCCCGCGCCCGCCTCGTCGCCCCGCACGATTACGGCAGCGCCGCCGCGCTCGCCGGGCGTACGCCGCCCATCTCAGCCGACGACATGACCGACATAATCGAGCGCTACCAGCAAGAAAAGCGGCGCCGGCGGCTCGTCGACTTCGACGACATCCTCGCCCTTGCCATTCGCGATATCCAGTCCGACCCCGACTACGCAGCGTCGATACGTTGGCGGCACCGTCACCTCTATGTCGACGAGTTCCAGGACGTCAACCCACTCCAGTTCGAGCTTCTCAAGGCCTGGCGGGGTGACAGCAACGATCTCTTCGTCGTTGGTGACCCCAACCAGGCGATCTACGGTTGGAACGGCGCCGACCCCCAACTCCTTCAGCGATTCGCCCAGCGTGAGCCCGGCACCACCGTTGTCGCACTCACCGACAACTATCGGTCGACGCCACAAATCCTGACGCTCGCCAACGCATCGCTGCAGGGCAAGGGAGCGCAGCTCATCCCGCATCAGCCCGATGGCCCGATTCCGAGCATTACGGGCTACAGCACTGATGCGGCCGAAGCCGCGGGCATCGCCGATGCCGTCGTCAGCGCCAAAAAGCCATCGGAGCCATGGGGCAACCAGGCCGTTCTCGTACGCACCAACGCCCAGCTCGTCACGATTGAGCAAGCACTGTCAGCCAATCGCGTTCCCGTTCGGGTTCGGGGCGGCACCGGTCCGCTCAACTCCCAGGAGGTCAAGGATGAGCTTCGAGCTATGGGCCGACCGGGCGTTCGGGTCGACATCGCCGTAGCCAACCTCGACAGCACCCTCGACGAAGAGCCCGCCGAATCAACCCAGTCCGAACACGAGCGCCGGGCCAACCTCACCGCCCTGAGCCGACTCGTCCACGAGTATCTCTCCATCGACCAAGACCCCACCGGACCCAACCTGCTGGCCTGGATCGCCACGATTCAGGCCAGTGAAGTCGACAGCGACCGCGACGCCGTGGAACTCGCGACGTTCCACGGCGCCAAGGGTCTCGAGTGGCCGATTGTCCACATTGCCGGCTTGGAGAAGGGCTACGTACCGATCAGCTACGCCGAAACTGGCGCCCAGCTCGCTGAGGAGCAACGCCTCCTCTACGTCGGTCTCACCAGGGCCGAACGCCAACTCAATCTGTCGTGGGCGAGCGAACGGGCCTTTGGCGTCAAGAACGTCAAACGGCAACCGTCGCCCTACCTGGCCATGCTCGAACCCGCAGTCGATCACCTTCGTCGCGGGTACCGGCCAAGCGATTGGAAGGCGGGAGTCGCAACCTCACGGGCCAGCCTGCCGAAATCCGTCGACCGCAATCCCGTCGACCGCAACCCCGTCGACGACCCCGTCTTCGATGCGCTCCGAGAGTGGCGGCGTAAGCGGGCCAAGGGCGCCGATGTGCCCGCCTACGTGATCTTCAACGACAAGACGCTGCGAGCGATCGCCAAGGCGCAGCCAACCTCCAAGGCCAAGTTGGCGTCAATCGCAGGAATCGGCCCAGCGAAGCTCGAACGCTTTGGCGGCGAAGTCATCGACCTCGTCAAAGAACACTTGTAGCCGCGCTCGCTTGGCCCCGCTGATCGTCAGTCGGCGTTGCGCTGGGCCATCATTGCCGCCACCTTGGCGAAGTCGATGCTGATGAAGACGGCCGTCGCCTCGGCACAGAGCACTTCGCCCGCGTGCATCTCGGCCACGACAAATATCTTGCGACCCTCCACTCGCTCGAGTCGAGCCGTTATGCGCAGTTGGGTGCGGATCGGCGTCGGCGATCGGTAGATGGTCGTCAGGGTGCCGGTCATGCCCGGGTTGCCAGACAACGCCTGGGCGGCTCCCATCACCTCGTCAAAGGCCGCTGCAACCCACCCGCCGTGAGCGCACCCGGGCGCCCCTTCGTAGGCCGAGCCGAAGACAACATCGCCAATGACCGTGTTGGTTGCCTCGTCGTAGGACATCACCAGCGGTGGCGCGAGCGGGTTGGCTGTTCCGATGACGGGACTGAAATCGGTGTGACCAGACGGTTGTCCGTCCTCGATACCACCACCGCCCGCCGTGGAGGCCTCCGAGTACCCTTCGTACGTTCGTCCGTGCTCAAACGAGCTGAGCCGATCGGCGATAACCGTCAACTGATCTCGGATCTCGCCAAGGTCGGCGTCGGGTGCCCGTGTGTCGACGAGATGCTCAATGATCAGCCGGACTTGCGAGCCGACCTCCTGAGCCAACTGACGCCGGGGCGACTCGACGTCGGCGCGCCCAAAGAACGTCTCGTGCGCGCGGTCTTGGTTGGATCTGGCAGCGTCATCGTGCCACCTGCTCGCTCTGGTCGCGGTAGGCCGCAAGGACAGGGCAATGGTCACTGGGCTTCGAACCTTTCCGGCCGTTCCGGTCGACGACATCGAGGACCGATCGGCCGGCGAGGCCAGCGGTGGCCAAGAGGAAGTCGATCCGCATTCCTTCGCGCTTGTGGAACCGGCCCGCTTGGTAGTCGTAGTAGCTATACAGCTTGGGGGCTGTGTGACGCCTCGGAAGGTATCGATCAACCCCCACTCCTTCACGGCCGCAAGGGCCTCGCGCTGGGCTCAGTGACGTGGGTGGCCCCGTCAAACATCGCCCGATCCCAAACGTCGATGTCGGTTGGGGCGATGTTCCAGTCGCCGGCAACAATGACGTCGTCGCTCGGCGACGCCGTGGCGGAGAGGTGGTCGACGAGGCGACCGAGCCAGGAAAGTTTGTAGTGGTAGTGGTCGTGGCCAATCTCGCGCCCGTTTGGCACGTAGACACTGTGGATCCGTATGCCACCGCAGGTCGCCGAGACGAGCCTGGCGTCTGGATCGGGCTCAATCCCGTCGGCGAACCCCATGATTGGGTTCTCAATGCCAACCCGGGACAAGATTGCCACACCGTTCCACCGCCCCTCGCCGTGGTGCACCGAGTCGTACCCGAGGGCCGCGAAGGCGTCGTAGGGAAAGGCGTCGTCGGCGAGCTTCGTTTCCTGTAAACACACCACATCAGGCGCCACCTCACGCAGCCATGGCTCGACCCGCGGCATCCGGGCGTTGAGCGAGTTGACATTCCATGTGGCTACGAGCATGGACGAACGCTATTCGTCTCAGCACCCGATTGGAAACCGGGTAGGATCATCGCCGTGTCGAACCCAAATGAACAAGCAGCGTCCGGACCCAACGCCTGGCTTGTTGAGGAAATGCAACAACAGTTCCTCAACAACCCGAAGTCGGTTCCCTCTGTCCTGGCAACGGATTCCAGAATGGCTCCGCGCCAGCGATCGCTACGCCTGTCGCTACCGCACCCGTCGCTACCGCACCCGTCGCCGCGACACCCGAACTAGGCGCGGCACCCGCCGCTCAGGTTCCAGAACCGGCATCATCGCCAGCCGTTGCCGCGTCACCAGCGCCGGCCGCCGACGAGCCGGGAGAAGTCCTGCGGGGCGTCGCGGCACGCATTGTTACCAATATGGAGTCGAGCCTCGCCGTTCCAACAGCCACAAGCTTCCGCGAGGTTCCCGCCAAGCTGCTTGAGGTCAACCGCAATATCCTCAACAACCACCTCCGCCGGGTTCGCGGTGGCAAGGTCAGCTTCACGCACGTCATCGGCTATGCCATCGTGCGCGCCATCGCCGACGCAGTGCCGGCCATGAACAACACCTACGTCGAGGGCGCCGACGGCAAGCCTCGGATCATCCGAAACGAGTCGATCAACGTCGGCATCGCCGTTGATCAACAGAAGGCCGACGGTTCGCGGTCACTCATCGTCCCCGTCATCAAAGACGCTGGCTCGATGAACTTTGCCGAGTGGGTCGACAACTACGAACTCCTCATCCGCAAGGTTCGAGACAACAAGATCGGGATCGACGATCTAACCGGGGCCACCGTAAGCATCACCAATCCCGGCACGATCGGCACCGTGCAATCGGTGCCCCGGCTCATGCCGGGCCAGGGCACGATCATCGGTCTCGGACGCATCGACTACCCGACCGAGTACCAGGCAGCCGACCCGAGAGTCCTGGCACAACTCGGAATCTCGAAGGTCGTGACCATTACCTCGACCTACGACCATCGCATTATCCAAGGCGCTGAGTCAGGCCTCGTCCTCAAGAAGATCCACGAACTCCTCCTTGGCCAGGACGACTTCTATAGCGGCGCCTTTAGTGACGTTGGCGTTCCGTACGAAGCAGTCAAGTGGCGCGTCGACCACGGTGCCACCGACAAGGACGACATCGAGGGCGCCTACGCCAAACAACTTGCCGTCAACACGCTCATCAACCAATACCGGGTGCGTGGCCACCTCATTGCGAACACCAACCCGCTCAAAGACGGCGTGTCCTACACCCACCCCGAACTCGACCCGGCAACGTTCGGACTCACCATCTGGGACCTCGACCGAGAGTTTCTCACCGGCACCCAGGACGGGGTCTACGCGTCAATCGGTGGCAATGCGCAACAGATGCCTCTCGGCAAAATCCTTGGCGTCCTGCGCGACGCCTACTGCCGTTCGATTGGCGTCGAGTACATGCACATCGCAGATCCAGAAGAAAAGCGATGGCTGCAGGAAGAGGTCGAGGGAACAACCGTCGAGTTCTCACGCGACGAACAGCACCACATCCTTGAACGCCTCACCGCCGCCGAGGCGCTTGAGAAGTTCCTCGCCAGCCGATTCGTTGGCCAGAAGCGATTCGGCCTCGAAGGCACCGAGAGCGCCATCCCGATCCTGGACGAGATACTCTCCCAAAGCGCCGACTTCGGGCTCGAGCGGGCCGTGCTGGGTATGGCTCACCGAGGCCGCCTCAACGTGCTCATCAATATCATGGGCAAGGACCAATCGCAGCTCTTCTCCGAGTTCGAAGGGAGCATCAGCGAGACATCGGTCCAGGGCGCAGGCGATGTGAAGTACCACCTCGGGTTCAGCGGTGTTCACCAAAGCCCGGCGGGCAACACCATCGATATCCAGTTGGCCGCAAACCCGTCACACCTTGAAGCAGTCGGCCCCGTCGTGGTCGGCATGGCCCGAGCCCATATGGATCGCAGCACGGCGGGCAACTACCCGGCGCTGGCCATCATTCTCCACGGCGATGCCGCGTTTGCGGGCCAGGGCGTCGTCCCCGAGACCCTCAACCTCTCGCAGATTCACGGCTACAAGGTCGGTGGCACCATTCACCTCGTACTCAACAATCAGCTCGGCTACACGACGGCGCCCCACCAATCACGATCCAGCGACTACTCGACCGATGTCGCCAAGATGGTTCAGGCCCCGATCTTCCATGTCAACGCCGACGACCCTGAAGCGTGTGTCCGAGTCGCTCAACTTGCCTTTGCGTACCGCCAGCGATTCCACAAAGACGTCGTAATCGACATGATCGGCTACCGACGCCACGGCCACAACGAGGGCGACGACCCGAGCTACACCCAGCCGCTCATGTACCGCAAGATCGCGGCACGGCCATCGGTCCGCACGCTCTACACCCAGGCGCTTATCGACCGCGGCGACATCTCCGTCGCCGAAGCCGAGGCGGCGCTGGACTACTTCCAAGAACTCCTCCAGAGCGGGCTCGAACTCACCCGCAGCTCGGCGCCGGCACCGGGTCTCTTGGCCAAGCCGTCCCCGCCCGCAGTCGGCGTACTGCCACACGTCAACACCGGCGTCAGTCGCGAGACGCTCGATGCCGTCTACGCCGCGCTGAGCTCCAAGCCCGAGGGCTTCACCGTCCATCCCAAGTTGGCGAAGCAGTTCGTCAGTCGTGATGCCATGTGGGCCAACGGCGAGGTCGACTGGGCGCTCGGCGAGCTCTTCGCCTACGGCTCCCTCCTGCACGAAGGAACCTCGGTTCGCCTGGCCGGGCAGGATTCACGTCGGGGCACCTTCGCTCACCGACACGCAACCATCCACGACTACGAGAACGGCCACGAATTCGCTCCGCTCTCGGCGCTCGAAACCCCCAACACCGAGTTCTGGGTTTATGACTCAACACTGTCGGAATACGCCGCACTCGGATTCGAATATGGCTATTCACTGGCGAGTCCCAGACCCTCTGTGTTGTGGGAGGCCCAGTTCGGCGACTTCGTCAACGGCGCCCAAATCATCATCGACCAATTCCTCGTGGCGGGCGAAGACAAGTGGAAGGAACAGGTCGGCCTCGTCATGTTGCTCCCCCACGGCTACGAAGGCCAAGGACCCGAGCACTCGTCCGGTCGTCTCGAGCGCTTCCTGCTGCTCTGCGCCGAAGACAACATCCAGGTTGCTAACGCAACGACATCGGCCCAGTTCTTCCACCTGCTCCGCCGCCAAATGGTGCGCGATGTCCGAAAGCCCCTCGTGGTCTTCACGCCGAAGTCCGGCCTGCGAGCAAAATGGTCGCGGAGCCCGGTCGAAGCCTTCTTGAGCGGCTCGTTCCAAGAGGTCCTCGACGACCCATCGATTGTCGACCCATCAACGGTTCTGACGAGTCGTGTTTGCCTCCGGCAGTCGCGGCCGAAGCAGCCGAGAAGCGCGATGAGGTCGGTGCGGCCTAGCCGTTGTCCGGGTCGAGCAGCTCTATCCATGGCCATTCGCTCAGATCGCAGCCGTCCTCGATCGCTACAGCAACGCCTCGGAACTGGTGTGGTTGCAAGAGGAGCCCGAAAAACATGGGTGCGTGGAGCACGGTCAAGGGCCGCTTCTATGAAGCTCACGGCGACACCCACACCATCCGCCGTGTGTCTCGTACCGAGTCGGGCAGCCCGGCCACCGGGTCGAATGCGATCCATCGACAAGAGCAGGCCGAGCTCCTCGACCGGGCGTTCACCGGTATCGACGAGGCATAGCTTCTCGAATGGCTCGCCCTGGTATGGCCAGGGACGCCAGCCGAAAAACTTTCCGCCGGAGATCGGACAGTTCCTTGACGCGGGCGTCGCCTGGCTGCTTAGTCGCGGCCCAACCGACGATAGGCGCGTCTGGGTATCAGCGTCATCCCCGACGACGAGCGCTACCGAAGCGTGAGCCCAAGAACAGCTTCCAGATCACGGAGCGCTTGGTCGGCTCCCAGAACCTTGATTGTCGTCATGCCGAGGGCACGAGCAGGCTTGAGATTGATACCGAGGTCATCGAGAAACGCCACCTCCTCGGGACGAACGTTCGAACGTTCGAGCGCTATCTCGTAGAACCCACGCTCTGGCTTGCGTATCCCGATCTGCGATGACTCGACGACATCGTCAAAGAGGGCCATGACCTCAGCGACCTGCGCCGACCGCTCGCTCGACGACGACTCGATGCCGGTACCGCCCCCCGACTTTGAAACGAAGTTGTTCGTCAGGCACGCCGTCTGGAGTCCTGCCTGTTTAATCCGCCGAACGGCTTCGACCATCTCGGGGCGCACATCGCCGGCGAGAAGCGACACGATGGTGTGGCCACTGACGACATGACCGAGTGCAGCTGCCTCTGCTTCAAACAGGGAAGCGAACTCATCAACCGAAACGTCCGAGCGTTCGAATTTAGCCCACGCGTTGTCATCCGGGTTCGTGGAGTTGAGCTGACGGATAAGGCCTTCGGGCAGGTCGTTCTCGCGCTCATACCGATCGAATGCGTCAAACGGAGACGTGAGAATGACGCCGCCAAAGTCGAAAAATACTGTGTTGATCACGGGCGGAGTGTAGAAGAGGGTCTGCCGTTGGATGCAACCGAAAGCGGGTCGAAGTGCCCCATCCCGTAATTTCGGTTCATCCGGTGATTGACTGGAGTCGACATGACTACCAAATTTACACACCTGGTCGTCGATGGATCGAACATCGCGACCGAAGGACGCTCGCTGCCAAGCCTGACTCAGCTCGACGAGGCAGTACGAGCCATTATCGAAGAACGAGACTACGAGAACGTAACTGTCATCGTGGATGCCACTTTCGCGCATCGCATCGAAGACCACGAGCGTGAGACTTATGAAGAGGCTGTCAACAACGGCGAGCTAATCACGCCGCCCGCCGGCGTCGTTGGACGCGGCGACGCCTTCATTCTTCAGGTTGCGCATAAGGCCGACGCTGCGATTCTCTCGAACGATTCGTTCCAAGAATTCCATGGCGAACACGATTGGCTTTTTGGTGATGGTCGCCTCATCGGCGCCAAGCCAATCGCTGGAGTCGGATGGATTTTCGTCGAACGAGTTCCTGTCCGTGGGCCAGCATCGCGCCGTGCGGTGAGGGAGGCCAAGGACCCAGATCGTTCCCGTGGATCCCGCCGTACAGCCCAGAACGAGCCAAGAAAATCAAAAGTCACTGAGACTGCCAAAACCGATAGTGACACGCAAAAGGTCACTAGGAAGAGGGGAAACTCTGCGAGGCGTCAGAAAGCCACTGACGACCAGAGTTTTCTCAACGAACCAATCGACTTTCTTGCGTTCGTTAGTCGCTACTCTTTGGGCGACGACGTTCCGGCCGTCGTTGCTTCGTATTCTTCTCAGGGCTGCTATGTGCGCGCCGGCTCCGCACTCTGCTACCTCCCAAGCAAATCGATGGGCACTCCACCGCCAACCAAAGCGCGGGACGTTGTGTCAATTGAGCAATCCGTCGTCGTGCGAGTCGAATCCCTCGACTCAGACCGTCGTGGCATCAACGTGACACTCGTGTCTGTTGGTGAACAGAGCAAACCATCAGACTTACGTCCGAGAGCATCTCGTCCCCCGCAGGCCACGGCCAACACCGCGGGGAAACGAAATCTCCCAAGGAGCAACGAACCCGTGGCAAAGAAATCCGTAGCGACGAAGGCGCCGACTAAGAAGGCAGCCGCGAAGAAGGCGCCAGCCAAGAAGGCCGCGCCAGCCAAGAAGGCAGCGCCAGCCAAGAAGGCCGCGCCAGCCAAGAAGGCCGCGCCAGCCAAGAAGGCCGCGCCAGCCAAGAAGGCCGCCGGCCAGAAGGCAGCGCCAGCCAAGAAGGCCGCACCAGCCAAGAAGGCCGCACCAGCCAAGAAGGCCGCACCAGCCAAGAAGGCCGCACCAGCCAAGAAGGCCGCACCAGCCAAGAAGGCCGCACCAGCCAAGAAGGCCGCACCAGCCAAGAAGGCCGCGCCAGCCAAGCGGGCCGCAACCGTGACCACCTCGGCCCGCGCCGCTAAGGCCGCACCAGCCAAGAAGGCCGCACCAGCCAAGAAGGCCGCGCCAGCCAAGAAGGCTCCGGCCAAGAAGGCACGCCAGCCGAAGAAGGCCGCGCCAGCCACAGAAGGCTCCGGCCAAGAAGGCCGCACCAGCCAACGAAGGCCGCCGCCAAGAAGGCTCCAGCCAAGAAGGCCGCGCCAGCCAAGAAGGCTCCGGCCAAGAAGGCCGCGCCAGCCAGAAGGCTCCGGCCAAGAAGGCAGCGCCAGGCCAAGAAGGCTCCAGCCAAGAAGGCTCCAGCCAAGCGGACCGCCAGAAGTAACGGGCATCACGACCCATCACCGACACTGCCCCGAGCAACCGCTCGGGCGGTGTGCACGTCTGACCAACGGTGATCGACCCGAGGTCCGCTGATCGCCGATAACCTCTCGGCATGTCCGCCCAATTCATATACACAATGCACAAGGTCGGGCGGTACTATCCACCAGACCGCCAGGTGCTTGAAACATCACGCTGCGTTTTTTATCCGGTGCCAAGATCGGCGTCCTGGGCTCCAACGGTTCGGGCAAGTCATCACTGTTGCGAATCATGGCTGGCCTCGACGACGGCTTCAACGGCGATGCGAGCTTACCCCGGTTTCACCGTCGGCTACCTCGAACAAGAGCCCCAACTCGATCCGACCAAAGACGTCAGCAACGTCATGGACGGCGCCGGCGGCACGGTCCAACTCTTGGCCGACTACGAGACCGTTCTCGCCGGATGGTCAGATCCCGATGCCGACTACGAAAAGCTCGGTGCCCGTCAGGCCAAGTTGGAGGCCGAGATCGAAGCGGCCAACAGGTGGGACCTCCAACGCACCATCGAGATTGCGATGGACGCCCTTCGCACGCCCGACGGCGCCTCGTCGGTCGAGAACCTCTCGGGCGGTGAGCGACGCCGCATTGCGCTCGCCCGGCTCTTGCTTTCAAAGCCCGACCTGCTCTACTTGACGAGCCCACCAACCACCTCGACGCCGAATCTGTCGCGTGGCTTGAGCGGCACTTGCACGACTATCAAGGAACCGTCGTCGCCATTACGCACGATCGCTACTTCCTCGACAACGTCGCGAAGTGGATCCTCGAGCTCGACCGAGGTAAGGGCATCCCCTTCGAAGGAAACTACAGCAGCTGGCTTGAACAAAAGCAGGCCCGCTTGGCTGGCGAGCAGAAGGCTCAGGACGCCAAGCAACGAACCCTCCAGCGAGAGCTCGAATGGGTGCGCATGGGTAGTAAGGCTCGCCAGGCCAGGGCAAGGCCCGTCTGAGCGCCTACGAATCCCTCCTCGCCGAAGCGAACGAATACGATCCTCGAGACGAGAAGGTCCAGATCCATATTCCGCCGGGCAAGCGACTCGGCGATCAAGTCATCGAAGTTAAAAACCTGTCCAAGGGGTTCGGCGACCATCTCCTCATCGACGACTTGTCCTTCTCCTTGCCAAAGGCAGGCATCGTCGGCGTCGTCGGCGGCAACGGTGCGGGCAAGACGACCCTTTTCAAGATGCTCATTGCCGCAGCAACCGGCGACGGCGAACAGCCAGACGACGGCTCAATCGTCATCGGCGATACGGTCGAACTCGCATTCGTCGACCAGTCGCGGATGTGCTCGACGATGAACAGACCGTTCATCACGAGATCACCGAAGGCAACGACCTCATCAACATCGGCGGCCGTGAGGTCAATGGACGTGCCTACGTCGCATCGTTCAGCTTCCGCGGGAGCGACCAGCAAAGCCCGTCGGCGTGTTGTCGGGTGGAGAACGCAACCGGGTACACCTTGCCCGGGTGCCTAGGAGGGCGGCAACGTCGTCCTCTTGGACGAACCGACGAACGATCTCGACGTCGACACCCTGCGGGCGTTGGAAGATGGCCTCGAACGCTTCCCCGGATGCGCAGTGGTCATCAGCCATGATCGGTGGTTCCTCGATCGAATCGCCACCCACATCCTGGCCTTCGAAGGAAACTCACAAGTTCGATGGTTTGAAGGGAACTTCAGCGAATACGAGGCGTTCCGCGAGCGTGAGCTCGGCGAGAACGCCCAGCCCCACCGCATCCAGTACAAGCCGCTGAAGCGGCCCTAACATCGAGAGTCCTTGAGTTCGTGGCGAGTCGGCCGACGTGGAGTGGGCCGACTTCCACGGCACAGATGAAGGACGCCCCGTGATCGCAACCCCTGCTGACCATCAACTCGCTGTAGATATTGCTACCGAGACAGGCAAGATCCTCGTTGAGGTTCGGGCCAGGCTCGTCCTCGACGGCATCTCGCATCTCGAGCTGAAGGACGCAGGAGACGCGGCGGCGCATGACTACATCGTTCGCCGCCTCGCCGCCGAGCGACCCGACGATGCTGTTCTTTCCGAAGAAGGAGCTGACAATCGCGAGCGCTTGTCGGCCAAACGCATCTGGATCGTTGATCCTCTCGATGGCACGCGTGAGTTCGCTGAGCCTCCCCGCTCCGATTGGGCCGTCCACATCGCGTTGGTGGCCAACGGCGAACCTATTGCCGGCGCGGTGGCACTTCCTGCCGCCGACATCACGCTCGGCACAGCGCAGCCGCCAATCCTTCCTGCACCCTCAGCCGAGGCACCACGAGTCATCGTGAGCCGCACTCGTCGTCCTCCTGCCGCCCAGATGCTCGCCACTGAGCTGAACGCCAAATACATCGAACTCGGATCGGCCGGGGCAAAGGCCATGGCCGTTGTGCTCGGCGAAGCCGACATCTATGCCCACAGCGGCGGCCAGTACGAATGGGACAACTGTGCGCCGACGGCCGTGGCGCTCGCAGCCGGACTTCATTGCTCGCGCCTCGACGGTTCGCCTTTGCTCTACAACAATCCTGACCCCTATCTTCCTGATCTACTGATTTGTCGCCCCGAGTGGGCCGACAAATGTCTCGAAATTCTCGCCTCATAGACGGAGCCCACATGACTTCCCACGATCTCGATCTACAGGCCACCACCTACGAGCGTCGAGATCGGATCGGGATCATCTCGTTGCATCGCCCACATCGTGGCAATGCCTGGACCGGGCGAATGCACGCCGACTACCGGGCGTGCCTCGCAGCCGCCGTAGCCGATGACGACGTCCGAGCGATTGTGGTGACCGGATCGGGCACGTCTTTCTGTGTCGGTGGCGACAGCCAGGCACTGGAAGGCCACGGCAGCCGGGGCAACTACGACGACGGCCTTCGTGGGACCGAAGCCACCCCTGGATACGGCGTACACACCGAGTTCGATGCCCAACTGGCGTACCACTTCGGCCTCTCAAAACCAGTCATCGCTGCGCTCAATGGTCCGGCCGCCGGCATTGGATTGGCACTTGCGTGTTTCGCTGATGTCCGGATTGCCGAACCCGGAATCAAGCTCACCACGGCACACGGCAAGCTGAACTTTCCAGCCGAATACGGCCTTTCGTGGCTGCTCCCCCGCCTCGTCGGTCTCAGCCGAGCAACCGAGCTTTTGCTGACGTCTCGTGTCTTCTTGTCGGAGGAGGCACGTGCCATCGGACTCGTCCACGCCATAGCCGAACCAGGCCGCGTGCTAGACGACGCCATCGAGTTTGCGACGACGTTAGCTTCGAGCGTGTCGGCCCGCTCCCTGGCCGAGACCCGTCGGCAGATCTACATTGATCTTCATCGGAGTATCCGGGGCGCGGTCGAGAATCGTTGGTGCTGACCAACGAGATGGCCGCTGAGCCCGACTTCATGAAAGGCGTTCGAGCAATGATCGAGCGCCGATCTCCCAACTTCTAGCCGGATTCCTCTAGCGACACTTGGGTGACACCACGGCCGAGTACGTCGATCGGGACGACGGCCCCCGTCACCGTCGAGCGACAAACGGCATCGACTCGCTGCCCGCTCGGGCTCGTGGCGAAGGCAATACCTCCGCTCGAGGGTTGGTCGAACACGACGACGCGCCGGCGGTGCAGGCCCATTCGGCCGACAGGGCGCCCCGGCGATCCACAAGACTCCGCCACCATGCGCTTACGGCGCCACTTGTCGGGCTTCGAGTTCTGCGCCCACGGGAAGCACCGAACGTCCGGCTATCGCAGCATCACTGTCGAGCAGGTTCGGCCACAGCGAGGTGCAACCACCGTTGTCGGCGCACCAATCCCACCGACGCCCGGCAGCCTCGACGTGATCGGTCGAGCCATAGCGAGCCAACGATGCTGGTGTTAGTGGAAGCAATCGGATACCCAGGGCAGCCTCGTCGCGATCGTCGAACCACGTGCTGCGATCGACCTTGCCACCCCACACGACGCCACTCCACGGGCGCGCGCCGCCGCTTTCCTCCGTGGGCAGCCAACGGCCGCTCGCCACGTCCGTTTCGATCGTGAATCGAGCGATTGCGGTACGAGCCACATCTGATCGGCCCGTTACGGTCAACCAACGCGCCTGTGGCCCACCACGCAGTCGTACTTTCACTGATGGACTCAAGGTTGTTGCCGGCCGAGAAGGGTGCGAGACCTGAGGCCCAGCTATGGCCCTCGAACGCACTCCACGTGCGGGCCGCTGTCGTGCTGGTCGCCAATCCGTCGAGGAGCGTCGCTCCTCCCATATCGACGACGAGGAGATCGATCGCATCAGTCAGGCCAACGACATCGTGCGGGAAGCGCTCCTCATACACCGATGCTGCTGCGATCCAATAGCCATACTGAAGACTGTGGTCATTCAACTCGTTGCCGAGCCCAAACTCGGCTGGCGTCCAGCACCACTGACCCCAGTCAGGGTCCCAGTGGAGGTCAAGCGAACCACCGGCCGACACAAGGTCGACGAGCAACGCCCGCAGCTGAGTAAAGGCGTTAGCCGCACGGTCCTGCGCTCCGGTGTCGGCTGCAATCTGACCGATCTGGGCTAGACGCAACGCCTCTTTCCCTGCGAAGTAGGACCCGCCCCCAAGGCGTGGCTCGTCGACCTGGTCCAATGGGAGGTCAGCACAATCGATGCAATCGAGATCGAAGAAATCCCAGGCGATCGGGACCGATGGGTAGACAACAGTGAGCTCGTCCGACCGAGCGATGACGGCACCGCCATTGGGCCCTGCCAGCGACTCAGTCGCCTCGGGGCCGACAACCCGGTCAAGGTGATGGTCGCCAAGAACGACGATACCCGTGCCGTTGCCAGCCCGTTCGACCGCCAAGCGTTGGGTGACGCTGCCATCGGGAGATACCTCGACGCTCTCGCTGGTGCCGAGAAGGGGCGACGCAGCAACCTCGCGAGCGACCTGGCGCCAGTCGTCGGCGAGGCCGTAGACCGGGCCAATCGCTAGATGGCTTCCCTCGGACACACGCACGATGAGGTGGTCGCCATCGGTTTCGAGAGCGAACGGTACATCGCTGCCGATCACCCAAGCGCCGTTGGCCGTCTCGAACACTGCGGAAGCACGATCAGCGGAGACAAGGGCCAACCCTGGAACGAACAGGACCACTTCATTGCTCGCCCCGATCTCAAGAAACGGGCTGCCCTGGACGATCGTGAGCGTCACCGCACCGGTCGGGGTTTCCTGATCCAAGGCAACGTGAAATGCACCGGCGTCTCGAATCGTCGTCGCCCCGTCGGCCTGGAGCACCACCGTCGGCTCGAAAATGCGCTCACTTGTGCCGTCAGATGCGACAACTGTCTGCGGTGCCGACACTTCAATGTCGCCGTCGGCCGCAGCCCGAACGGCCAACGGGTCGGCCCAGAACGTCTGAAAGGCCGGACCAGAGACGGCTGACGACCACCAGGTTGCGAACGGCACCGGTCCAGCACCGGCCTGCCACTGGGCCGGCGGCGCAGGCCGTTCGGCCGGATCGAGGAGGGCGAGTGCGCGTCCGCTAATCGTGGGAGGGAGCGCAGTCGACGACGCCGTACCCACGGCTGTGCTTGCCAGCTGAGGCGGCGATCGTTTTGTCGCCCCGAATCGGAACGAGGGATCATGACTGCGAGTCCGCACAGCACGGAGATCGCAACAAAGGCGAGCAGTAGGTGACGATTTGTGGCGGAGGCCGAGTGCACGGACTACCCGCCGCCTGCCTCGGTGGTCACGACGAGTGGCTGAGCCTCAGGTCCAACCGACCCGAGATCGATCCGCGCATCGAAGCGAATGCCCGGAACAAGGTCAGCCAATGAACGAGCCGCTGGCCGAATCCGAACATTCACCAGGTGCGAAAGACTGGGATCCGTGTCGGTCCCCAACAAAGGAACCGCTGAAACAAGTTCACCCGAGACGTCGTAGTCAAGTAGGTCACTCGTCAGGCTGACCTTCATGCCTCGCCGAAGCACCTCCAGGGCCTCCTGGTCGACCGTCGCAATGACATACATCGTTGAGGGTCGTACACCGTCGCCACTGGCGTACCCGGTTGGGTCACGGCGCCAACCAACGTGTCGACAGACGCCAGGCGAGCATCAAAGGGTGCCACGATGACCGTCGACTCAGCTTCTTGGCCGTCAGCCGTCGTTCCTTCCAGCCGAGCGATCGGCGTGCCAGCAGGCAAGACGGAGTCGAGCTGCTTACTCGGATCGACGTACACCTCGGTAACAACGGCCGGCCGGACGGGGGCGAGTGGCACTGCCTGCGCGGCCAGCACACCATTACTGATCGAGATCGTATTGAGGGTGCCGATCCGGAAATTCACTTCAGGGACAATCAACCAGGCCAAGGCGCCAATGATTGCGGCCGAGACGAAGAGCGAGAAAAGACGCGCGGAGAGCCCGCTTCCTGGCCGCTGGACGGGCGTGAAGTCGGTTTCTTCGGGGTCGATCCAGGTTGGTTGGAGCGAGGCGGCCGGACGGGAAAATTCCCCGACGAGCTTCTTCGACCCTTCCCGGGCCGCGCCAGTCCTCGACTCAGTTGCGAGCGACTCAGTGCTCGACGCGGGGAGGCCTGACGATTGCAGCGCCTTGCCTTCGTCGAGCAGGGCTCGGAGGTCAGAGGGAGACAAGCTCACGCGACACCTCCGTTGGCAATGACGACAGGTAATCGTCGAGAAGGACCATCGCTTCGTCCGTGGTGGGTTCCAAACGCTCTGAAGACGATGCGGTTCGATCGGAACGCTCCGCGCCGATCAGGAACGACAGAACAATGGCGAGCTGTGAGATCACAAAGAACATCGCAATCATCGTCGACGCAGGGTTGCGTCCAGGCAGCAACAGGCCAAAGAGCAGCCCAACAATGCACAGGACACCGACAAACACGTGCGCCAGTACGGAGCGAAGGTGAATCCACCTTGCTGTGAGTTGGTCACGCTCCACCCGACCTTTTGCCGGAAGATGGTCGCAATGAGTGCTCAGGTGGGCTGGCGCGGCCGCCAGGAGACGATGATCGCCGACATTCTGATGCGACCGGCCTGCAAGAACGGCACGGCAATTGTGAGGAGGTAGAACGGGATGTAGTGCACCGCCCAGTCCCAGAAAGGCGCGTTGATGGGACTCTTATCGGCGATGAGGTAGATCGGCGACATGAAGGCGAAGATGGCCGTCGAGATCGACAGCGCATAGTGGCTCGGCACGAGCATGTACTGAACCTTCTGGCTGAGCGTGAGACGCGGCTCCTTCAGAACACCAGCTCGGAACGCGATCTCCCAGCCGCCGGACGCCCACCGAAACTGCTGCTTGAGAAACGCCGAGATTCGGTCCGGCGTCAACCCCTTGGTGAGCACCTTTGGCACGAACACCGTTCGCCACCCTCGACGATGCAGCTCGAGCGAGGTCCAAATATCCTCACTGTTCGAGCCGATCCAGATGCCGCCGCCGGGGAACTCCTTGCCAAGTTCAGTTGGCACCAACTCGGTTTTGTCGGTGCGACGACGACCCATGCGTCGGCGGCGCGGGGCCGGGCCGGTGGTGAGTGAGCGAAGCGCCGACCGGCGATAGACGACGTTGGTACCGACGCAGAACGCGCCGTTCGAGGCGTTCTTGGCCGGCATGATCGCCTCGTAGAACAACTCCTGGCTGGCAGCAGCACCCTCGGCGACCATGCCGCGGCCCGCAATGTCATAGGTCTGCGGCGTCTGCACCATCGCCACCGCAGGGTTCGCGATAAGCAGCGGCACCGTGTGCAACAAGAAGTCTGGCCGAGGGACGTGGTCGGCATCGAGGACGACAATAAAGCGACCGGTGGTGCGCGCAATGGCCGAGTTCACATTGCCGGCCTTCGCGTGAGCGTTGCTGTTGCGCCGCAGATAGCCGACGCCAAGCTTTCCTGCCGCTACGCGCAACTCGGGCGACCGTCCATCATCGAGGACCCAGGTGTTGTGGGGCAGCGTCATGCTCTTGGCCGCGATCACAGTCTTCAGCACAAGGTGAAGCGGCTCGCCTGCGACACAAACAAACACGTCGCAGGTTGGCGTCTCGATCTCACCGGTCACCAGCGATCGGCGAAGCACCGCGAGCTCTTCTGGTTCGGGGATGTCTGATCGATACGACACAAGCGTCATCCAGATCCCAATCGTGTGGAGGACGACGATCGCCTCTGCGATTAGGGTGCCGATCCAGAGAATCGGGACATTCTCGTGTCGCGGTTAAACACAAAGGTGAGGTAGAAGGCCGCGGCTGCCAAGCCAGCCACGACACCAAACTTCGTGGCCTGTTGAAAGTCCCGCCACGGAACATCATGTTGTTCGGCCGCAGGTGGTGCGAACGGGTGGTCGAACGCCAAGACGTCGTCGGCCCTGGTCCGAGCTGTTTCCTCGTAGTATTTCGCCCTCTTGCCCCACTTCATAGTTACGCCTTCAGCTTCGTCGTTGCGTCTTGCTCGAGTCGAGTGACAAGCCAGACCAAGTCCTCAAGCGTTTCTTCCGTGCGTTTAATTCGTCGCTCCATGTCTGCGAGGCGGAGCAACCGGCTCGGCCCGGACTCGGCCGGCATCTGCGCCACCGGCGAGTCAATTTCCTCCGCAACCGGGGCCGGGCTCGGGTCGGGCGTTGGCTCGGGCAATTCGGTGTCGAGCAAGGCCAGCACCCGGTCGAGATACGCCCGAAGTGGCGCGTTCTCTTCCTCCAGGCGAGCAATGTCTGATCGATTTTCCTGTCGGGCCGCCGATGGCGCGGCTGGCGCAGGCTGACCCCGGGACGGTTCCGCGGATGTCGAAGTTGTTGTCGATGTGGTGCTTCACTTGTGTAACGCCCATAGCCCATCTGTCGGAGCCGGGGACCAGGTTGTTAGCCGTCCGGAAGGCCAGACGGCCTAGGAATCGCCGCCGTGAAACAGGACCTTTGTAGGTAGTTCAACAAGCGGTCTCGTGGCCTGCTTGAATGATTGTTTTGCCTGTGTACCGCCAGAAAGTGACCCCTGGGAGCGCAAAAGAATTTCTCGTCTCGTCCCGACGAACGTCCTGCGCTGGCGACGATGTCGGGTGGTCTTCGGCCACGCGACCTCACGCTCGGCCACTCCAGCGGGCACACTGACGCAATGTCGCTGACCGATCAACGAGCCGACCAACTCTGGGCCGGACAACCGCTTACCTGGCAACAGGCCGTGCCCGAGCAGCGACGAGCGCAGGCGAAGCGCATTCCATCGCTCACTCATCCGCCGCGTGTGCCTCCACTCGGACGAGCGGCGACCGTCCTTCGCCACGTTGGGACGGCACTCGTCGCGTGGCGCTGGAAAGAACACGGCACCGACCAATCCGTCGCTGGCCTCTCTCGCCGTATCCGCCTTGCGGCCGAACAGCTCGGCCCGACGTATATCAAGTTGCTCCAAATCATCAGCGCTGGCGATGGCCTCTTCCCGGCCGAGCTCGTAGCCGAGTGCATCAAGTGTCGGGACCAGGTCCCACCGGCGCCATACGCGTCGGTCGTCGCAAGCATCGAGTCTGAACTCGGCCTCCCGATGCACAAGATCTTCTCCCAGTTTGATCCCGAGCCAATCGCAGCGGCGTCAATTGCTCAAGTCCACGCCGCTGTTCTGAAATCTGGGGAGCACGTGGTCGTCAAGGTGCAACGCCCGGGCATCGACAAACAGGTCTACCAAGACCTCAACGTCCTGGCCTGGCTGGCACCATTCCTGGTCGGACGAATTCCGGTGACGGCGCTGGCCAATCCGCCCGCCCTGGTCGAACTCTTCGCCGCGACCATCGTCGAAGAGCTTGACTTCCGCCTCGAAGCAGCCAACATGCTCGACGTGGCGAAGGTGTTCGCCGACCTCGGCCAACAAGGGTTCGTTGTGCCTCGGCCGCACCCAACCTTGGTGACTGCCCGCGTGCTGGTCATGGAAAAACTCAGCGGCTTCAAGTTTGACGACGTCGACGGCATGGTCGCAGCTGGCATCGATACGCACGACATCATCAGAACCGGCATGCTTGGGTTCTTGGAGGAGCATTCCTTCACGGCATCTTCCACGGTGATCTGCACGGCGGGAACTTGTTCGTTCTGCCCGACGGTCGGACGGGTCTGGTCGACTTCGGCATCACCGGCCGCCTCAACGAGACCGAACGACTCGCGTTCCTCCGGATGATGATGTCGGCCATGACGAACGACGTGACGGGCCAGATCGAGGCCCTCCGCGATCTTGGCGCATTGCCTCCGGACACCGATGTGCTGGCGGTCATCCGCGACCTCGGACTCGACGGCCCCCCGCTCGACCCAACCAAGATGGCACCAGACGAGCTGGCAAAAGAACTTCAACGCCTCGTGAAGTCCCTACTCGGCTACGGCGCTCGCCTGCCGAAGTCGCTCATGCTCTACGTGAAGAATCTCATCTTCCTCGACGGCGCAATTTCTCGCCTCGCTCCCGACCTCGACATGTTCGCCATCGTCACCGAGATCGCCACCCATTTTGCGACCAACCATGGGGCGTCGATCGCCCAGCAACTCGGCGTTGTCAATGAACCATGGAAACTCGATCTCGACGGCGTCAAGGCCGGCTTCGGCGTCGACCCGTCCGAAGTCGACCAGCTGACCTACCGAGAACTCCAAGAGCGACGGGCACTCATTCAAAAACGACTGTCTCGACATCGCACCAGAGGCTGACGAATCCGCTACAACTAGTTCGTGCGAATCGTCATTGCCGAATGCACCGTCGACTACGACGGCCGCCTCACTGCCCACCTGCCGAAGGCTGTCCGGCTCATCATGGTGAAGGCCGACGGGTGTGTCGCTATCCACGCCGACGGCGGAGCCTACAAGCCCCTGAACTGGATGAACGCTCCAAACGTGCTTGTCACCGGCGACGACGTCTGGACCGTAACCAACCCGAAGAACGAGCGTCTCGACGATCACGATCCACGAGGTGATCGCCGATACGTCGGTCGAGATGGGGGTCGACCCCGGACTTCAGAAGGACGGCGTCGAGGCACACCTCCAGGAGCTCTTGGCCGTCGAGCCCGAGCGGATCGAGGTAGGCCTTCGACTCAGTGCGCCGCGAGTATCCGACCGAGATCGGACCTGTCGACCTGCTCTGCCGCGACGAACACGGCACAACCGTCGCGATTGAGATCAAGCGACGAGGCGAGATCGATGGCGTCGAGCAGCTGACGCGGTACCTCGAGTTCCTCAACCGCATACCCGACCTCGCACCCGTGCGTGGCGTCTTTGTGGCCCAGGCGATTAAGCCGCAAGCAAAGACCCTCGCAACCGATCGGACGATCGGCTGGGTGGAGGTCGACTACGACGAGCTTCGTGGCATCGAGCGACCGCAACAGTCGCTCTTCTAACCCGCTAGCTGCTAAACGTCAGACCACCGTTATCGATGACCACCCGTCCATCACCGCCACGGGTTTGGAAGATCGCATGGCCTTCGGCGTCTTTCCACATCGAAATCGTCAACGCCTCGCCGGGCAGGACGGGTGAGGTGAACCGTCCCTCAATGGCCTTGAATCGAGACGGGTCAGACTCGCAGATGCCGTGCAGCAGTGCCCTGCCGGTGAATCCGTAGGTGCAAAGGCCGTGCAAGATCGGACGGGGGAAGCCACCGACATCGCTGAACTGCTTGTCGGAGTGGAGCGGATTGCGATCGCCCGAGAGGCGGTAGATCAGCGCCTGGTCTTCCCGGGTTTGATACGTGATTGACACGTCGGCCTCGCGATCGGGGGCAACGTTGGCCTTCTCCGACGGTCCACGGTCACCGCCGAACCCACCCTCACCGACAATGAAGACGGACGACGCAAGGTCGAACATGGGCGACCCATCGCTCACGAGCGTGGCCCGAGTTTTGGTGGCCACGACGGCGCCCTTGCCCTTGTCGTAGATACCGACGATCTCATCGACGATCTCAATCTCGGCAGCCACCGGGACAGGCCGGTGCAAAACCACGCCTTGCTCACCGTGGACCAACATGCGCGGGTCGAAGGTGCCGGCGTTGGCCATCGCCGATGAGCCACCCCTGGCATTGAAGCCGGCCAGGACGGGGAACGTCGGCAGTACTTGCTGGTCGACGCCACCAGTATTCTCGGTCGTGAAGGCGAGCTCAGACCCGACAGGATCTTCGGCTCCGCTCCGACGCCTACGGCGTAAAGCAGGGCATCTTTCGAGTCCCAGGCCCATCGACGAGCGGTTCCCTTGGCTCCTACGGCATTTGGATCAATTGGCATTCTGTGTGTCCTTTCAAAGAATCGAGCGTGCTGCCCGCCTTAACTTCGTTTAGTCGGACTAAACAGAAGTTAAGGGCGGGTGGTTAGTAGGGATTGGGGTAGCCGGGACCGGAGGCCGGAGCCCCCTGCATGTCACTATTCGGCTGAGCGTCACGCATCAGGTCGCGCACGAGCGGACCGATCAACGTCAGGTCGTCAACTGGTGTGACCACCGGTCCTCGGTGCCACTGGTTGGCAATACCCAGCACTCGCCCGCTCGCTTCGAACACGCGACCCGTCACCGGCGCCGACTCCTCGCTGGCAAGCCACGTACAGATCGGCGCAATCCAGCGCGGACTCATCGCCTCTTTGCCGGCATCGTCGAGCTGGCCCATGCCAAGGTTCTCCGTCATACGCGGAGCGCGCCTGGCGCAATCGCGTTGACGGTGACGCCGTAGCGATGCAGTTCCTGGGCGGCGATGATGGTGAATGCGGCAATGCCGGCTTTGGCCGCGCCGTAGTTCGTCTGTCCGGGGTTGCCGTAGATGCCCGACACCGAGCTGGTGTTGATGATTCGCGCATCGTTGGACTCACCTGCCTTGAACCGGTCGCGCCAGTGCGCGGCCGCCCAATGAGCCGGGGCAAACGTACCCTTGAGGTGCACCTTGATGACCGCATCCCATTCGGCCTCGGTCATGTTGGTGAGCATCCGGTCTCGCAAGATGCCTGCGTTGTTAACCACCACATCGAGTCCGCCGAAAAGCGTCACCGCCTGGTTGATGAGGCGCTGGGCCCCCTCCCAGTCCGATACGTCATCACCATTCGCTTCGGCCGCGCCACCCCCGCCCGAATCTCAGCGGCGACCTCCTCGGCCGCACTCACATCATTTCCCTGGCCGTCCATCGAGCCGCCGAGATCGTTGACTATCACGTTGGCGCCATGTTCGGCCACGAGCAGTGCATGCTCGCGGCCGATGCCACGGCCACCACCGGTAACAATGCAGACCCGGTCTTCGCACAGTCTTGTCATAGTGAGTCCTTTCCAGCCGAGCAGTGTCGGCAATCGGTTTGCTGTGGATCTTGTCACAAGATGATGACGACGGCGAAAGGCGCCACCGCTTGGGACTCAGAACGTGGCACACTCCTGGACTGTGTCAGAAACCCGGCGACGAGCGTTGGTACTAGGCGGCATCCCATTAGGGCTCATCTTGCTTTATGCGCGGCCTGGGGCATCGACACCGCAGTGTCTGGCGACCGCGCCAGTGCGAAACGTCGAGGTGGCCGGTGTACCGATTGGCGGACTCGACCGTGACGTTTGATCGCGGTTGCCAACACGCTCAACGACGCCCTCGCGACCGAACCTGTTTCCATCCAGCTGGGCGCCTCGACGGTTGAGGCCAACGCAGGCGAGCTCGGTGCAATCGTCGATGCCGAACTCCTCGTCGATACGGCCCTCGATGCTCACCGAGGCGGGTTCATTCTGGCCCAGCCGTTCCGTTGGGTCGGCACCTTCTTCTCGACCCAGAGCATCGACGTCCCCTACGACGTCGATAGTGAGATCGCCGCAACCGCCACCCAAACGCTCATCGATACATCGCTCAGCCCCCGATTGAACCCCACTTCGAAACCGACGACGCTGGCATCTCCGTCACGCCCGGCGTTGAGGGAGCCACGATCGAAGAAGGAGCACTTGAGTCGGGGCTTCACGCCGCGATCGACGAGGGCAAGCCGTACCGGCTTCGCCTCACGCCCACCCCACTCATGCCTCAAACCGACACGGCCGTTCTTCAGGCCATTGCCGACGAAGCGTCTAACGCAACCAGCACGGCACGGACGGTCTCGGTGCTCGGTTCGACCGGTGTCGTCGAGCCAGCCATGCTTCGGTCATGGGTTGTTCTCAACCACCGAAACCGGCGGCACGCGCCGACCTGGGTGATTGACTCCAAAAAGTCGCTCCTCGACCTCCAAGCGATGTTCCCCAATCTCGGGTCGGCCGATCAACAGGCCCACTTCGACGTAGTCGATGGCAAGCCCATCATCGTTCCGCCGTCGTCCAGCGTGTTCTGTTGCCAGGCCGATAGCCCCGAGTTGATCCGCGCTGCCCTTCTGGCTGGCAGTGAGACAATCGAACTCCTCCCCGAGACGGCTGGTGGCGACGACGCCGTCAAGGCACTCGAAGCGCTCGGCATCGTGGAAGAAGTTTCTACGTTCACGACCAAGCACAACTGCTGCGAAAACCGGGTGACCAACATCCATCGAATGGCCGATCTCGTTCGGGGTCACGTCGTGATGCCAGGCGAGCAATTTAGCCTCAATAACTTTGTCGGCAAGCGAACCGAGTCCAACGGGTTCCTCCCGGCCGGAGCAATTGCCGATGGCATCATCGAGGCCCAAGTCGGCGGCGGCGTTTCCCAGTTCACCACCACGATTTTCAACGCGGTGTTCTTCGCCGGACTGCAGTTCGACGAGTACCAAAGCCACTCGATCTACTTCTCCCGATACCCGTACGGCCGAGAAGCCACCGTGTCGTACCCGGCTCCCGACTTCAAGTTCACCAACAACTCGCCGTATGGCGTCTTGATCTGGCCCACCTACACCGACAACTCAATCACGGTGACCTTCTACTCAACCAAAAACGTCACGGTCGAAGACGTCGGACGAACCGAGACCAGCCAGGGCGAGTGCACGCGGGTCACCACCAAACGACAGCTGACCTACAACGACGGCACCGTGAAGAACGACTCGGTGTTTGCCGTCTATCGCCCGGGTGAAGGTCTCGACTGCAACGGCAACCCGACAAAGTCGGCGCCGACCACGGAACCGCCAGCGACCACGACGAGCAGCGAATCGCCCGATCAACCAGCCACGACAGCGGCGACGAATCCGCCGGCAACGACGACAACGGCCGCCCCCGCCGAAACCACCACAAGTTCGGGAGGGTAGCGGTGTCCGATGCCGTCGACCTGCTTGTCATCGGGGCAGGCCCGGCCGGCGCCGCCGCCGCAATCACCGGCGCCCGCGCCGGCAGGCGAGTGACCGTCATAGACAAGGCAACGTTTCCCCGACCAAAGTGCTGCGGCGACGGGCTAACGACGGGCTGCCTGCGCCATCTCGACGAGCTCGGGCTTGATCCGACAACGATCCCGAGTTGGAAAACGGTGACCGACGTTCATCTGGTTGGGCCCGACGGAAAGCTCCGCGTCTTCCCGCTTCCCCGCAACGCTGGCCAGTTCGCTGCCGTCGCTCGCCGCACCGAGTTGGACGCGGCATTGGTCGAGCTCGCTCGGTCGGCCGGCGCGACGGTCTACGAGGACTGCGCGATCGCCGCACTTCGCCAACGCTCCGATTACGTCGAGGTTGACATCGCCGGCGCCGGCGCACCGACCGCCACGTTGACAGCCCGGTGGGTTCTTGCCGCCGATGGCATGTGGTCGCCGACGCGCAAGCTGCTCGGTCACGATCTTGGCGGCTACCGCGGTGACTGGCACGCCTTTCGTCAATACTTCACCAACGTCAGTGAGCAGGCCCAAAACCAACTCATCTGCTGGTTCGAGCCCGACATCCTGCCCGGCTACGTCTGGTCGTTCCCGGTCGGCGACGGCTCGGCCAATGTCGGGTTCGGCGTACCGCGCGGCGGCCCCGTCTCCACCAAGGAGATGCGGGCGTTGTGGCCCGATCTGCTTGCCCGCCCCCACATCGCCGCATTCCTCGGAACCGACGCTCAGCCTGAGGATCGACACACTGCGTGGCCGATTCCCGCCCGTCTCGGCGAGCTACCGCTCAGCGATGGTCGAGTCCTCTTTATCGGCGATGCGGCTGCGGCCACCGATCCAATGTCGGGCGAAGGTATCGGCCAGGCGCTGGAGACCGGACGGCTCGCGGCCGAGCTCGTGACGTCGGCCGACGTGGACACTGCCCCTCGGTCGATCGCCTCTGCCTACGAGAAAGCTCTCGCCCGGGGAATGCAACGTGACCACGCACTCGCCGGCCAGCTCACCAAGGTGCTGGCCAACGAGCGAGCGGCCACGCTGAGCCTGGCTGCCGCTGGCCTCACCGGCTGGACCCGTCGCAACTTTGCTCGATGGTTGTTTGAGGACTATCCACGAGCGGTGTTAGGCACACCGAAGCGCTGGAGCCGCGACGTCTTCAGGCGACCAGGGGCCTTCCGTTAACCCATGAGTTCGCGAAGCTTGCGAACGGTACCAACCGGGTCGGGGCCGACCGGACTCACGTTCAAGTAGGTCACACCAGCTTCCTCGTAGGCAGCCAAACGGTCCTTGATATAGCTTTCGTCGCCGACCAGCGACGATGCCTCCAGGAAGTCGGCTGGGACGGCCGCTTCGGCTTCGGCCTTGCGACCGCTGAGGTAGAGCTCCTGCAGTTGATGCGCCTCCGACTCCCAGCCGTACCGGCTAAAGAGCGAGTTGTAGAAGTTCTTCCCGACTGCGCCCATGCCACCGACGTACAGGGCCGTGCTCGCTCGGCCGTAGTCCCGGTACTTCGCCACCTCAGCTTCGTCACCAATGGCGAGCAGACCGCCAGCGATGATGTCCATCTTGCCGAGGGAGGCGTCCCGAGCGGCATAGCCACGAGCCAGGTCGTCTCCCCAGACAGCGGACGCACGTTCGGGGACAAACAGGGTCGGCAACCAACCATCGGCGATTTCGGCGGTGAGCTCGACGTTCTTCGGCCCCAGCGATGCCAAGAAGATCGGGATCTGGGGGCGAGGTGGGTAGGTGATGATCTTCAGCGACTTGCCGAGTCCGGTGCCCTGGTCGGCAGGAAGGGGAATCTGATAGTTCGGTCCCGCGTGCTCGAGCTTGGCTTCCCGGGCCCAAATCTCGCGGCAGATTTCCACAATCTCGCGCGTACGCCCCAGCGGTTTGTCGTAGGCAACACCGTGCCATCCCTCGATGACCTGCGGTCCCGATGCCCCCAGACCGAGAACGCAGCGACCCTCGCTCAACACGTCGACGCCAACAGCAGTCATGGCGAGGAGGGTTGGCGTGCGGGTATAGATCGGGAGAATGCCCGACGCGATCTCGACGCGGTGTGTCTTCGCTGCGATGTAGCCCATGGCCGTAGCTGCATCCATGCCGTAGGCCTCGGCGACCCACACCAGGTCGACGCCTGCGTCTTCGAACGCAACGACCTCATCAATGGTCTGTTTTACGTTCCCTGAATAGCCGATCGGCATGCTGAGTTTCATCACTAACCCTTTCGCGGTGTCCGCCGAATCTAGGCGCCGCAGTCGCCATCAACCAAGATGAGTCGATTAACGCTGCAGCAGGCGGATTCTCTAGACTCCTGCGATGCCTGGATGGACGTACGCCGATGTTTGGGAAACCGTTGCCACAACGATTCCCGAAGCCCAAGCTCTGGTCGACGGATACACCCGACGAACGTGGGCCGAATTCAACGACCGTGCCAACGCAGTTGCCTCCTACCTGCTCGACGCTGGCTGCGGGCACGACTCGAAGGTCGCCTTCTACCTTCACAACCGCAACGAATACCTCGAACTATTCTTCGCGTGTTCCAAAGCTGGCTTCGTCCACGTCAACACCAATTATCGCTACACCGACGACGAACTGTTCTACATCTGGGACAACGCCGACTGCGAAGCCGTCCTTTTCGAGGGCACATTCGCCGCCACGACCAACAACATCCGCCACCGCCTGCCTGGCGTCAAGGTGTGGCTCTGGCTCGACGACAACACGGGTCCATGTCCGGAGTGGGCGGTGCCTTTCGAGACGGCCGCCGCCACACCAACTGAGGGCAACGTTGCCGGACCAACGGCCCGCGACGGCGACGATCTCCTCCTCATCTACACCGGCGGAACGACGGGCATGCCGAAGGGCGTGATGTGGCGCCAAGACGATCTCTTGATGGCCACCGACAAGTCGAATCGGATCTCACTCCCTGCGACACCCGACCTCGATCAGGCAGGCCAATCGGCGGCGGTACGGGCTCGGACCCCAAAGCCTGGCCCAATCAGCATCCCCGCTTGTCCGCTCATGCACGGCACGGGTCTCTTCAACAGTCTCAACACCCTCAACCTCGGCGGCAGTATTGTCTCATTGCCTGGCACAAAGTTTGAGGTCGAGACGTTCCTCGACGTCATCGATGTCGAGAAGGTCAAAAGCACGTTCATCGTTGGCGATGCGTTCGCCAAACCGATCCTGCGGGCGCTCGACGCGGAGCCCGACCGGTGGTCGCTCGAGAGCCTCCGGGTCATAATCTCGTCGGGCGTCATGTGGGGTAGCGATACGAAACAAGGGCTACTCCGCCACAATCCCAATCTCATTCTGGTTGACACGTTCGGGTCTTCAGAGGCCATTGGCCTCGGTTCGTCAATGGCATCGAAGGAGTCATCGGCTGCTACCGCCACCTTCACCCTGTCCGACAGCGCCGTCGTCATTTCTGACGACGGGACGCTGGTCGAGCCTGGCTCGGGCGTCATCGGCAAGGTAGGCATAGCGGGCCGCACCCCGGTCGGCTACTTCAAAGACCCAGCCAAAACAGCCGAGACGTTCCCCCGGTTCAACGGCATCCGTTACTCGATTCCCGGCGACTTCGCGACTGTCGAAGCCGACGGCACCATCACACTGCTCGGCCGCGGTTCGGTCTGCATCAATACGGGGGGCGAGAAGGTCTTTCCCGAAGAGGTCGAAGAGGCCCTCAAACAACACCCGTCCGTTCACGACGCCAGTGCCGTCGGTATTCCCGACGAACGTTTTGGCCAGGCCGTCAGCTCGGTGGTCGAACTTGAACCCGGAGCCGATCTTGATGAAAGATCAGTGATCGATCACGTCAAGAAGCATCTCGCGGGCTACAAGGCACCAAAGACGGTCTTCGCTGTGTCCAGCCTCGACCGCGCCGCAAACGGCAAGATCGACTACAAGCGATGGACAGCGCACGCTGAAGCCAACGCACAATCATCATCCAGGGGACCAACATGACCGAGTGGAATTTTGCTGACCTATGGGAAGTCTGCGCTGAGGTACGCGATAGCGGGCTCGCGTTGGCTCACGGCGATCGAGAGGTGTCGTGGCGCTCGTTCAACTCGTCGGCCAACGGCCTCGCCCAGGTCATGCTCGATGCCGGTGTCGGCCAGCAAGATAAGGTCGCCCAGTATCTCTACAACTGCCCGGAGTACATGCTCAGTGTCTTTGCGTGTTTCAAGGCCGGCCTTGTTCCCGTCAATACCAACTATCGATACGCCGACGACGAGTTGCTCTACCTCTGGGACAATGCTGACGCGTCGGTAATCACCTTCCATGCCTCGTTTACCGAGACGATCGAACGGATTCGCTCCCGCCTGCCGAAGGTCAAACTCTGGCTCTGGGTCGATGATGGCTCGGGTCTGTGCCCCGATTGGGCGACGGACGTCGCGGCCGCGGCAGCGCTGGGGAGCGACACGAATGTCAGCGGTCCTTGGGGCCGTTCAGGCAAGGATCGCTGGTTCCTCTACACCGGCGGCACCACCGGTATGCCCAAAGGTGTCATGTGGGAGCAAGACACCCTGTGTCGGCTTGGCAGCCGGGCCCACCCGCTACCTCTTGAACCCAACCCGTCCATTGAGGAATATCGGGCCAGCATCGCCGCTCGTCCGGCTCCAATCGGACTACCAGCGGCACCACTGATGCACGGCACTGGTCACGTCACCACCCTCAACCAGCTTCTCGGAGGCGGCACGATCGTCACGATGCCAAACCGTTCGCTCGACGCCGAGGCCCTGCTCGACACCTGCGAGCGACGCCAGGTTTCCGGATTGGCCATTGTCGGCGATGCCTTCGCTCGTCCAATTGCCGACGCGCTCGAGGCCAATCCCGGACGCTGGTCATTCGCACCGTTGTTTGTGATGGTGAGCTCGGGAGTGATGTGGAGCCAGCCAGTAAAGGAACGACTGCTGGCGCAGATCCCCCAACTCATCATCATGGATGCCCTCGGTTCGTCTGAGGCTCTCGGCATGGGATCAAGCACGTCGAGCAACGCAGGCGTCACGAGCACCGCAAAGTTTGATTTGGGCGCCAATGGCGTCGTCGTGCTCGACAACGGCGACCTCGTCCAGCCCGGTTCAGGCGATATCGGGAGGCTTGGTGTCGCTGGCCTGATGCCGGTCGGTTATTACAAGGACGAGGTCAAGACCGCCGCGACCTTCCCCACCATTGCCGGGCGCCGCTACTCGCTCCCTGGCGATTTCGCCACGGTCGAGGCCGACGGCACGATTACCCTCCTCGGACGAGGCTCCGTCTGCATTAACACCGGTGGGAGAAGGTGTTTCCGGAGGAGGTCGAAGAGGCCCTGAAAGGCTTCCCGACGGTCGTCGACGCGATTGCTGTCGGTGTCCCCGACGAACGCTTCGGCCAAGCAATCGTGGCCATTGTGGAGAAGACCGCCAATTCGGAGGTCGACGAGGCCGCCATCATCGAGTTCATCAAGACCAAGTTGGCGCCCTATAAGGCCCCCGACGAATCTTTGGCGTCGACTCGCTGACCAGGGCCGCGAACGGCAAAATTGACTACAAAAGTGGACGACCTATGCGAAAGAAGCCGTCGAGGCGAGCTAGGCGTCCCTGAAGGCGCCGTGCCTGCCTTCACCCGCCGAGAATCTCGCCGCCCCCGCTTGGGTCTCGCCCGACGAAATCACCGCCATCCCGAGCTCGGTCTCCTTGGCCATGGCTGCGTCGTGGTTGAGACCCCATTGCTCCAGGACTGAGCGGCGATCGCTGCGCAAGCATCCTTGGGGGAACACAGCCAAGCTCTGCGCCAGGGCGATCGCCTCGGCCAAGGCCGTGCCGTCGTCCACAAGCCGATTGACCAGACCCATGGCGACCGCCTCATCGCCCGAGACCCCACGCCCCGTGAGGACCATGTCCATGGCGCGCGACTGGCCGATGAGCCGAGGCAACCGCACCGTGCCGCCGTCAATGAGCGGCACGCCCCATCGGCGACAGTACACGCCGAAGGTGGCCGTGCGGCCTGCGACGCGAAGGTCGGCCCAGATAGCGAGCTCCAGTCCGCCGGCCACGGCGTATCCCTCGACGGCGGCAATAACCGGCTTCGTCGTCTGGAGGCGGGTTGGCCCCATCGGCCCTGGCCCATCGGGGGTCACCCGATTGCCCCGCCCCGTGGCGACCGCCCCGAGATCGGCGCCGGCGCAGAACGTATCGCCTTGCCCCGTAAGCACCGCGGCCACGACCGAGTCGTCGGCATCGAAGTCGACGAAGGCGCGAAACAACGCGTCGGCGGTCGGCCGGTCGACAGCGTTCTTCACTTCAGGGCGGTCAATCGCAATAATGCGGACAGTGCCCTCCGTCCAAACACGACCGGTCGAATCGGTCGATCCCATCGCTCGACTGTAGTTCGCCGACTCGGGCGTGTTGCGAATTGAGCGGCAACGGCGGTAGACCCCACCATGGCCATTCCGCCGATCGTTGCCGCTTTTGATTCTCGTGCCGACCAGCAACTCGCGTCCCTTCGCAATAACCCTGCGGCCAATCGCGTCGCCTATCTGGCCAGTGAGATCGCCGATTACTCAATGGGCTGGCACATTCTCGGGGTGGCCGTTTCGATCGCGAATCCCACGCTCATTCCCCACACGCTTCGGATGGCGATCACCCTCGGCGTCGAGTCGGCCCTTGTCAACGGCGCCATCAAGCCCCTGGTGAAACGGGAACGCCCGACCGACTGGGAGAACGTTGCCGGGCACGGCGTGCGACGGCCAAAGACACACAGCTTCCCGAGTGGTCACTCGAGTTCAGGCGTCGTAGCCGCCTCGCTGCTCAGCGCGGCGGTTCCTACTGCTCGCCCCCTCTGGTGGACGCTCACCGCCATCGTGGCATGGTCACGTCTGCACACCAGAATGCACCATGCCTCCGACATTGTCGCCGGAGCCGGAATTGGCTGGCTGATCGCGCGAGCGGCGAAGCGTCTCTGGGTGATCTAGTAACGGAACGAAAACTTCTGTCGGTCTCCCACCTGGGTTTAGGTCGAACCCGGCAGGTCAGGGGACTCGCTGCGCCTCGACGCCGCTATCGTGCCGTCGATGACTGTCGAACCTCGTGGCCTGACGTGCGCCAGCTATTCCGCACTCGGCCTTCCGGTGGCACTCCAAACAGCCAAAACAGCTGCGGCTGCTGGATTTGGATCGTTCTGGGCCGCCGAAACGACCGGACCCGAAGCGTTCACGCTGCTGAGTGCGGCAGGCGCGGCCGAACCGTCCCTCGCCCTCGGTACGGGCATCGTTCCGATCCAGTTCCGAACCCCACAGACCGTCGCCATGGCCGCCGCCACGCTCCAAGCGCTGCAGCCCGACCGCGACATCCACATCGGTATTGGGGTGAGTTCGCCCATCATCGTCGAACAATGGCACGGTGCAGCCGCGAGCGATCGACCTCTCGCCCAGCTTCGGGAATACGTCACCCTGCTCCGGGCCTGCTGGTCGGGCGAGCCCGTCGACTTCGCCGGCGAGTTCTATCAGTGCCGCGGGTTCCGCCTTGGCGTCCGCCTCGGCGAACGGAAGCCCAAGGTGGTTCTCGGTGCACTCAACCCGCGGATGCTCCGGCTAGCGGGCGAAATCGCCGATGGTGTGTTGCTCAACTACATCCCCGCCAGCCATGTCCCATGGTCGGTCGAGCAGGTGCGAGCAGGCGGCAACGCCACGATCTACGGCTACGTCCACCTGGGTGTGGCCGAACGAAACGAGACCACCGACAAACTCGCCCGCCGAGACCTCTACAGCTATGCCTCAGCTCCCGGTTACCGGCGCAACTTCGCCCGAGCCGGCTACGAGTCCGAGATGGCCACCTTTGAGGCGGCACGGGCCGACCGCAGCCGAGACGGTGCCATCGCCGCAATCAGCGATCGCATGATCAACGAGATCGACATTGTTGGTGACGCGGCGACCGTTCGGGCCGCATGGCAGAGCTATGTAGATGCCGGCATCGAGCATCCCATCCTGATGCCGTTGCCCTGGGGACCCGACCGCCTCGAGACGATTCTCGCAACCATCGAGGCGCTGAGTTGAGCGATCTCACGGTCAAGGCCAGCAGCGATGAGATCGGACTGCGGCGCGAAGCTGGTATCGACGTTGCCGGACTCCCCATCTGGCTCGCCCGCCTCCATCGCGCCCTGCCTGCGGGCACAAGCGTCCGAATCTCCGTCGACGGACAACTCCCCCTGCCGCTCTCGACCTTCACCGAGGGCGCAGGATTCCGCGAGACAAGCCCCGATTTTGTTCGCGAACTAACCCTGGCCGACCTCGTTGCTCCTGGGCTCAAGGCGCTGGTGTGCGGTCTCAACCCCAGTCCGGCATCGGCCGAGACCGGGATTGCGTTCGGGCACAAGGGCAACCGCTTCTGGCCCGCCGCAGTCGCAGCTGGCCTCGTGAGTGCCGAGTTCAAGCCAGAAGACGCGCTCATGAGCGACAGAGTGGGCTTTACCGATCTGGCAAAACGAACCACCTCTCGGGCCAGCGAGCTGAGCAACGCAGAGTTTCAGGCCGGATTCAGTCGCCTTGAACGGCTTCTCAGCTGGGCCAAGCCAAACGCGCTGATCGTTGTTGGCCTCACCGGCTGGCGCATTGCCACCAACCGCCAGGCACGACCAGGTTGGCAGCCCGATGCGGTCGGCGGCACCCCGGTCTACCTGATGCCGAACACCAGCGGACTCAACGCTCACGAGTCACTCGGCTCGCTGACCGCCCACTTTGAGGCCGCCCTCGCGGGCCCCTAAGGTCACACTCAAGCCCACTCCCAAACCGGTCGAAACTACTGCCGAAAGGTGGCCAGCCGGAATGACGCGAGCTCGAACAATTGCAGTGTCGTGTCTTGCCGTCTTAGGTTTGGCCCTGGGCGCCCATGCGCTCGTTCCGGCCGAGTCTGAATCGGCCATTGCGCCGAACCTGGCCCCCCTCGCGTTGAGGTCGGTCGACGACTCACCCGTTTCCTTCGAGTCAGCCGAGATCGAAGACCTCGCTACCGACGCGCTAGCGCTTATCAGTTTCGATTGGCAGACCGCGCTGCCGGGCTGGCACGTCGAGTTCGTCCCCGGCGATGGCTCTGTGGCGGGCTTCACGTGGAGCCACGAACACCGGATCGAGGTCTTTGTTCGGCCGAGTTCCACGGCCGAGCGACTGGCCCGGTACTCGCTCACGAACTTGGCCATGCGGTCGATGTCCTCGCTCAACACCCCCGGCGAGCGTTCGCAGTGGCTCCTGCAGAGATCGGCACCGACCGCGCCGTGGTGGCGGCATCGGGAGCCGCCGACTTCGAAACTGGCGCTGGCGACTTTGCTGAGTCGTTCGCGGCGTGGCAGTTTCCCGAGCTCGACTTCCGCAGCACGCTCGGGCCTCCGCCGAGCGGCGATGACCTTGCCCTTCTCGCGGCATTCGCCACGACCTCGGACCAGTCTGGCTAGCACCACCCGAACCGTGACGCGACACTGGCCGCCACAATGTGGCGACCAGTGTGACTGCGTTATAGCACTAGTGCGTGCTGATCAGCCTTCAGTTGCGTCCTTGACGGCGTCCGTTGCGTCTTCGACAGCATCGCTCACCGCATCGACGGCGCCTTCAGCTGCGCTATCGGCCTGACCGTCGATCTTGTCGGCGACGTCTTTGACCTTTTCGATCTGGTCGTGGAACTTGCCCTTCGTTACCGAGTCGGCAGCGTCTGCCGCCTTGTCGATTGCGCCTTCCACGACGCCGCCAACGGCCTCGCGAACGTCGCCAGCCTTGTCGAGCGCTTCTGAAGCGGCACCACTGGCCTTGCCTGCGACACCGCTAAGGGCGTCTTTAGCCTTATCGAAGATTCCCATTTTTGTGCTCCTGGTTTGACAACAGCCTCTAGTGTGCCGCGAAAGACACTCGATTGCGTGCGGCCGGACGGAGATCCATGTCGGCCCCCGAACGGCTCGACCCGGCATATCGGAACCAGTATCCATCGGCCCAGCCGAGCGGGCTAGCCTGACGGGATGGAGCGACAGGCAGGCAAACTTTTTATCGGTGAAGCGATCGAGCCCGAAAGTGGTGATCGCAGCGGCGAGGCGGTGCTACTCAACAGCGCCGACTTCACAACACACGGTGTCATCGTCGGCATGACCGGTTCCGGCAAGACCGGGTTGGGCGTCGTCCTGTTGGAAGAGGCCCTCCAATCGGGGATTCCCGTACTGGCCATCGACCCCAAGGGCGACCTGTCCAACCTTTGTTTGACGTTCCCTGGCCTCTCGGGCCCCGAGTTCGAACCGTGGATGGACGAGGGCGTGGCCCGTGTCGAAGGCACTAGTGTCAGCGAACTTGCCACAAAAACAGCCGAGATGTGGCGGACCGGGCTTGACTCATGGGGCCTCGGCCCAGACGACGTTGCTGCGCTCGCTAAATCCGCCGACCCGATTGTGTACACCCCTGGCTCAACAGCAGGCGTGCCGCTCAACGCCATGGGCAACCTCACGCCTCCGGCCAGTGACGACCCGGCAGTCCGCCAGGACGAGGCCGATAGTACGATCACCGGTCTCCTCGGACTCGTCGGCGTCGACAGCGATCCCTTGTCTGGCCGCGAACACATCCTCCTGGCAAACCTGATCACTCGAGCGTGGGACGAAGGGATTGCGCTCGATCTGCCGACCTTGCTCGGACAGCTCATGGACCCCCAATCCGCAAGCTCGGTGTCCTCGACCTTGAGACGTTCTACCCCGCAAAGGATCGTCAAGACCTCGTCCTCCAAGCTCAACGGCCTCCTGGCCTCGCCCAGTTTCGCCGCGTGGGCCGAAGGGGCCCCGCTCGACATCTCGACCATGCTCTGGAAGCCAAACGGCGACCCGCGGGCTGCGATCGTGTCGTTGGGCCATCTCGAGGAGTCCGAACGTCACTTCGCCATCACCCTGGTGCTGTCCAAGCTCATCAGCTGGATGCGAAGCCAAGCCGGCACCGGAGAACTCCGGGTGCTCGTCTACATCGACGAGGTGATGGGGCTGGCCCCACCAACGGCCAACCCGTCGCCCAAGAAGCCGATCCTGACGCTGCTCAAGCAAGCGAGCGTTCAGGGTTGGCCTCGTGCTCTCAACCCAGAACCCGGTCGATCTCGACTACAAGGCCATCAGCAACGCTGGCACCTGGCTGATCGGTCGGCTGCAAACCGAGCAAGACAAGAACCGTCTCGTCGACGGGCTTCGCTCGGCCGACGGCTCCATCGACATTGGCGAGGTCGAGCGTACGATCAGTGGCCTCGGCAAGCGTCAGTTCATGCTCCGCACCACCAAGTCGTCCAATCTCGAACTTCTGACCACCCGATGGGCGCTCAGTTACCTGGCCGGGCCGCTCACGCGAGAACAAATCGGCCGTCTGATGGATTCGAAACGCGATCACGCCTTCGTACCAGTGGCCGCGCCTGGGGGCGTATCGCCAGTCGAGTCCACTCCTGCGCCAGCGGGTCCCGCCCTGGCCGCCGATGAATCCTCGGTCCCACCGTCCCTCCCCGACGGGCTGACGATGCGATACGTGCACCCCAGCGCACCCTGGCTCGCCGATGTTGGCGGCTCAGCCACCGGCACTCGACTCGTTCCCTATCTGGCGACCCGAGTCGATCTTCTCTTCGACGAGACCAAAGCCGATCTACGACATCAGCAGGAGTGGGAGGCGCTCATTCCCCTCGACGCCGACTCACTCGATGCCGAACGGGCGATCACGGTCGACTTCGATGACCGCGACTTTGTTGCCGAGGCGCCAGTCGGCGCAGCGTACGTCCTGCCCATCGCCAACCTGACGAAGACAGCTATCTCGGGACTCAGCACGGACATCAAACAGACACTCCGGGCTACCGAGACGCTTACCCTCCAGTACAACGCCGACCTGAAACTCTGGTCCCGCCCCGGTGAAGAGCCTGATCAGTTCCAGCGCCGATGCGCTGCCGCCGCCGACGATGCAGCCGACAAGGAAACCACGGCCTTGCGCGACAAGCTCGCCAAAAAGGAAGAACAAGTCAAAGCGGCGCTAGCGAAGGCCGAGGACCGGGTGGCCGAGCTCGAAGGCCAATCGGAGGGCCGTCGAAACCAAAACATTGTCGACATCGGCTCGAGCATTCTCGGCGGACTCCTCGGCGGCCGCAGCCGGACGAAGGGTATGGCGTCGGCCGCCCGCCGGGCCATGTCGGGAAGCCGACAGTCGAAGTCGACTCAGGCCCGGCTCGAAACGGCACGAAACCGGGCGGCCGAGAAGATCGACGCGCTTGACGAGCTCGAGTACGAACTACAAGAGGCCGTCATCGAGATCGATGACGAGTGGAATCAGAAAGCGGCAGCGATCGAGCCGGTCCAGATCCCGCTCGAACAAACCGACATCACCGTCGACGACCTCATCCTCGTGTGGGTGCCCGTCCAGGGCTAAGCGCACTCGAGCTAGCGTGGCGGAGATCTCGGACCGCTTGTACGGGGTCGATACCGCGAACGGCATGATTGCGAGTGCGGGCGTGTCGACGCCGTTTGCGACAAATCGGCCGATGTGCTCGCGACACGCCTCTGGGCTGCCGTGAATGATGAGCTCGTCGACAACCGAGTCAGGAATCGCATCGAGGGCGGCCTTCCGATCGCCCGCCTGCCAGTTGTCCCACATCCCCTGGAGCTGCTCGCCCCGTCCAAGCGAGCGGTGGAAATCGGCGTAGACCGGCACGTTGAGGTAGGCGGCAATGGCTCGCTTCGCTTGCGCTCGCACGGTCTCGGCGTCGGGGTTGGGGCAGACGAACAAGCGGGCCACGATTTCGGGGGTCCGCTCGCCGCTGGCCGCCTCGACCACGGGTCGGACCTTGAGAACGTCTTCAGCCGACAGCCAGTTGATGATGGCGCCGTCACTCTCGCGCCCCGCCATTCGAAGCATGCCGTCCCGCAGCCCGGCGACGAGCAGCTTGGGTTGCTGGGCCGGTACGTTGGCGAGCCGGTAGCCGGAGACGCTGAACGTCTCATAGTCGTGAGTGATCTTCTCACCCGCCAGCGCCGAGCGGAGGAATCGGACCATGTCGCGGGTCTTCTTGTACGGCTCGTCGAACGGAATGCCATTCCAGCGCTCAACGATGACGTTCGACGACGACCCAATGCCCATCACGACTCGACCCGGCGCGGCGTCGGCCAGAGCGGCAATGCTGCCGGCAAGGGTGGCTGGTCCCCGGGTGTAGGCGGGAATGATCGCCACACCGACGCGGAGCTCGGGCGCCCACGCCGCAGCCAGAACCAGCGGCGTGAAACCGTCAAAACCATCGACCTCGGCCGTCCACACGTCGGTATAGCCAAGATCGACGATTTCGCGGTACCGGTCCCTCTGCTCGCTGAGCGGCTCGCTGCTAAAGGGGATGGTGATGCCGTAGTTGGCCACGGTTGCGCTCAGTTCGTTTGCGACCTAGTAGTGGATCTGCCAGGCCTGGTGAGTTGATGACGCCACTAGTTTGGCCTGTGGGTCTCGCCCACCCCAAACTCCAAAGAGAACCGATGGACCCTTCGTGTGAATGGCGAGCATCGAGTCGTCGGTCGGTAGCCGGTCGACCTCGGCCAGGGGAAGGCCAAGTTCGTAGCTGTAACCAGCGGCGACGGCCTCACGGGTGGCCGCAGCGGGAAGCCGAACGAGCTCGCCAGAACGAGCGCCGCTGAGCACCGCGTCAATTGACCGACGGGAAATGTCGTCTCGTCGACTTCGACGCCAGGTGCGGGTTGGCACAAAGCCAGGACGGATTGCGGCCTCGCCACCGCCGAAACCTCGGCTGAGGAGCTCGCCCATCGAGCCGCACTCCGCACCAAAGATAAACATGGCCAACTGCTGACGTTCCGCGCCGAGCGCCAAGCCAAAGCGGAAACGAGCGAGGCGCCAGGCCGACCAGCACGAGTGGTCAACCGCGTGATCGATTCGGACGACGATCTGTTCGAATCCGATCGGCCCGATGTTCCAGCCTCGGAGTAGGCCTGCCCCCGACCACAGCGCCAGCGGTGAGTTGGGAGCGAGTGGCGGCTACGCGTCCTCCCCATTGCCGTTGGGCCGCGATCAGCCGGTCACGCGCCTCGTCCTTTTGCTGGCTGAGGACATCGAGCGAGTTGGTCGACAGCTCGGGCGAGGCCGGTTGATCGAAGATACCGCCCGCGTGCTCGCGAACCGGCAGGGTCGCGGGCTCGGCCAACGCACGCTCGTAGGATCGAACCGCCTCGGTAAAGCGGGATCGAGCCGTGAGGACGGCGGTAAAAAGGCGATCGTTTGGGTGAACGGCAGTAACGGCAGAGAGTGCGCGCACATCGCGTCCGGTCGCGTACCACTGCCACAGGCCGACGAGCGCCGTGATGAGCGCAAAAGCCTATGGAAATGGCAGCAATGGCGAGAGGCCCCTCGAGTCCTTCGACAAGCATACGAGCAACCTACCGTGAACTCGAGACGGTCATCGACATACCGGAAGGAGTTTCGTTCTCCGACGGCCCATCGCTCGCGCACCAAAACACTGTCATACCCCTCGTCATACTGAGCTCTATGAAGAAGGCAACGCTCCGCATCATCTCCCCCAGTCACGCGGCCCCCAACGGCGGTCCTACCAGACACGGTCATCCGAGCCGCAGTGGAAGCTCGACCAAGAAACCCGCGAAATCGGTCGTCGCGGCCTCGCCATGGCCCGACAGGCCCTCCAAGAACACCGCCAATCCGACGAAAACACGGTGGCAGCTTGACGCTGACCACGCCTTGTCCCCTATCGTCCCCATGATGTCTGACATTGTCATCGTAGAAGCCGTCCGTTCGGCCATTGGCCTGCCGCAATGGTGGCTTGTCCACCATGCACCCCGCCGACATCCTTGGCCAGGTCCAGGGAGCGCTCATCGCCCGCTCCGGAATCGACCCGCTCGAGGTCGGACAGGTCTTTGCTGGCTGCGTGAGCCAGGTCGGAGAGCAGACGTTCAATATCGGACGGAACGCTGTGGCTCGCCGCCGGCCTCCCCCAGAGGTTGCTGCGACGACGCTCGATACCCAGTGCGGCTCGTCCCAGCAAGCAACCAACATCGCCACCGCCATGGTTGGTGCCGGTGTCGTCGACGTTGCTGTCGCCTGCGGTGTCGAAACGATGAGTCGGGTTCCCATCAGCAGCGCTGCCTCCAAGTCGTTCGGCCTCGGAAGCCCCTACACCGCCGCGTACGCCGACCACTACGAGATCACCAGCCAGTTCGAGGGGCCGAACGCGTATTGCCGACCGGTGGGGTATCACCCGCCAAGATTGCGACGAGTTCGGCCTCCGGTCACAGACGCTGGCTGCTGCCGCCTGGGCCGAAGACCGTTTCGCCACCCAAATCCACGCCATCGACGCACCCGACCTCGACGACACCGGTGCCCCAACGGGCACCACGCATCGTGTCGAGCGTGATGAAGGTCTCCGCGACACAACACTCGAAGCGCTGGCCAAGCTCAAACCCGTCGGCCGCGAAAACGGCGTCCATACCGCCGGTTCCGCCTCCCAAATCTCCGATGGCGCTGCCGCCTTGCTCATCATGACGGCCGCCAAGGCCAAGGCGCTAGGGCTTACCCCGAAAGCCCGCATCGTCGATACCTGCAATGTCGGTGTCGACCCAGTGCTCATGCTGACCGGGCCTATCGACGCCACCAAGCACCTCCTGGCCCGAACGGGCATGAGCATGGCCGACATCGACCTCGTCGAGATCAATGAAGCCTTCGCCAGCGTGGCGCTCGCCTGGGCCCGTAGAGCTCAACGCCGACATGGCCACCGTCAACCCCAATGGCGGCGCCATTGCGCTTGGCCATCCACTCGGAGGCACCGGTGCCTTCCTCTTGACCAAGGCAGTGCACGAGCTCGAACGAGCCGACAAGTCCACCGCCCTCATCACCATGTGTTGTGGTGGCGGTCTTGGCACCGGCACGATCATCGAACGCATCTAGCCATCGCCCAGGCCAGGTGAGCGCCCGGTGCCTTGTCACCTGGCTTCTCAGCCTGGCGCTGGTGTCTGCGTGCACGCCAGAACCCGCAGAGGCCATCGGTGATCGGGCCACCGTGGTGGCGGTGATCGATGGCGATACCGTCGCCCTCGATTTTGGCGCAGGCGAAGAACGGGCCCGCCTGATCGGCATCGATACCCCGGAATCGGTATCGCCGGACTGTCCCCGATCGGTGCTTTGGTCACAAGCATCCGAGGCAACGAAGGGTCTGCTGCCTCCTGGCACCGAGGTGAGGGTGGCCCGTGACTCCGAGCCCGAGACCGCTATGGCCGTCTCCTCGTCTACCTCTATCGGGCTGACGATGATCTGTTCGTCAATCGCTGGCTGATCGAAAACGGTTTTGCCGACATCTTGTTCTTCGAACCCAACACCACGATGGTTGCCGACTTCACTGCGCTCGTCGAAACAGCCAAGGCCAACCACATCGGTCTGTGGGGAAGCTGCGAAGGACCAGACCAGCCGCTAGCGTCAGGGGAATGACGGCTACCCTTGAGCGTTTGGGCCGACCCTCCTCGGCCAAGCTGGTAATCATCGCGGCAGAAGGCCTCGGTTGTTCCAACGCCGCCACTATGGGCGTCTACGCCGCATTGCGCGAGGGTGTCGCCACGACCGCGTCGATACAGGTTCCCTGCCCATGGGCCCGCGGGGCGGCCGCCGTCTATGCCGGCGAAGATGTCGGCGTCTCGCTCACGCTCAACTCGCAGCACGAGTTCTATCGCTGGGGTCCAATCACCCACGCCCCCTCGCTACTCGATGGTGACGGTGGCTTTCCCCGAACAGCAGCCGACCTCTGGGACCACGCCGACCTCGAAGAAACCCGCCGTGAATGCCGAGCCCAGATCGAGCGAGCGATCGTCTGGGGGTTCCCAATCACGCACCTCAGCGCCCACCTCGACGCGTTGTGCTCACGTCCAGAGTTTTTCGACGTCTACCTCGACCTCGCCGTCGAATTCAACCTGCCGATAAGCCTGCCCGACCCAAGCCTCGACCTTGGCTTTCCGGCGCGTGAGCTCGCCGCCGAGGAAGGCATTCTGGTTCCCGATCGAGTCATCGGCGCCCGCGGTGAGCGAGAGGCCCGGTCGGCGCTCCAGGCCGTTCTCACCGACTTGCAACCGGGGGTCAGTGAACTGCGACTCTCGCCCGCCGTCGATACGCCCGAACTTCGGGCCCTCACCCCCAACTGGGCCGCTCGTGTCGGCGATGCCCACCTCATCACGCACGATCAGGCGTTCAACGACGCCCTGACGAAGAGCGGAGCCGAACTCATTGGCTTCCGCGAACTGCAGCTAGCCCAGCGGACCTAGCGCCCAGCAGACCTAGCTTCCGGCGAGCGTCGCTACCTTACGGGGCGAATGGCATCGAGCTTTGGCTTGGCAATCGCCAGTACAAATGGGGCCGATGATGCCAACGAGCAGGATGATCAAGACCCAGACGATCTGGTTTTGTCCCGCCATCTCCCAGTCCGCTGTGTCACGGTTGGCCAGGTCGACCAGAGCCACAATAATCAGCGCCAACGGCACGATCATGAAGAGTAAGACAACGACGATGAACACACCCGGAAGAGCCATCGGCAGAAGTTAGCAGAAGCTAGCCGACGGCAGCTCGTACGAGGGGGTCATCCAATAACTCCAAGGCCGCCAGGAGCGGTCCCGTTGGCCCCGTAGCTCGGAGGTCGCCAGTCGTGTAGGCCGCGCTCAGGTTGAGCGAACCAGCGAGCCAGTCGTGATACTGCTGGCCCGTGAACGGCAACACCGTGTCTACCTCATCGTCTCGAGCGCCGAGGACCTTCCCATCCGCAATCTCGATCGTGAGTTTCTGGCGCGGCACGGTGAGCGTCACCACACCGTGCAGCCCGCCCGCCGATGGCCGGTCGGCACTGGCGGCAACAATCGCGTCCAACCACGCAGGGCTCAGGGGCTTGATCTCACTCACTGATCCACCTCGACGCTGAGCCCGGCGAAGAGGTCGGACTCGGGCAGATCGGTGTCGACATGGGAATGCGCAAGGATGAAGTCTTCGTAGGGGTACGCGGCAACGGAGGCGTCCTCAGGAAGACCGAACCAAAACTTTTCTTTCGGATCAACCTGCGTCGCGTGAGCGAGTAGCGCCGCCGTCCGAACGTGTTGGTAGCCCGTGATATCGATCTTGGTGGTGATTCGGTGGTCGAGTGATGGGCGGTCGAACCAACGGTTGTCGTACGGCGACTCGAGCCCAAGCTCGGCGAATTTGTCGTGGTAGGCCAGCATTCGAGCCCGACTCCACATGGAATAGTAGAGCTTTGACGGCTGCCACGGCTCGCCGAGTTCGGGGTACCAACCGGCGTCACCGGCTCGGTCATAGGCCAGCGCGCTGATGTCGTAGACCCGAAGATGGTCGGGATGGAGGTAGCCCTGTTGATCGTCGGAATAGGTCATCAACACGTGGGGACGGAGGCGACGAATAATCGCAACCAGACGCCCGGTGGCTTCGTCGATGTCGGCGTTGGCAAACGCCTCAGGATGCTTGTTTGGCTCGGTGTCGGCCATCCCAGAATCGCGATAGCCCAACCAAACAAGTTCGCTGAACCCAATGGCGGCAACCGATGCCTCAAGCTCAGCCGCTCGCACGGCCGTCAGGTTCTCGCGAATCTCGGGCCGGTCGAGGTCCTTGTTCAAGATGTCGCCCTCCTCGCCACCCGTGGCGCAGACCAAGAAGGTCTCGTGCCCTTCGGCAACGAGTTTGGCCATCGTCGGGGCGCCTTTCGACGCCTCGTCATCGGGGTGGGCGTGCACGGTGAGCAGTCTTGCCATCGGGGGAACTTACCGGGCTTTGGCCAGATTTCGCACGCCGGGCGGAACGGAATGAACCACCTATGACGTTAGACCTGCAACACTTAGGCGCAGACCAACGAGGGAGCAGCAATGGACGAACCACTGACTTGGGCGATTATCTGGATCGTCGCAGGCGCCGTCTTTGGCATTGGCGAGATGGCATCACCCGGAAGCTTCTTCCTCGCCCCATTCGCTCTCGGCGCTCTCGCCGCATCCTTAGCGGGCTTCCTTGGCGCTCCAATTCTCTTCACGTGGTTCATCTTTCTTATCGTCTCAATACTGTCGTTCCTTGCCCTCCGACCCCTGGCCAAACGTCTCGAAGCCGATGTTCCCCTGCAAGCGGGGATCGGCGCCCACCGACTCATTGGCGCCGTAGCCACGGTCCTTGAGGCCATTCCCGCAGAAGCCGGGGCCACCGGCCTCGTCCGCACGGGTGGCGAACAGTGGCGAGCCGACGCCGCTCACAACTTCGCATTCGGCCCCGGCGAACAGGTCCGCATTGTCGAAGTCCGCGGCACGTCACTCATCGTCGAGCCAATTCGCTAGAGCGCAATCTCCACCTGCCCGTTGGTTGGTGGTTAGTAACAAGCTGGCAGTGGCCAGAAGAAGGGAACCATAAAGATGTTCGAGGCACTCGGCGGCTTACTAGTCGTCATGATTATCGTGGTCGTCGCCTACGTGGCAATGGGCGTGAAGATCGTTCGCCCCTACCAACGAGGCGTGGTCGAGCGACTCGGTCGCTACAAGGAAACGACCGACCCAGGTCTACGGATCATCCTTCCCTTCTTCGAGCGACTCCGTCCCGTCGACATGCGTGAGCAAGTCATCGACGTGCCGCCCCAGGAGGTCATCACCCAAGACAACGTCGCGGTATCGGTTGACGCAGTTATCTACTTCGAGGCAACCGATCCACAACGCCTCCTCTACAACATCTCCAACTTTGTGCTCGCCGTGACCAAGCTGGCGCAGACCAACCTCCGTAACGTGATCGGCGAGATGACCCTCGACCAGGCGTTCACCTCTCGTGAACGGGTCAACGGCGCGCTTCGTCAGATTCTCGACGAGGCCACCGACAAGTGGGGTGTTCGAGTTGTTCGGGTCGAGATTCAGCGCATCGACCCGCCGGCCGACGTCATGCACGCCATGCACGAGCAGATGAAGGCCGAGCGGACCCGCCGTGCTGTCGTCACCGAGGCCGAGGGTGTGCGCGAGGCATCCATCACCCGGGCCCAGGGCGAGAAAGAGTCGGCCATTCTGACGGCCGAAGGTCAACGCCAGCGCGACGTGCTCCGCGCCGAAGGCGAGGCACAGGCAACGGTGCTTCGGGCCGATGCCGACAAGTACATGCAGGAAGTGGTCGCCGAGGGTGAAGCCCACGCCATTGAGAGTGTCTACAACGCCATTCTTGACTCCGGCGCTGACGACCGGGTTATCGCGATCAAGTACCTTGAGGCACTCCAAGGCATCGCCAATGGCACGGCGACCAAGATATTCGTGCCCGCCGACATGGGCGCTGCCCTCGGCAGCATCGGTGGCATTGCCGAGCTGTTCAAGGGCGATGGGCCACTTGGCGGTGCTCCTGAAGGCGGCGCTCCCCGTCGACCGGCAGCCAAAAAGAGCAGCGCCGCGAACCGAACCGCCGATCGGATCGCTCGGTCGGCCAAGGCTCCCGATCCGCACGAGATGGACCGCCCCGACGATGAGGCAGCCCCACCACGGCCCGTCTCACGCGCCGCCTCTGGCGGGGAACCAGCACCCGCACCAGCCCCGCAGAGCATGCGGCCGCCGATGCCAGGACAACAGCCCTACCCCGGCCAGCCGCCACAGCCTCGAGGCTAACCGACCACCCTCGGCGATAAACGACTAGTTCTCCTCGGGCTCAAGCGGCTCGAGCGAGAACTCGTCGTCGTCTTGGTCGACGAGCTGCCAACCCAAGAGTTCGGCCAACGCAGCGCGTCCCTCTTCGGGCCCACCAGCGACGACCGTGTCACCGACACGAAGTTCGACGTGTTTGCGTGGTCGATACCAGTAGCGGCCATCGCGCTCGATGGCGAGCACGCTAAAGCCGGGTTCAATTGGTAGTTCCAGCTCGCCGAGCGTCTTACCGTTGACTGACGACATCTCGCCGACCGGGTAACGCACCACGATTTCGTCGGTGTCGCCGAGTGCAATACCGAGCACGGGGTGGAGCTCACTAGAGACCTCGATCAGCCAAACCATCGCCTGCGCCTGGTCGCCGATGTCTTCGGCCGCGGCACCGAGGTGGAGCAAACCACGAAGCGGCGAGGGATCGATGCCGTCTTTCGCGGCCCGCAGCACCCATAGCTCAAGTCGGTGATTCATCTCATCAAGGCGATCCTCCAGGTGGCGGACCTCAGCGGCGAGCGATCGGTCGCGGAACACCAAGGCCGAGTAGGCCAGCCCAACCGCAACCTCCGAGAGATTCTTCATCTCAACGAGGGTGTCAACGGCCCGGTCGAGGTCAGACAACACCAAGTTGCCCGGCGTTGCGGTTGGCACCACCTGCCACGTTGGCGCACCGGCAAGCTCTCGAAGTCGGGCAATGCCGTCGGGCGAGCCCCGCAAAAACATGACATCGCCGGGACTAATGATGAAATCACCACCGGGGTCGACAATCCAGGTTCGTTCGCGACGGACGGCCATCACCCGCATACCGGTTACAACAGGAAGTTCGAACGAGGAAAGCGGGCGGTTCGCAAAGTGAGAGCCGGCGGCAACTTCGACCCGGTGAGAAATCTCCTCGGCCATGCTGAGGTCGATACCGAGTTCGATCGGGATGCCGAGGCGACGAGTCACGATTCGAGCGATGTCGACGGCGTCGTTGCCGATGCGCTCGACCGCCGAGATGACCTGGAGAACAGCCGACATGGCCTCCGCCTCACGCGGGTTGCGCACTGCGATGATGCAGACCGCACGCATCCGATGGACGAGATCGCTAATCGTGTCTTCGAGACGTTCGACCTCGTCCGCCATATCAGGGTCATCAAAGTACAAGGCGGCGTAGGCGAGATCGACCATCAACTCGCTCGTGTCCTTGGCTTCGGCCAACATTTCCCGAAGATTGCGGGATTCCATCAGATTTCCTTGCTGGTTAGTGTGCGGCGTGACGGCTGACAGCGAGATTGCGTGGCCACGATCATGCCACGCCCCAGGCCATCGCTGCGCCAATGAGAGCGAGTGCGCCAACGACATCGAGTGTTGCGCTGGCGAGCGGGATACCAAGATTGTCCGGGTCAAGCCCAAACCGGACAACCCCCAACGTCGCGTAGTACGAGACCACAACGACGACGAGCGTTGAGACGAGTCCACCGGTTACGGCGACGAGGACAAGCAGCCCAAACCCTGGCGACGCGTGACCCGTCAGACCGCCAACGAAGGCGGTGACCAATGCGATGAAGGTGAAGATGGGAATCGCTAGGGCGAAGGTAAGGCTGATATCGGATCGGGCTTCCCCGTCTGGGATCCATGACCGGTCGATCATGCCAAGGTGGAACTTCGTCGCGAGACGGCTGGACAGAACGCCACCGAGCGCGCCACCCGTGCTCAGGAAACCGGGAACCAGAATGAGGAGGACGTTGTAGCGAAGCAGGTGTTCGACCGAGCCTTCGAGGCGCAACGCCAGCAAGCAAACTAATGAGGCCAGCCAGAACAAGAATTGGCAATGACTCAGACAAAATACGTTTGCAGTTCATCAAGGACGATCGATACACCAGGCCGAGGTTGACCAATCCCAGGAGCGCTAAAACAATGGCGATCGTCAACGTGAGCCGGCCCCGACCAATGAGTAACGTGCACAAGACAAGCGCCGGGAGGGTGACAAAATCACCAGCCGATGACACCATCGGCGCAGTCACGTTGTCGAGGTCCCAGCCAAATCGGGCCGACGCAACGGTCAGTCCGAGCGTGATACCAAGAACCAGGCCGACGCCAGAATGCCGCCGAGCATTGAGACGACGATGTAGTCAGCGACACCGATAGGGGCGACACCGCCTGAGCTGACGGACAGGGCGACGACGGACGCCACCAACGCAAGGCCCAACCCAGCGACGAAGGACGCCGTCAACGAAGCAATGAGGTTCTGACCCAGCACGGAATCACGTCGCCAGGTCCACGAGAACGTTCCCGTTCTCAGCGCGGTGGAGAGTCGTCCACCGAGCGGCCCGAACACGTTGCCCCGGAGCCCGACGGCAGCCGGAATGAACAGCAGGTCCGGGGAACCGCTCGAATGACCCCGTGATCGACGCCATGGTCAGTCCGGTAATGAGGCTGGTCGATCCGGAGAACGCAAGTGCGGCGAGGCTCTGGCCGCGCCAGCTTTGGCCGGGCCGAGCAATCCGCCAAGTGGCCGCCAGGGCAGCCGAGGCAGACTTCGAGCGGCAGCGGGCGGCGAAGGACTCGACGACGAATCACGATGTCTTACCTCCCCGATGGCGCCAGCAGATTCCCGCAGCGTACCGAGCGTGACAACGAAGCATCGTCGCTTCGAACCCGCGGCCGAGATCGGCGAGCGGCAGTGGTAACCTCGGCTGGTGCGTGCCCCTGTCGATCCGAAGTGCAGTCCCAGTCCTTCTCGCATTCCTCCTAGCCACTGGATGTTCGAGCGACGGCCGTGACCTCGCCCAACCACAAGGCTGGCAGACAACAACCACCCGGCCAGCACCACCGACGTCGGCACCCGCCCAAGACATATCACCCAGCGGCATGACCCTATCGAGCCCCGATTTCGAGCCAGGCGCGATGGCCCCAATCGACGCTCTGTGCGCAGGCAGCAATACGTTCCCCACCCTCAGCTGGACGGACGTACCTGGCGAAGCGGCCGAAATTGCGATTGCCCTTTCCGACCAAACCGATCCGGAGAACCCAACCCTCATCTGGCTCATGGTCGGCATCGACCCGGCTCTTGGGGAGCTACCCGGCGGCCAACTCCCCGCCGGCGCCGCCGAAACCCTCAACGACTACGCCCAGCTCGGCTACGGCAATCCGTGCCTCGAACAGCTTGGCAAACGGGCTCCGCGACCTCCAGTTTCGGATCTACGCCCTACCAACTCCCTCCGGAATTGCGCAGGGAGCCCATGGGCATGATGCGTGGGACAACGTCGCCGCCATGTCATTTGATACCGCCACGCTGCTGATGCAGGTCGAGTCGAGCGAGCCCTAGCCCGCTACTGTCCCACCAGCTTGGCTAGTACTGCGGCAAAGCGATGCGCCGACGGCGGGTCGACATTGAGGAAGAAGCCGGGCTCGATGAGCTCGACCTCCATCACGACGGGCGACCCATCCTGCTCGACTAGGTCGACTCGGCTGTACAAGATCCCGCCGAATCGATTGGTCAGCCAGTCCATGATCGACAGGCCAAGACTGACTTCTTCGCTGGTTGGCGTGGCCGCCGAAATCTCCTCGCGGAGGAACAATGCGGTTTTCTCGCGGTCGCCCACCAACATCGGCTCCTTGCGAAACGTGTGGTCGAGAAGTCCCCGGTAGAAGACCAGTCCTCGCTCACCGAGCGTGTCGATTTCCTCGATGTAGGGCTGCACCATCGCCACGCGACCATCCGCTACGAGTCGCTTGACGTGCGCTGCCACCGCGGGATCATCCCCCGAGTCATACACGGTGGTGTCGTTTGATCCGGCGGAGATTGTCGGCTTGACGACGGTGCGGCCAAGGTCTGCCGACCACACGGCATCAGCGTCGGCAACAAATGACGTCTCGACCACAGGGAATCCGGCTTCCGCGAGTTCGTCGAGATACCGCTTGTCGATATTCCACGCCATCACTTCAGCCGAGTTGTGCAGCGTCGTCACTGCGTCGACGCGATGAATCCAGTCGAGGAATTCTTCGGGCGCGCTGAAATAGTCCCACGTGGCCCGCACCACGACGAGGTCGAAACTCGACCAATCGACATTGGCATCACGCCAGACCGGTACCTCAACGTCGAAGCCGGCATCTTCGCACGCCGGGATTAGGAACTCGCCGTCGGTATCAAGATCGAGCGACTCCCAGGTGGCAACAAGGCCAAGACGAGGCTTGGTCATCACATCGCTCCAATCATGACGACGCCTCGGTGATACCCGTTGCCGCCAACACTTCTAGTTCGTCATCGGTATAGCCCAATGATCGCAGGACATCGTTGGTATCGGCGCCGAGGATCGGCGCCGGGCCGGGGTCCGGCGTTTCCTTCGCCCCAAAGCGTGCAGCCGGGCGAGGTTCACGAATCCAGCCAATCGGTCCGTTGTCGTGTTCGACAAGCGCCCGATTGTGGATCGTCTGCGGGTCGAGGTGGACCTCGTCGAACGCCAACGACTTGCCACCAGGAAGGTCGTTTTCCCGCATCCGCTGCACAACCTCATCACTCGTCCACTGGGCCAGTACTGCGTCGACCGCGTCCATCAGCGCCTCAGCGTTTCGTTGGCGGTCTTCGTACTCGATAAAGCGCGGGTCGTCGGAGATCGTGGGTGAATCAAAGAGCTTCAGAAGTCGGGGCCAGGTGCTCTTCGAAGCGAGGTTGAGCGTAACGTAGCCATCCTTTGTTGGACGCACGTCGTAGGCGGCGCCCATGTGAGGCACGGCTTCGAAGTCATCGCCCAACAACGTGTGATCGCTCATCCCATCGAGCCAATGGAACTGGAGCCCTGCACCGAGCATGTCGACTTGGAGATGTTGGCCTTCACCTGTCCGCTCCCGATGAAACAGTGCAGTTGAGATCGCTTGCGCGACGGTAAGTGCAGTCGCCTTGTCGATCACATAGGACTTGGTCAGTCGAGGCTTGTCGCCCATCCCCTCGCGGGCGGTTAAGCCGACGTAGCCCTGAATGACAAAGTCGTAGACCATCTGGTCGGCGTACGGACCCGTCGGCCCAAACCCCGAAACGCTGACATAGACAAGGCGCGGATTCCGGCCAGCGCAACATCGGGGCCGATACCCATACGTTCAACCGCACCGGGCCGGAAGTTCTGCACGAACACGTCAGCGGTGTCGATGAGTCGAAGGAGCGCCTCGACGCCGGCTGGCTCCTTGGTGTTGAGCGCCACCGACTTCTTGCCCCGATTAGCGGCATGGAAGATCGATGCGATGCCGCCGCGCTGGTCGCCGAGGAATCGCATGCGATCGCCGACCCCGTTCGCCGCTTCGACCTTGATCACCTCGGCTCCTTGGTCGCTGAGAATTGACGTGGCGAAGGGAGCCGAGATCATCTGGGCCGCTTCGACGATGCGGATTCCATCGAGTGGGAGCATTCGGTGATTCTGACACGTCGGAACTACCGTGCGGGAAATGAGCAGCCCGTATTCTGACGACTATGACCCGTCGACCGTGCCCATCAGCCATGCGGCGACGGTCATGCTGCTCGACGATCGCCCCGATCTACACGTGCTCATGCTGCGGCGAACAGCCAAGGTGGTGTTCGCCTCCGCGATGTGGGTCTTCCCTGGTGGGCGTCGATCCGGACGACCACCACGGTGATTTCGACCTGATCTGCGACGGCCTAACCGACCGTGAGGCCTCGGCCATTCTCGAGGTCGAACGTGGCGGTCTCGCGTGGTGGATCGCCGCGTGCCGCGAGACGCTGGAAGAGGCTGGCCTCTTGCTCGCAGCAGGCGATGTCGACCCCGACGTGGCCACCAGCTTGACCACGAGGTTCGTCAGGACGAGAGCAAGTTCATCGAGCTGATGGTCAACAACAAGCTCCGCCTCGACACCCATCTAGTCGAAGAAGTCGCCCGCTTCGTCACGCCTGAGGGCCCACCACGACGGTTCGATGCAAGGTTCTTTGTGGCCCAGGCCCCGGCCGGACAGGTTCCCGTCCAGGACGACTCAGAGATTGTGGAATGGGAATGGGTCGCCCGGCCGACGCACTTGCTCGCTGGGCGGCGGGCGAGTTGCCATGATGTCACCGACGGTTCGGATGGTCGCGTGCCTGAGCCGATATCAGCACGTCGCTGAGGTCATGGCGGTTGCCAAGAAGCGTTTGCCGTATCAGCGAGTGCGAGTGAACGACCCCAACGGGCAGTATCAGGTGCTACTTCCCGGTGAACTCGGCTACGAAGACGCTGAGCTAGAAATCGAGTCGGGTTGGGTCAGGCTCTGGGAGACCGATCCGCGGACGGCGTAGAGACCTGGGTCACAACGCACTGGCGGGGCATTCCTGCTAGTACCCTAGACCGGTCCTCTGTTCGAGGACATATTCATGCTGCCACCGCAGCCCGCAAGGTTTGAGGTTTCCCATGGCGTTTCGCGCCGATATTCGCAATGTAGCCATCGTCGCGCACGTCGACCACGGCAAGACCACGCTCGTCGACGCCATGCTCCAGCAGGCTGGCGCCTTTGAGGCTCACGAGGAGCTCACCGAGCGGGTCATGGACTCCGGCGACCTCGAAAAAGAAAAGGGCATCACGATTCTGGCGAAAAACACGTCAGTTCGTTGGGACGATGTCACGATCAACGTCGTCGACACCCCTGGACACGCCGACTTCGGGGGCGAAGTCGAGCGAGCGCTCACCATGGTCGACGGCGTCGTCCTTCTCGTCGACGCGGCCGAAGGACCTCTCCCCCAGACCCGCTTCGTGCTCCGCAAGGCGCTCGCCCGCGACCTCCCCGTCATCCTCGTCATCAACAAGGTCGACCGGCCAGACGCCCGCATCGCCGAGGTCGTCAACGAGGTCTACGAACTGTTCCTCGACATTGACGCTCGCGATGACCAAATCGAGTTCCCGATCGTCTACTGCGCTGCCCGCGATGGCTGGGCGTCCCTCGAAGAAGGCGTCAAAGGCGAGAACCTCGAGCCGCTCTTCAAGCTGCTCCTCGACTACATCCCCATGCCGTCCTACGAAGAGGGCCACCCGCTCCAGGCCTGGGTCACCAACCTCGATGCCTCCCAGTACGTGGGTCGCCTCGCCCTTTGCCGGGTGATGAACGGCACGCTCGTCAAAGGCCAGCAGGTTGCGCTCAGCCGGGTCGATGGCACTATCGAGCGGGTCAAGCTCACCGAGCTCTATCTCACCAAGCACCTCGTGCGGGTGCCGGCCGAATCCGCCGGCCCAGGAGACCTTGCCGCGATCGCTGGCATCCCCGACATTCTGATTGGCGAGACGCTCGTCGATCCGCTTGACCCACGGCCAATGCCCGTCATCGCCGTCGATGAGCCGGCCCTGTCGATGACCATCGGTATCAACACCTCGCCGCTCGCTGGCAAGGACGGAAGCAAGCTCACGGCTCGGATGGTGAAGGGTCGCCTCGACACCGAACTCGTGGGCAACATGAGCCTGCGGGTCTTGCCAACCGAGCGTCCCGACGCGTGGGAGGTCCAAGCTCGCGGTGAGCTCCAGCTCGCGATCCTGGTCGAGCAGATGCGACGTGAAGGCTTCGAGCTCACGGTTGGTAAGCCCCAGGTCGTGACCAAAGAAATCGACGGCGTCGTTCACGAGCCGGTCGAGCGGGTAACGATCGATATTCCTGAGGACTATCTCGGCGCTACGACGCAGCTCCTCGCCGCCCGCAAAGGGCGTATGGAAAACATGATCAACCACGGCACCGGTTGGGTTCGTCTCGACTATCTCGTTCCCGCTCGTGGCCTGATCGGGTTCCGCACCGTGTTCCTCACCGAAACCCGCGGCACCGGCGTGCTCAACTCCACCTTCGAAGACATGGAGCCGTGGTTCGGCGAGCTCCGTACCCGTGTTCGCGGCTCGCTTATCGCCGACCGCATGGGCCCCGTGACGGCCTACGCCATGATGGGCATCCAGGAGCGCGGCACCCTGTTGGTGGCGCCAACGACGATTGTCTACAACGGCATGATCGTCGGCGAAAACAGCCGCTCCGAAGACATGGAGATCAACATCACTCGTGAGAAGCAGCTCACCAACCACCGGGCTGCTGCGTCTGACGCAACGGTGAAGCTGACTCCGCCGAAGGAGCAATCACTTGAGGAAGCGCTCGAGTTCATTGCCGATGACGAATGCGTCGAAGTGACCCGATCAACATTCGGCTTCGCAAGATCGAACTCGATCCGAGTGAGCGGGCTCGCCGCCAGAAGCAACTCAAGGCCGCCCGCCAAAACAGCGCGTTTGGGGTCAGACCCCAGCGCGCGCTTCCGCACGCTCCTATGGATGCTTCGAACGACGACACCGATCAAGATCGCATCGTCGGCGTAATCATGAGGCTGACGATAATCGGAAGGTCGAACGGCGACGCTCAGTATGGCGTCACCGGCGGCCTGAGCACTCGTGGCAGACTCGTCGCACATGGATCCCGCTGCGCTCGCTCGACGAATCGCTTCGCTCACTTATCTTGAGGGCTCGTTTGTCTTGCGCGCTGGTGTCACCACCGACACCTACTTCGATAAGTACCAGTTCGAGGCGCTACCGGACGTGTTGGCGGCCGTTGCCGCACAACTCGCTCCAAAGGTGCCAACAGATACCGACCTGCTCGCTGGCCTCGAACTCGGAGGCGTCCCCGTGGCCACCGCCCTTTCTCTCCAAACGGGGTTGGGAGTAGTTTTTGTCCGCAAACAAGCAAAGCCATACGGAACCGCCAAACTGGCGGAAGGCCCATCGATAGAGGGGCGGCGGCTCCTGATCGTCGAAGACGTGGTGACCAGTGGTGGTCAGATTGTCGAGTCTGTCGGCCAGCTCCGCGGGCTCGGGGCAGTAGTGGAAAACGCCGTGTGTGTCATCGATCGTGAGCAAGGCGGCATCGATACTCTGGCCGCAATCGGGGTAACGCTCGATGCCCTCTTCACCCGGTCAGACGTGACCGTGGGCTGATAACGCGCTCCGGTACAAAGTACGGAAGCGTCGGACCCCAGGTGCGCGGTGGCTCTAGCGGAAGTCTCGACTCATTGCGGAGCTGCCGACCAGGAGCGCCTCAAGCCGTTCTGCCACGATGTTGACCACGGCACCTTGTCGTTCGGCGCGCCCCCGAATGAGCAAGGCAACGGCGCCGGGCCGTCTTGCGATACCGGGTCCAGCACCCAACCGACAATACGACATTCATTAGGCCGTCTCATCTTCGAGCCCCATGAAGGTAACGCCTGCCGCGGTTGCTGGGCGTTGGCGGTGAGTCACCACCCCGGCCACAAGCACCTTGGTCCCGTGCTCGATAGCTGCCAAGTCGTGGCGGCAACGACGCCATTCGTCGAGCATCTCTCACCCGACTGGTGGGGTGACCGTTGGCCGCGACCCCGGTGGCCCCTGAAGTCGGCGAGGGCCTGCTCTTATCACTCATGCCCGGCAGTTGAGGGGCAACCACGCCGGTCACGATCCCTTCGAGGCGGCCCGCACCGGTGGCCTGCGCCACCGCGCCAGCCAGTCCACAACGCTTGGCGACGCCGTGTAGTTGCGATCCCTGAATCGGAGATTCTGGTTGGCGCATTGATGTCGACGTGAGCCCGATCCCCGCGAGCAGTCGATCAAAGGCGCCGGCGGTGGCCAAGGCCTCAAGCACGTCTTTCGTTGCCCCCGTGCGCCTGGCCACATCTTCGATCGAGGTATACGGCTGACCAAACACGATCTTCTCAGCGAACTCTTCGCCAACATGGCGAACCGACGTCAGTCCCAGGCGCACCGCCCATCCGTGGTCCTCGCGGTGCGTGCAAATCGACTCGGCCCCGGCACGATGATCGGCAGATCGACAAGCTCGTCTGGCTGGCGCTCAAGAGTAGCCCCGACATCCGACGTGTTGATGTCTGGCGGCAAGGTGTGGACGCCGTGACGACGCGCATCTTGCACCAGTGAGTGGGGCGAATAGAACCCCATCGGCTGGGCGTTGAGGAGGGCCGCACAGAAGGCGGCGGGGTAGTGCAACTTGAGCCACGACGACGCATAGACCAGATAGGCGAAACTGATCGAATGGCTTTCGGGGAACCCGTAGTTGGCGAACGCCGCCAACTTGTTCCAAATCTGTTCGCCGATGTCGTCGGTAATGCCTCGCTCCCGCATGCCGGCAAAAAAATGGGCGTGGAGCTTGGCCATCCTGGCCTGGCTTCGCTTGGATCCCATTGCCTGACGAAGCTGATCGGCATCACCTGCGCTGAAGCCGGCGACGTCGATTGCCATCTGCATGAGCTGTTCTTGGAAGAGCGGGATACCAAGCGTCTTTTCGAGCGAGTGCTTCAACAACGGATGAAGGTAGGTCACCTCCTCTTCGCCGTTGCGTCGCCGAATATAGGGGTGCACCGATCCGCCCTGAATGGGACCGGGGCGGATCAACGCGATCTCGACGACAAGGTCGTAGAACGAGCGGGGTTTGAGCCGAGGCAAGGTTGCCATTTGGGCGCGTGACTCGATCTGGAACACACCAACGGTGTCGGCATGGCAGAGCATCTCGTAGACAGCGTCTTCTTGATCGAGGGCGGCGAGGTCGATCTCGCGGTTGTGGTTGTCGGCGATCAACTCGACCGAGTACCGCAAGGCCGACAGCATGCCCAGCCCGAGCAAGTCGAACTTCACCAGGCCTGCGGCGGCACAGTCTTCCTTATCCCACTGGAGCACAGTGCGGTTGGGCATGCGGGCTTGTTCGACCGGGCACACCTCAATAACTGGACGATCACACATGACCATGCCGCCCGAGTGAATGCCAAGGTGACGAGGGAGCTCCTTGAACTTGGCCGAGAGGGCGATGACATCGTCTGGCAGTTCGGAGTTTTCATCGGTACGGCGGTCGATCGATCTGGCGAAGGCGTCTTGCTGCCCCACGGCATAACCCAGTGCTTTGGCCGCATCGCGGACAGCCGATTTCGACCGGTAGGTAATGACGTTCGCCACCTGTGCGGCGTGGCGTCGGCCGTGCCGTTCATAGACATACTGGATGGCCTCTTCGCGACGGTCGGACTCGATGTCGAGATCGATGTCGGGCGGACCGTCTCGTTCGGGTGAAAGGAAGCGTTCGAACAATAGGCCAAGCGAAACGGCATCGGCCTTGGTTACACCGAGCACATAGCAAACAGCGGAGTTGGCGGCTGAGCCCCGACCTTGGCAGTAGATGTTGTTGCGGACACAGAACTCAACGATGTCCCACACAACGAGGAAATAGCCGGGGAACCCGAGCGCCTCGATGAGGTTGAGCTCCTTATCGAGCTGTTCCCACGCGCCGGGCACAAACGAAGCGTCGCGGGTGCCGTAGCGGAGCTGGCCTCGCTCTTCGACGAGCCGTCGGAGGTAGCCCATTTCGGTGAGATTGTCAGGACAAGGGAAAGGTGGCAGTTCGGGTGCCATAAGTTTGAGATCGAAGGCACACGCGAGCCCAAGCTCGGCGGCTCGCTCAACTACACCGGGATAGCGAGCGAAACGCATGGCCTGTTCATCACCTGACCGAAGGTGGGCGCTACCGCAAGCGGCCAGCCACCCTTCCATCTCGTCGAGGCTGCGGCGAGAGCGAACGGCGGCCATGGCAGCGGCAAGGTGCCGGTCAGCGGGAGTGGCGTAGTGGACGTTGTTGGTAGCGAGGAGGTCGACCCCCGCCTGGATCGCCAGCTTGACGAGCGCGTCGTTTCGGACACTATCGAGTGGGCTTCCGTGGTCGGTGAGTTCGACAAACACGTTGGTGGGGCCGAAGCGTTCGACGAGCAAACGCAACTCTCGCTCGGCGGCGGCCGGACCTTCTCGCTCCAACGCTCGGGGAACGAGGCCCTTGCGGCAGCCGGTGAGGACTGCGAGGTGATCTATCTCGTCTGGTTTGAGCCAGCGGTCGAGGTCGTCCATTCGGAGTGAAGGCTTGGTTTTCTCACCAGCGAGTTGGGCCTCGCTGATGGTCCGGGCGAGGGCGGCGTAGCCGATTGGGTCGCGGGCTAAGACGAGCAGATGCGAGCCGGCGGGGTCGGGCTCGGGAAGCTGCGATCGCTTCAAACGTCGGCCGTCGTCCACATCAGGAAGAAGGGAGAGTTCGGCGCCAAAGACCGTTGGCAGACCAACATTGCGCGCCGCCTCAGCAAAGCGGACAACGCCGTAGAACCCGTCGTGGTCAGTCAGTGCCAGGGCTTCGAGTCCGAGTCGGGCTGCTTCTTCGACGAGGGCTTCGGGGTCGGAGGCGCCATCGAGGAAGCTGAAGCTCGAATGGGCGTGTAGCTCGGCGTATGGCGTGGTCGATTGGTAGCGCGGAAACTCTGGCGCCTCGTAGGGTTCACGCTTGCGGCTCCAGGCCGGTGAGTCGTTGCCATCACCCAACGGACGTGGGGGGCGGCGGTCCGAGAGCGTCGCCTCCAGTTCTTTCCACGTCGGTGGTCCGTTACTCCAACCCATGCCCAAAGAATAGCGAACGTGTGTTCGTTTTACTAGCGGTTCTCCGCGCCCCACACTGGCCTTAACTTCGTTTAGTCGGACTACGCGAAGTTAGGACCCGCGGCGTTAGGGGTGTGCGTCGTCTACGGGCAACGACGCCAGACCGGCCATCAACATCGAGGACATCCCGGCCAGACCGGCCAGCGCTTCATAGGCCTCGGCCGGCACGTCGACGCAGGATCGAGATGCCCATACAGCTCGAGTCCCAGAAAGAGCGACGAGATTGATCGGGCCAGCTGGGGGTACGGCAACATTCCCGCAAACGGCGTGTCGGCAAAGACTCGCTTCAACGCATCGGCCAACATCTGATCCCACGGTGCCAACGTCTCGGCAATTCGAGGCCCGAGATCGCTCCCTGCTGGCCAGCTGGCCACAATGCCAGATAAGCGCCATCATGTCTGGGTCGTCCCCGGTTGACCGCATCAGCCTGCCAACATCCACCAAACCGCTGAGGTCACTCACCTCGTCGATCATTGGCCCAAACTTCGCCATGCGGCGGTCATGGGCCCGTTCGAGTGCCGCAACAGAAGCCCTCGATCGAGCCAAAGTGATAAAACACGAGCGCCTGATTGAAGTCACCCGTACGGGCAATGGCAGGCGCTGGTACCGACGAGGCCCTCAAGACGAACCGTCTCGAGGGCAGCATCGATGATCTTGTCCTTCGTCTCTCGTCCGGTCTTGCTGGTCTTACGAGGCGCCATGGTCAAGAGTGTGGCGTCAATCCGCTGATTCCACAGCCCCCGCCGTCACAAATGATGTCGTCATCACCTCCCATGACCCGAGAAATTGTGGCTCGGGCACAGAACAGTTGATGAAATGTCTCTTTGGCGAAGCGTCGAAGACCAGGCGCTTGCAGACGACGTGCCGTACCCCGATAGCGCCGGAGCGCCCAGAGACAGGTGATGAAGGCATCCGGCCCGACCCACACCTGACCAACCTCGTCGACCACGACCAACTCATCGCCGACCGGCAGGTGCCCGGCCGCCCACTCGGCGACGGCAGGAGTACTCGCTGGGACAAACCGAATGGGTACGAGCTGAGCCTGGGATTCAATCCAGGAGCGACAACGCCGACACAAGGCACAGTGCTCGTCGTAGAGCACCGTGAGTTGGGTCGACCGATGCTGCGCCCTCATCAGAATGCAACGGGCGGAGGCGGCGTGACGCCAGCGTTGACGACAGGCGGTACCGGCAGGTAGGCGGCAGCCGCAGGTGGGAAGCTCGACGCCGACTTGTCGTGGTTGCGAATCTTCCAGAAGACAAACATGTTCACGAGATGAACGACGCCGAGGGACAAGACCAGAATGCCGAGCCGCTGAACGAGGTCATTGATGAACGAGATCTCACTGTCGTAGTCCGGGGTGACTCGATAGAGCACGATCGCGTAGCCCAGATTCAGGAGCAGGAAACCCACGACAAGCAGGTGGTTGATCGCCTCAGCGAGCTCGTCGCTTTCGAACACGTCCCGCAGGAAGACGGCGCCGCTGCGGTGCAGGGTTCGGGCGAGGTAAATGATGAGCACCAGCGCAATCACGGCGTAGATCACATACGCAGTGATTGCCGATCTTCCAGTGACGGCGTACCAGTTCTGCGCGGCCACGATGGCGGTGTTGCTCCCGCTGAAACGATTGATCATGTCTCCTTCTTTCATTATTTGAGCGTATGCTCAATTCGATAGTTTGAGCATACGCTCAACCATGCGAAGGCGTCAAGCGTTTTTTTAAGCAAGTGCTCAACTTTGATAGTCGATGGCCGCCGCTGGTGGGCCGACACCCAGCACGCTCACGCCAACTTTCGCACGCTCCCGGCGGCCCCAACCGAGTGCGGCAAAGGTGACCGCGCTTCGCGTAGACCCACGAGCGACCGATCGACTAGCGTCCGAAACGGACAACCAACACAACGACGAAGCGAGGCGCCATGACTAGCCCAACAAAGTTCCTGCTCTCCGAGGACGAGATGCCGACGCAGTGGTACAACATCGTCGCCGACCTCCCTACACCGCCCCCACCACCGCTGCATCCAGGCACGCTTGAGCCCGCCGGACCGGCCGACCTCGCTCCCCTCTTCCCCATGGCCCTCATCGAGCAAGAGGTGAGCACCGAGCGATACATCGATATCCCGGGCGAAGTCCTCGACGTCTACAAGCTCTGGCGTCCAAGCCCGCTGTACCGGGCCCACAAGCTGGAAAAGGCGCTCGGCACACCAGCCCACATCTACTACAAGTACGAAGGCGTCAGCCCGGCCGGCTCCCACAAGCCAAACACTGCCGTACCGCAAGCGTTCTACAACGCACAGGACGGCATCAAGAAGCTGACCAGCGAGACCGGCGCCGGGCAGTGGGGCAGCTCGCTGGCATTCGCCTGCGCCCAGTTTGGATTGGAGTGCGAGGTCTGGCAGGTCGCAACGTCCTACCTCAAAAACCGTACCGCAAGGCCATGATGGAACTCTGGGGAGCGACGTTGCATCCCAGCCCGTCCGCAGTGACCGACTACGGTCGAGCGCTACTTGCAGAGGACCCCGACCACCCGGGCTCGCTGGGCATCGCCATCTCGAAGGCGATCTCGATGGCTGTCGGCGACCCCGAAGTTCGCTACGCACTCGGTAGCGTCCTCAACCACGTCATTCTGCACCAGACAATCATTGGTGAGGAGGCGATAAAGCAGATGGCAATGGCGGGTTAAGCCCCGACGTGCTGATTGGCTGCACCGGTGGCGGATCCAACTTTGGCGGGCTGGCCTTTCCGTTCCTGCGAGAGAAGCTTGCGGGCAGGATCAATCAACCATTCGCTGTGTTGAACCCGCAGCATGCCCGACGCTCACGAAGGGCGAGTACCGCTACGACTTCGGCGACACGGCCGGGATGACGCCGTTGCTCAAGATGCACACACTAGGAAGCGCCTTCATTCCGGCCCCAATTCCGCCGGCGGACTCCGCTACCACGGCATGTCGCCGCTGGTATCTCACTGTTACAACGAGGGACTCGTTGAGGCGATCTCGATTCCCCAGATCGAGTGTTTCGAAGCGGCAGTGCGGTTTGCTGGACAGAAGGCATCGTGCCGGCACCAGAGCCAACCCGCGCTCGCAGCCACAGTGCGAGAGGGCTGTTGGCGTGCAAAGAATCGGGCGAGAAGGTGATCCTCACCGCCTTGTGCAGGCATGGCCATCTCGACATGGCGTATGCAACGCCTGCGCCCAACGGCGAGCTGTCAAACTACGAACTCTGACGCCGAGATCTCGGCGGCCATGGCCAGCGTCCCCGTCATGCATGGCCATCGCGCTGGTGTCTGACTGCAAGCGCGCTGGTGCGGAGAACAGTCGCTCCCGGGGCTGATGCCTCGATGCGTAATGGCCTCTTCGGGTGCGTGATGCAGGTACGCCGCGAACGCCTCACCCCGAGCATCGATCAACTCTCCCAGCGGACGGTGCTGAATACGGATCGTGAACAAGATCCGGCGTTGGCCTCAAGACGGCGCAGGGTTTGCCGTTCGCTGCGCACAATACAGCTCCTCGACACCGCTCGATCGGTATGGATCGACGCCACGCACCGGCTGAAACAGGGTCCGGATCAGGATGCACAAACGGATTACGGCGCCACACCGGCCGCGTCCCCAACCGACTCAGCATGGTGTTGACCTTGTCATTCAAACCTTCGAGGATAGCCGCAACCGGGCCGTGGATATCGAGCATTGGTCGCCCCACACTTGTCGGCCAACCGCCATCGAGAGGACGCAAAACACAAGCACGCTGCGTCAAGCCGCCACGCCGAGTCACGCCACTGCATCAGGACGAGATCTTCTTGGACCAGGCGTCCCGCCAGTTCAAGCGGATCGGTCGCAGCGGCCGTGCTGGTCGCCGCGGCCGTGCCGGTCAGGTCGAGCGCCAACGCATTCGCCACCAAGCCCAAGCACCTCAGCACTCGCCTCGGCCGCCGCCGGTGAGGTAACAAAGACGCCTCGTCGCTGACGATCATCGAGTAGCCGGGCTCGTTCGGCCAACTCCGGCCTCCACCTTGTCGTCAACGACCAGCCACGGTCGAGGCCCAAGCGCCCGTGTCCCCATCTTGAGCCACGGACTCGATGGTTCGAGGTCGAGTTCGTCTAGCCAACCGAGATTCATCCGGCTCATCCTATTTGCCCTTGTCGTTGTAGGCTGCGTCGGTGGACATGCGGGAGATCGAATCAGTCGTTGCCGCGCTTGAGCGACGTCTCGACAACGCCTTGCGAGATATCGGCTCGATGGTCATAGCGTTCTCGGGCGGCGTTGATTCTGCGCTCGTCGTTGCGGCGGCCGGACGCCTGGCCAACCCCGCCAACCTTGCGGTCACCGCCGACTCCGCCTCACTCGCCACCGGCGAACTCCACGACTGCGAAGCGCTTGCTCAGCAACTCGGCGTTGCCTGGCAGCCAGCTCACACCACCGAGCTAGACGACGAGCGCTACATCAAAAACGACACCGACCGCTGCTACTGGTGCAAGACCGCGCTCATGGACCAACTAGCCCCGATCGCCGCCCGACGGAACGCCACCGTGGTACTCGGTGTCAATCTCGATGATCTCGGCGAACACCGTCCGGGCCAGAACGCTGCGTCGGAGCGTGGCGCCCGTTTCCCCCTTGTCGAGGCCGGATTCACCAAAGCTGACGTACGACGCCTGGCGAACGCCTGGGACGTGCCGGTTTGGGATCGACCGTCAATGCCCTGTCTCGCGTCTCGTGTCCCCTACGGGACCGCAGTTTCGATCCCCCTCCTGTCGCGAATCGATCGGGCCGAAGCGGCGCTGAAGAAGCTCGGGCTTCGAGATGTTCGGGTCCGCCACTACGACGACACCGCCCGCATCGAGGTCCCAGCGGCCGACATCGCCACGGTCGCCGAGCACGCCGACTACATCCATACCACGCTGGCTGCCATCGGCTATCGCTACGTGACGCTCGATCTCGCTGGCTTGCGCTCAGGTAACCTCAACCACGTTCTCGCCGACCCACAGCGCTCACACGAAGCCGTTCGGACAGACAACCCAACCCAAGACCTCACCGATGAGGCATCGCCAGCCGGTGTCTGATCCAACGAGGTCCAACGACCACTTCGCCACGCTCGATCACCGCCGGTCGGTCCGCTTGGGGATGCCCGAAGCGGTGTTCTGCTCCGGCAAGACACCCCAACAGTGTCTGGCCATCGTCGAAGAGTTCCTCGCCACCGGACGCGACGCCGTCATCGCCACCCGCACCGACGAAGCCCAACGAGCACTGCTCACCGATCTCGCACCAACACAGGTTGGCCAGTCGCTTCTCACGTGGAACCACCGCCCGTCGACCGGTCGCCGAATCGCCGTGGTCACCGCCGGTACATCGGACATTCCTGTTGCCGACGAAGCCGCTGGCGTGTTGATGGCGATGGGCCACCACGTCGACCGTATAACCGACGTCGGTGTCGCCGGGCTCCATCGGCTGCTCGACACACTCCCGCGCATCGAAGAGGCCGAAGTCGTTCTCGCGGTCGCCGGCATGGAAGGTTCGTTGCCCACAGTCCTCGCCGGGTTGATCCCCCAACCGATCATCGCCATTCCGACCTCGGTCGGCTACGGCTCGTCGCTCGACGGCGTCACGGCGCTCCTCTCGATGATGGCCAGTTGTGCCCCTGGCCTCTCGGTCGTCGGTATAGACAATGGCTACGGCGCCGCGTGTGCGGCCCATCGAATCCTTGGGATGCCAGACCAATGACCACCGAGCTCTGGTTCGACCCAAGTTTTGGTGCCTCGGGCGACATGGTGCTCGGCGCGTTCTTCGGCCTCGGCGTCGACGTCGAGCACGTCGTAGGGTTCCTGTCGCCCCTCGGTCTCGACGACTGGTCAATAGCCAAGACAGCTGAATCTGCGCCGGGATCATGGCCACCCGTGCGCTCGTCGTCACGCAGCCATCGCATCACGGCCGAACCTGGACAACCATCGATCGCCTGCTCGGCGACGCCGACTTGCCCGCATCCGTCAGCGCCGGAGCGAGGGCCACCTTCCGCCGACTCGGCGACATCGAAGCGGCCCAACACGGGGTCTCAATCGACGACATCCACTTTCATGAGGTCGGTGCTATCGATGCCATCCTCGACATCACCGGTGCCTGGCTAGGCTGGCACCTGCTCGGCGAGCCGACAGTGTCGTGTGGCCCCATCGGCATCGGTTACGGCACGGTCACCGCAGCCCATGGCGAACTCCCATTGCCAGCGCCAGCGACGGCCGCATTACTCGTTGGGGCCCCAATCCGCAGCATGGACGTTGAGGGTGAGACCGTGACCCCGACCGGCGCGGCAATCCTGACAACCATGGCAACCCGTTGGGGACCGATGCCCTCGGGAACGGTGCGAGCACTAGCCCGGGGAGCGGGCGGTCGCGATCCGGGCACCTATCCCAACGTCGTGACGGCCTACCTCATCGATGGGCAAGCGTCAGCCGAGACAGCCAGCGATGCGAGCTCACCACCGAACAGCATCACCGAGTCGAAGGTCGTCGTGGCGACCAATATCGACGACGCACCAGGCGAGCTCATCGCTTTTACGATCGAACGACTGCTCAGTGCGGGCGCCGACGACGCGTGGGCCAACCCAATCGTGATGAAGAAGGGGCGGCCTGCGGTCGAGTTGTGCGCGCTTGTGGCACCGGAGGCAGCGACCGAGATCGGTCATCTCATTCTCCGCGAGACTGGATCGCTGGGATTCCGGGTCACGCCAACCGCTCGCACGGCGCTCGAACGTTCCATCGTCGAGGTTCACGTTGAGGGCCACGCCATACAAATCAAGGTTGGCCCCCACGGGGCGAAAGCCGAACACGACGACCTTGCCCGCGCCTCGGCGGCAACCGGACGGAGCATTCGCGACCTTGCCGCAGCGGCTCTCGCGCTCGTCAAGCAGTAGTGCTGCGACGCCGCCGTCGCTCCAAAAGTGGCAATTTTTAGCCTGAACGGCCAAACTCGACCCAATGACTAATCCGGCTGATGAGGAAATTCGGCGCCGCGTTGGCAAGGCCTGGCGTGAAATCCGACGAGGCGCGGCTGCCGCTCAGATCAAAGACTTGCTCTACGGCGTCGGTCCTGATGGGCTCGATCAAGCACTCGCCGACACGCTGAGCGTCCTCTGCCAGCAGGGTCCGCTCCGCATGGGCGAACTCGCCGAGCACCTACGTATCACCCCTGCGTCCCGCCACCAGAGCGGTGGCTTGTCTTGTTGAGAAGGGCCTCGCCGAGTGAGTGAAAGCACTCGACGATCAGCGTTCGGTGATGGTCTCGAGCACGGCGGGCGTCGAGATGTACCAGATGTACACGGCCCGAATTTGCGGGCACTCACCCAGATACTGAGTGAATTCAACGGCGAAGGACCAACTCGCCGATTTCTTGGAACGCTTTGCGGCTGCTGTTGACCATTACGTCGACACATAGACCAAGCCGACATCGCAAGTTAGTTCGGCCCGTTCGTCTCAATACGACTCGCTGGCGACGACGCACTACAGTCCCAACGGCGTGGTCCTCACCCGCGCCCCAGTACAAGCAGGAGCATGCCATGAAGGCAGCAATTGCTCAATTCAATCCTGGTCAGCTTGAGATCCGAGAGATCCAGATCCGGCTCACCCGGACGCAGGAGGTGCTGGTCCACACCAAGGCCGCTGGCATCTGCCACTCGGATCTTCATTTCATGGAAGGCAAGTATCCGTACCCATGCCCAGCCGTGCTCGGTCACGAGTCGGCCGGTGTCGTCGAGGCTGTCGGTTCTATGGTCACCTACGTCCAACCGGGCGACCATGTCATCACGTGTCTGTCGGCGTTCTGTGGCCATTGCGAAGAGTGCCTCAGCGGTCACATGTCTCGCTGCGAGCGCAAGAACATCGACCTCGTACGGCAGCCAGGCGAGCCACCCCGACTCAGCCGCGATGGTGAAGTCGTCAATCAGTTTCTTCATCTGTCGTCGTATGCAGAGCAGATGCTCATCCACGAGCAAGCACTGGTGAAGATCGACAAAGAGATGCCGTTTGACCGAGCTGCACTCATCGGCTGCGGTGTCACGACCGGCATGGGCGCTGTCTTCCGTACGGCGCGAGTTGAGCCTGGCTCAACCGTCGCCGTCATTGGCGCTGGCGGCATCGGGCTTGCCGCTATTCAGGGAGCACGGATTGCGGGCGCCAACAAGATCATCGCCGTCGACATGAATGCCGGAAAGCTCGAACTCGCTCAATCTATGGGCGCCACACACGTCGTCAACGCATCGACCGACGACCCGGTCGCCGCAGTGCAGGAACTGACGGGCGGCGGTGTCCACAACAGCTTTGAGGCAGTCGGGATGAAGGTTACGGCCGAGCAATCGTTCAAGATGCTTCGCCGTGGTGGCCAGGCCACCATTATCGGCATGATTCCTGTCGGCACCAATATCGAGATCCATGGCGTCGAACTTCTCGACGAGAAGAAACTGACAGGCTCGAACATGGGCTCTAATCAGTTCCGCACCGACATGCCTCGCTTCGTCGACATGTACCTCGATGGTCGCTTGATGCTCGACGAGATGATTTCCAAGACGATCAAGCTCGAAGATATCAACCAGGGCTTTGAAGATATGAAGTCAGGCAACGTGGCCCGCAGCGTCATTGCGTTCGACTAGCCCCTAGCACCGCCCTTAACTTCGTTTGGTCGGACCAAGCGAAGTTAAGGGTGGCTGGTGACCACGTGGGTGCCGGGAAAGCGACGCCGCATGGGCGGCTTGCCGTACCAGCCAGCCGCTTCGCTCAGCATGGCGCAGCCACGCTGGCGGCATACTGCGAAGGCCGTCGCGTCGGCCACTGTAGGGAGCACTGTGAGCGAGTACGACTACATCATCGTCGGCGGCGGGTCAGCCGGGTGTGCACTCGCCAATCGTCTCAGCGCTGACCCAAACAACAAGGTGCTTGTGCTCGAGGCCGGTCGTCCCGACTACAAGTGGGACGTCTTCATCCACATGCCGGCCGCACTCACGTATCCGATCGGCTCGCGTTTCTACGACTGGAAATACGAGAGCGAACCCGAGCCCTACATGAATGGCCGACGGGTGTATCACGCTCGGGGCAAGGTGCTCGGCGGATCCAGCAGCATCAACGGGATGATCTTCCAGCGGGGCAACCCAATGGACTACGACAAATGGGCTGCAATGCCAGGCATGGAGGCGTGGAGCTACGAGCACTGCCTGCCCTACTTCAAGCGCATGGAGACGTGCCTCGCGGGCGAGGACGACTATCGCGGCGGTGCCGGACCGCTCGTGCTCGAACGAGGTCCAGCCCAGAGCCCCCTCTTCAAGGCCTGGCTCGAAGCTGGACCACAGGCCGGCTTCGCCGTCACCAGCGATGTCAACGGCTACAAACAAGAAGGCGTCGCCCCGTTCGACAAGAACGTGGTTCGAGGCCGTCGCCTCAGCGCTGCTCGGGCCTACCTTCACCCCGTGATGGATAGGCCCAACCTCACGGTCATCACCCGGGCGCAGGCCAACAGGATTCTGTTCGAAGGTACGAGAGCCGTCGGCGTCGACTACCGTCACCGCCGCAAGAACCTGACTGTGCATGGTGCCGAGATCATTCTTTGCGGCGGCGCCTTCAACTCCCCTCAGCTGCTCCAGCTCTCCGGCGTCGGCGACGCCGAACACCTCAGAAGCCTCGGCATCGACGTCGTCAAAGATTTGCCGGGTGTCGGACAAAACCTACAAGACCACCTCGAGGTCTACATCCAGTACAAGTCGAAGCTACCCGTTTCGATGCAGCCGTACCTGGCAAATTGGCGCAAACCATTCATCGGTCTTCAGTGGCTGTTCCGCCGAGGGCCTGCAGCCACCAACCACTTCGAGGCAGGCGGTTTCGTCCGAAGCAACCCCGATGAGGCGTACCCCAACCTCATGTTCCACTTCTTGCCGATCGCCATCCGCTACGACGGCAGCGTGCCTGAGGGCGGCCACGGCTATCAGGTTCACGTCGGCCCGATGTTCTCCGACGCTCGTGGCACGGTAAAGATCACGTCGACCGATCCGCGTCAACACCCTGCCATCGTCTTCAATTACTTGTCGACCGAGCAAGACCGACGCGAATGGATCGAGGCAGTTCGTACTGCCCGCAAGATCCTGAGCCAACCGGCATTCGACCGATACAACGATGGTGAAGTGTCGCCAGGACCGTCAGTCGAGACCGAGCAAGAGATTCTCGACTGGGTTGCCAAGGATGCCGAGACGGCCCTACATCCGTCGTGCACCTGCCGACTTGGCACCGACGAGCTGGCCGTCGCCGATCCCCTAACGTTCCGAGTCCACGGCGTCGAGGGCCTCCGCGTCGTTGACGCATCGGTCATCCCGGTCATCACCAATGGCAATATCTATGCCCCAACGATGATGATTGCCGAACGGGCCGCCGACGCGATCCTCGGCAACGAGCAACTCGCTCCCCTACGCGTCGATCTCTATCGGAGTTAGCCCGGCTGACTATTTGAGCGCCACGACCGATTGCCAGCGGCGTCGTAGGCCCTCACGGCATACTCGATGCCCGGGGCTGCCGGGACCGAGACCGATGTCGCCGTCGCCGTGGCGACCACCATCTGGGTTGCGACATCAATGACCTCGTAGCCCGCCACACCAACATTGTCGGTGGATGCGAGCCAGACCAGGTCGACCGATACGGCATCGCGACGCTCGACGTTGAGCGCCCGTGGTGTCGACGGACGCACGGTGTCGGCCCCGGAGAGCGTGAAGCCGGCGAAGCCCGATCGCCATGAGCGGTTGCCATCGGCGTCGATCGCTTTCACGTGGACAACATACGAGCCAGGGGCAAGACCGGTGATGGTCGTCGATGGGGCGACGGAGGTCGCAAGGACGTTGCCCGTCGCGTTGTCGTACACCTCATAGCCCACGACACCGACATTGTCGGTGCTCGCGTTCCAGACCACGTCGATCTCTGACGCCGTCGGATTCGATGCCCCGAGACCAGTCGGCGTCGTCGGCCGGATCGAATCGAGGATGGCCGGGTCACAGATCTTGGTCAGCGAGTGCTGCGTGATCCCGTTTGTTGCCGAGATGCCGCCACCAACCCATAGGCACCCGTTTGGAGCCACGTGCAGGGCCCACGGACCAGCGACGCCAGAAAAGTCGGGCAAGAACGTTTCAACCTTGGCGCCGGTCGCGGCGTCGTAGGCTATGACCCAGTCGATGTCGGTGACCGTACCGAGGCGAACGTTGGACTGGCCCTTGAAGATAGTGTTCCGACCGCCGTCGTTGCGGCTGTAGTGCTGGTTATAGCAATGGCAGCTGGCGTAGACCCGTTGGGTGACCGGGTCGTATTCGGCGGCCTGGAAGTCGCCACCGTTTGGGTTGGTGAAGTGCGACCACTGCAGGGCCATGTCTGACTCGCGGTGGACATCGAGAATGTGTTGCGACCCGCCAATGAACACCAGGCCCTGTGGTGTGGTTTCGACGGCCTGGGTGAACTCGGGATAGTTGTGATTTGGTGTGTAGCGCCAGGTCCCCGAGACTGCGCCGGTCGTGGTGAGACGAGCGACGTTCTTCGTGCTGGCGACTCCGCCGACCGACACAAACGAGCCAACGACATACACATCGTCGTTGACCTTCGATGGTGCGATATCCCAGACACCACCACCCGAGATCGCCGGCACCCACGAGGCGTCGACCGACCCGGTACTGGCAGAAACTCGACCGGCACCATAGGCCGTGACGCGGCTGCCGTTGACACCGATGGCATCGAAGGACCCGCCCAGGTAGAGCATGTCGCCCTCAAGGTCGAGCGCTCTCACAACGGCAGGCGCGCCACCCGACACCCGGGTCCGCCACGTCCAGTCGACCCGCCCGGTCGCCGGAACGAGGGCAACGAGGCCCTTGACGTTGCTTCCGTCCACGCTCTCGAACTCGCCACCGACATAGAGCCGACTGCCGTCAGCCGATGCCTGCAAGGCGTAGACAGGTCCGTCAAACTGCGGTGCCCAACTACTGATCCACACACCGGTTGCCGCATCGAATGCGGCAATGAACGGTTGGTTGAAGCGGTCGGATTCATGCGCAATCTGTGTGAACTTGCCGCCGACGTAAATGACCGCACCGATCTGCTCGATCGCCCACACGTCGGCCGAGATGTTGTCGGTTGTGGTGCCCGTCGCGGTGCCATCGACTCCCCACCACGTGCGATTCGACGGGTCTATCTCGGCCCCCGCGGGTGGCGCGCCGGGAAGGGTCAGCAGGGCGGCAACCAAGCTCAAGCAGGCGACGATTCGCAGCGTTCTCATTGGCCGAGGGTACTACACCACTGTGCGTGGCGAAGAGCAGTAGTACACAGGCTCCTACGGGCTCGTAGCGAAGCTCACGGCGGCGGTCCATTCGGAGAACGACCCATCGGCGAACGCCCAGCGAATTCGGTAGGAGTACGACGTGCCTGCCGCGAGCGGCGTGTCGGTGAACCAGCCATCACTGTCGACACCGATCACGAGGCCGTCCCGCTCGACTTCGATGTTGCGGCCCGAAACGGCGTCCCACTTCAGCACGATGCGTGACTTGTTTTGGTAGGTCGAGGTGAACCCCGTTGGCGCAGGCGGCAGCGGATTCAGGCCAGCGCCTGAGCAGTCGGCCAGGATCCCGGTTGGTGTGCCGGTCGTCGACACGCTGAGGTTGGGCGTGAGAGCGGTTTCGCCCTGCCATCGGGCCGCGAAACAGTATTCGGTCCCGGAGATTACGGCCGTGTCGGTGTACCAACCGTCACTGTCTGTCGCGATCACGACATTGTTACGAAGGATTTCCAGCGTTTTGCCCGGCTCGGTTGTCCAGTGAAGGACGATCCGTGAGCTGTCCTGGAACGTCGACACGAAGTCCTGGGGAGGCGAACCCGGTGGGACGCCAGTCGTCGATGCCACGACCGGTGTAGTGAACGGCCCGGGCCCGACGGCGAACTGCCAGCGAGCCTGGTAGGTGTAGGACGTTCCTGAGACGAGAGCCTCGTCGGTGAACCAACCGCTTGAGCTGGTGCCAACGAAGACGCCGTCGCGGAAAATCTCGACCGTGTGGCCCGGTGACGGGTCGAACTTCAACACGATCCGGGACTTGTTTTGATACGTCGAGGTGAACCCCGTTGGCGCGGAGCCAGCCGTAAGTCCTGTTGTCGTGACCGAGATAGTGACGCTGGGATCGCTGGCATAGGCTCCCGCGACCCACCGGGCGGAGTAGGCATAGGTCGTCCCCTCCACAAGCCCCGAGTCGGTGAACCATCCGCCTGTGCTGGTACCAACGACCACGCCATCACGAGTCAGTTCCAGCGTCTGGCCCGCTACGTCGTCGTACTTGAGGACGATGGTTGACTTGTTTTGGTAGGTCGACACGAGACCGGTGGGGATCGGTATCAACGGGTCGGGCCCGTTCACCGTCGTGATCAGATTGGTCCGACTGGGACCCCGGTTTCCCGCAGCGTCGATCGGCGTCGTTGTGTACACATGGGCGCCTTTTGGCACGTCAGGGTCGAAGAACCGAGGCTCGGCCACCGTAGCGACGACCGTCCCATCGCGATCGATTTCCCAGAGGAAGGCATCGGGATCGTCCTTCCAATACAGCTTGACGGTGCCGTCGGTCAGTTCTTGGCGAGCGGACCAACCAGGCTGGGGCGGCGCGGTTGTGTCGACGGGGAACGTCGGTGTTGGCAAGGCCGATCGGCTCCACAACTGAAGCTCGGCCAAATAGATGTAGCCGCCGTTGTTGTGGAGTCGAAAGGACGAAAGCGACTCGTAGATGTCGGTCTCGATCAGCGACCAGTCGTCCCGAAGTCCGATCATCCAGCTGCTACGGCCAGCCGTCGCTTCGCTATAGGTCGTCCCCGAGATTGTTGCGTCGTCCCAGATCAAGCGGTCCCAACGGACCTGCGTCTCACAACAGTCGGTTCGGTTCCAGACCGACACCTTCTCGACGCCGGTCAGCCCCGCGAAGTCCACTTGCCACCACTGCTGACCCGTATTGTCCGATTGGAAAACCGAACCGTTGGCCAGGACGCCGTCGGTGTCGCCATCAACAGCGAGCAGTTCGAGTCCGGGTGTGTTGGCGAAGTTCGCCGATGAAGTAACCGTTCCCGTTGGCGCCACATTCACCGGAGGCGAAACCGCGAGGGCGGCCGTCGTCGACGAAATGGCCGAGGCGTTGCCAGCATGATCAACCGCAACGACATGCCATTGGTGATCGCCTTGATCGAGGTGGAGATCGTGGAACTCGGTGGTGCTCGACTGGCCGACAACATCGCCATCACGAATGATCAGGTAGCGAAGTTGACCAGAGTCATCGGTCGAGCCGGTCCAACTGATCTTGGCCGAGTTGCCGATCTGTTGGGCGAGCGTGACATTGGTTGGCGTGGTCGGTGGCGTCGTGTCGCCTAAGTTGCTCGGTACCAGCGACGGCACCGAGTGAGCGACCGGCCCGCCCGGCTCGCACAATTTGAACATCGCCTTGACCGGCACCAACACGTTTGCGGCGTTCGGCGCCTGACTGAAGTCACCGCCACCCCAGATACAGCCATCCGGTGTCTTGGTCGCCGCCCAGCCACCAGCAGCCGAGACCATCCCCGTCGTCGCCCCGAGTGTCTGCAGACCCGAAACGGCGTCGACAATTCGGATGGCGTCGTTGCCCTGACAGTGACAGCCGATGTAGACGAAGTCATCGATGATCGCGATGTTTTGGGTGTCGTTCGGTACCGACTGGAGGACCTCGACGACACCCGTTGCGGCCACCATTTTGGCGTAGAACTTCTCGGCCCCGGCGACAAACAAGGTGGTGTCGTTGTAGACGTCAAGGTCGAAGATGTTGCCACCGTTGGCCCATTGATCGGCGGCAGCGACGGGAAGACCGTGGTTCCAGCCGGCGATCGGCAGCGCCGTGACCGAGTCGACAGTGGCAAGCACCTCGGTGTCGGCCACATTGTTGATTGAGGCGAAGCCGCCTCCGATGTGCACCCGACTACCAGCGCCCGAGACCGCAATGGCCCATGCCGAGCCGCCCGTCACGATCGGCTTCCAACTGGCGTCGGGCTGACCGTTGGCCAGTGAGACGCGAGCGACATGGGTAAAGGAGGTGTCGACGATCGCGCCGGCCCCGCCACGAATCCGGGCGATGTCGCCGGCCACATAGGCCCAGCCGTGCGCTTCGTCGACGAAGATGTCGCGAACCACGCTCGACTCGGTGTAGGTCACGTTGGCGTAAAACGACGGGTCCACCCGACCGGTCGTTGGGTCGATCATGGCCAAACCGCCGGTATTGGCAATCCCATTCACCGAGGTAAATTCGCCACCAATCAGCAACCGACCATCAGCTAAGGCTTCGATCGTGTAGACGGGCCCATCGAGCGCGGGTCGCCACCACTCCAGCCAATCACCGGACGACCCGTCGTAGGCCGCAAGGAACGGTTGCGCCTCATACTTTCCCGTCGAGCGGTCGTACACCGAGGTAAAGCGGCCAGCCGCGTACACCGTGTTGCCAACGGTCTCGAGGTCCCAGACATTCGCTGCTATCTGCGTGGTCGAATCGGGAGCGAGGCCGCCAACACCATCGATCGGGGTCACCCCGGAGACAACCACTGCTGCCGCGGGCGCCGCCCGCCAGACGTTCAGGCTTGCGAGCAGCACAAAGGCCGCGAGGAGCGAAAGAATCCGCCGAGAATAGCTAGGCATCTCTCCAAGGTAGGAGGCCGTCGCCTGCGCTAGCTATGGGTAATGGTGTGCGCCGATGGTTCCGGAAGAACTAGTGGTCCGAGCCGCCTGGCAGCCCTCGCTTCGGCGAGCGCGTAGCCGATCGACGCAACCAGAACGACGAGTCCCATCACGCCCATCGAGTTGCGAAGGCCGATGGTTTCAGCCAATTGCCCCAGTGGCAATCAGCAAGACCAAAGCCCGCAAACGACAGTTGCATGAGGCTTTGGACACGCCCCTGGTACTCGGGATCGGAGTCGGTGATCGCCAACGTCGCTGAAACCGATTGATACGCCGTGTTTGCCGCTCCGAGAACCACCATGATGAGCAGAGCCAGAAGGAGACTAGGCGTGTAGGCCAAGGCGACAACCAGAGCGCCAAAGGCCAACCCGGAAACCACCAAGATTTGTCGGGCTCGTGGCGAGTCGGCATGGCTGGCCACGAAAAGGGCCGACACCACGGCGCCGACGGCTCCGACCGAGCTGAGATAGCCAACCCATGCGTCGGACTCACCAAAGATGTCCTTCACATACACCGGCACAAACGAGACGTAGTTGAAGCCAAACATGATGACAATCGTCGACATCAGCACAAGTCGGCGCAGCCGGGGAACGCTCGCGACATAGCGAATGCCATCGGCCACTTCCTTGACTGGGTTCTTTGGGGCGGCGTTGGCGATCGGCTTGCCCGCCGGGAGAAGCACCATGGCAACCAGCGAAAGCACCGAACAGGCGCCAGCGACGAGGTAGGCACCACCGATGCCAATGAAGGTGATGCCGGCCAGGATGCCGGCCATGGTTGGGGCGAACACACGCGTGCCGTTCATGCTCAGCATCGTGAGGGCAATAGCGTTGCCAATCTGGTCACGACCAACCAGTTCGGACGAGAAGGCAACCCGGGCGGGGCCGAGGAAGCCGAACGAGCCCCCTTGCATGACGGCAGCAACGAGAAGCATCCAAAATCGTTCTTGACCGCTCACAACGGCGATGCCCATACCGACGGCCGCGAGCGCAATGAATGACTGACTAACGAGCAGGACAAGGCGCTTCGGCAATCGGTCGGCGGCAACGCCGCCCATGAGGGTGGTGATGAGCATGGAGACACCGAAGAAGAAGTAGACCGTGCCGACGGATCGTTCGCTTTCGGTGAGGTCCCACGCCAGGATCCCTCGGAGCAAGAACTGCATCTGGACCGACATGAACGAGAACAATCCCGCCCACCACAAAACCTTGTAGTCACGGTTTTGCAGCGAGGCGAAGGTACCGCCACGAGTTGCCGAACTGTCCGATGCCATTGGTTAGAGAGGCTAACTGATTTCGCGCCAACGTGGCGAATCGTGTTGGACCGCACGGGGAGGCGCTAGGTGTAGGTGGCTTCGAGCCACCACGTCTGGCCCTCGATGGATACGAGATGCGCCGACCCGTCCTCGCACACCACCTGCATCCTGGCCCGACGACGATGCGTCAGGGGATCCCACCACCGTTCGTCGGCTGGCCAGGGCCCCGCCCATGACACGACCCGAAGCCACCGGCCCCGCCCAAACTGGACCATTCCTGGTGGCTCAGACATGTCGCCCCGGCCAGTGACGGTCACGGCGTTGCCGCTCGGGCCAACGAACTGGATAGGCGCCGGGTCGTCAAACACTTTGGCTGGCGCGGGTCGAGGGATCTGCCCCGGCCATGGCTGAGTTACCCACGACGCGTCGGTGGCCGGGCGGGCTTCGCCCAGGTCGACTGCGGCCGCCGGGATGAGTCCGATCTGTTCACCGGGTCCTCGGCCGCCCCGCCATTCGGGCACCGACACCGACTCGGGCCCGAGCATGGCTTGGATCCTGGCTACCACCCTCGTGACATCGTCGGCTCGGTCAGCTCGTCCACCCCAAAACCCGAGTTGACGACCAGTCGCGGGTACAACCTCGTCGGGGAGAAGGGTGAGTCTGGCCACCCCAGCACTTGGTCTCCCGCCTGCCCCCGCATTGAGCCAGCCATCGAGTTGCCACCGAGCCCGGTCGGCCAAGGCCGCAGCAGAAAGCGCCCTCGTGGCGCCACAGACGATAGTGCCGCTCTCCCGCTTCGGTCTCAGCCTCGATACCAACCCGAACACACGCCAGCCCTTGGGCGTCGAGCGCGGCATGGAGGTCGTCGGCCAACGCTTTGCGGCAAAGGCGCATTGGTCGATTCGCTCGGCCGCTGGCTCGAAGGCCCAGGTGACGGCCAGATCGTGGGCTGGGCGTCGGAGGTCGGGCGGATGCTGGTCTTCACCCCGGGCGAGGCGGTGCGCAAGCAACCCTTCTTGACCAAACCGGCCAGATACATCGGCTGCGTTCAAGGCCGCAAATGAGCCAAGCGTTCGCAAACCAAGGCGCACCAGCACATCGCTCAGATGAGGAAGACCAAGCGTGCCAATGCCAAACCCCGCCAGGAACTCCGGCGACTGGCCCGGCTCGATGACAACATGGCCACGGGCCGCTCGTGCGGATCGAGCGGCGAGCCGAGCGGCAAACACCCCGTCGGCGATGCCAATACGAGCGTCTCCTCGGCCGGCCAAGACCGGTTGGACCACCAACCCGACCTGCTCGGCCAACGCCTGGTCGCCACCAAAGAACCGCGACGGCCCCTTTGTGGGGAAGCCGACCAAGCCAGCACCGGCCACTTCAACCTCGGGGGTGATTGCTTCAAGCGCAGCGGCAACCGGTTCGAACAATCGGCTCTCTCGGTCGATGTCTCGTTCGAGGATCGCCACATCGGGACAACGTCCTTGGGCGTCTCGACGCCGCTGACCTACCTCGACGCCCTCGTCTCGTGCTGCGGGCGATGTTGCCACAACCCGATTGGCCACCACGACCGCAGCAGGTTCGTCGAGGGGAATACCCCAGGCCACAACCGGCCAGTCGGGGCACCACACAACGACCATGCGTATGGCCTGTGGCGAGCTCACCCGACAAGGCGAGGCCGGAACTCGCTGACGTTTGCTGGGGCCGCCACGAGACGCCCATCGGGGCCGGGCAACCACACCGACACCGACCGGTTTGGTGCGCCAGATCGACGACCCACCGCACGGACATTGGCCTGGCGTGCTTGCAGGTGGCCATGGCCTTGTCCGATTCCCACCCACCCTTCGATGTCGACAGACAGGCTGGTGTCGAGACCCGTTGGCCACGATTTACCACCATCGAGATGAAACAAAATGGACTCTTGCTCACGGGCCCGAGCGGCAAGACGCCGAGCATCACGCGCCCCCACCGCGGCATCGGGATCGATCGCCACCATGTCGACTGATTCCAGCAGGGCGCTCACCACGGCGCCCCAACGCGAACGACCAGGCTCTTCGACAACGAGCACCCGATCGAGACGAATACCAAAGCCACTCGCCGCCGCGAGCCCAAAGGAGGGGGCGCCAACAACCGCAAGCCACCCCTGACTCCCGAGCGATTCGGCCATCAAGGCCATCGCCAACGACCACGACCCGCTGCCTTGCACCCCTACGGTTGACCCACGCGGTAATCCTCCCCACGGGAAGAGCGGCAGGAGCGCTTCAGGAACCGGCAACACCCGCTCTTGGGCAAGGGTGACTGGACGAATCTTATTGATAAGTTCGGGAGACAATTCGGCCCGAGCCGCACGCAGTGCCATCACTTCCAGTTTAGCGAACAAACGTTCGCTTCCGTCAAGTGGCGACCACTGGGTCAAGCCGTTGGCGGTTCTGAAAGATCGATGACAACCGCACCAACCGCGCCGTAGGCCGCCGCCAGACGCTCGAGTTGGTCGCTATCGCGATAGGCACCAACTACTGCGCCACCCGAGCCGCGAACGTCGCGAACGCGCCGAGCGACTCGGCGATATCGACCAGCGCCTCTTGTTTTGGCGCAGCCGTCCCAAGCAGACGCCGAAGCTCCATATTGCGCCCGATCAGCTCGGAGAATCGATCGGCGTTGCCCCACCGAAGGGCGGCCTCGCCCTCGACGGCTACGCCAGCGAGTTGACGCATCGTCGAACGGACGACGGCATCACCATGGTCAAACCGGTGTCGCAGACTCTGGTGGTAGATCCCGCTGGGTTCTGCCGCGTCAAGGCTGTAGGCCAAGAACAGTGGGGGAAGATTCGCCGGGTCAAGGTGTCGATAGGTGCCGCGACGCACACCGAAACGAGCATCGACCTCGAGCTCACTGAAGTCCATCGCAACCAACCCGCCGTAGGTTTGCACTACCCGGTCTTGCAGGCCAGCCGCGATACCGAGTTGTTCGACTTCGGCCGCCAACGCAATGGACGGCAGCACGTCTCGGGGAATCGAGAGACCGCTGTGTTCTTCCAGACACATCAGGGTGGCAAGAATCAGTGCTGACGAGCCGGCGAGTCCCACTTGCCGCGGGATCGTTGTGGCGTACGACAACGAAAAACCATCGCAGCGGCCGTACTCGAGGGAATCGAGCACATCGAGGAACGTACGGGCTGCAGCAGCAACGGCCTGAGCCCCGTTGCCAACGCCATAGCGGTCGATGTGCCGAGCGAACTCCCCCGGCGAACCCCAGTCGAGGGCGTCAGCCGCACTGGGCATGATCTGGATGCCCCGACACGGTTGGAGCGAGACGGTTGCCTCAAAATGCCGAACGGCGAGTCCGATGGTTCGTCCGCCATAGCCATCGGACGGGTTGCCGAGCAGGCCAACACGAGCCGGGATTGAGCAGACGATTGGCGGCTCTTCCGGATCGATTCCCGATGCGAGCCTCACGCGCCGTCGTTACCCGAACGACTCGGGAGAAGGCACCTCGACGCCCGGTTTGTAGTGCGTATAGAGGCCTTCGATCAGCTCCTTCAGACCGTCGGACGTCGAGCCGCTGGCGAGCTGGCAGGTAACGGTCTGTGCATAGACATGCACCGAGGTGACCTGGCCGGTGCCGAGCAAAATCTTGGCGATTTCGTCGGGGGGACGGTTGCCGATGATGGTGTCACCAGCGGTGTACCGCTCATGACCCATACCAGTGAACGAACGGTTTGTTTCGAACCGCACAGTCCCGTGGTTGACCGGTGTTTCTTTGAGAACGCTCACTAGCTGACCCATTAGGCGCTGATCCTAGCGTCGCTCGGCTGAGTCGACGAAAAATGTGCGCTCCGAAGATCGCGAACGACCCAGGCACTTAGGCCGATGGTGACGATCGCCAGCACGGCATGCACGATGATGAAGCCAGTCGGGTGATCACCGGCAAACGAAATGTCGATCCCCCGAATCACCCACGTCACCATGCTGTAGCCGGCCAGAACCGCTAGCGCTGCCGGCAGCCACGACACGGCCTGACGCGATCGGCGACTCGACACGAGTCCTCCGATTACGAGGAGCCCGAGGGCCACGAAACTAGCGGCGAGGACAAACCGAATCGCCCGGTCGGTGCCAACGAGTTCGTTGTCGACGGCGATATTGCGGACCCGACCGACCCAAACGAACAGGGTCCAAGCGCCGAGCGCCCACCCACTGAGTTGGCGCCTTGTTGGCCCAGACGACCTCGTTGTTGGCATCACGTCTGCACTGTAGCGCTCGTCGCTTCGCCGACGGCCGCGCCGCTACTCGATTGCGGCGCAGTTGGCCGAGTAATAGCTATCGACTCGGTTGTTGGCTTCGTCGGCCGTTGCGATCTCGAAGATCGAGGGGTCGATTGCCGCTGGGTCGAAGTCGATGGCCCGCAAGGCGGCCATGATGTCGCCGAACGCCTGGTCGAGCGTTTGGGTGTCGGGCTTGATGTCGTCTGGCGCCGCCACAACGAGATCACCAAACGCGGCCTCGGTATCGGTGAAATAGCCTTCCAGCGCGTCCGGGTCGCTGGTATCGATTTGCACCGCCGTGAGCTCGTCGATTTTTTCGTATTGGGCGCAAAACGCCTCGACGCTGGGACCCGAGCCACAGCCGACTCCGCCAACGAGGAGCCCGACCACCACCATTGCGAGCTGCTGCTTTTTCACAGGGGTACCTTACGCCTGGTTCGTCGCATCGTCGAACGCCTCGCTCGCGAATGACGGATCGTCGAAGAGGGTGATCTGGTTCGGGTGTTTGCGAACGTCCGGTATCACCCGAGGACACGCGCTCCACAGGAGGTGGTCCATAAACACCCAGGAGCGGCGGTGGATTCGCGATGGGCCGTACGCCTGAAGGGCGGCCCCCTGCTTGGCGCACGGATAGCCCTTGTTGTTCTCGAAGTTATAGGCGTCAAGTTCGAGGGCTTCAGCCCGCATCATCCGATCACGGGTGACTTTCGCCAGAATCGACGCAGCGGCGATCGACAGGCACTTTGCGTCGCCTTTCACCACCATCTTGGTCATGGGATGACCAACGAAGTCCCATTTGCCGTCGAGCAACACGGCGTCGGCGACCACGCCAAGAGAATCGAGCGCCCGGGCCGCTGCCAGCTTCTGGGCCGCAGACATCCCGAGCCGATCGCATTCGGCCGCCGTCGCATGCCCAACAGCCCAGGCCTCGGCCCAATCGATGATCTTGTCGTAGAGTGCTTCACGCTCCGCTTCGGTCAGCTGCTTTGAGTCGCGCAGCTTGTAGAGCCGCCGATCCTTCGGCACCACGACAGCGCCGATCGTCAGCGGCCCCGCCCAGGCCCCGCGACCAACCTCGTCGAAACCGACAACGATCGAGTGACCGGCGTCCCAAAACGCCTTTTCCTCCGTCAGGCCAGGCGAGTTCGCTTTCAACGACTTTCGAAGCTTCGACACTGCTGTCCTTGACTAGCCTGAGGCATCCGACCTGGGGGATATACCTACCCAGTCGGGAGCAGAACCCTGCCAGGCTAGTCGACGGTGTGTTGTGAGCGCCGATGAGAGTGACAGAGAATCCCCATGAAATCAGCCAACCGTAGACGAGCGTCCATTGTCATTGGGCTCATCAGCTTGTTGTCGGTCCTCCAGCTCGCGGGCCCTGCGTCGGCCCAACCTGCTGTTCCGACCGGACTCCGCGTCACCGCCGCCACATCAAGCACCGTGTCGCTCAGCTGGAATGCGAACGCCGAGCCAAACATCGCGTTCTACGAGATCTATCGAACCCCAACCAACGGTGTGCTCGGCGATCTCGTCGGCACGAGTGCAACCACCGCATTCACCGATACGGGCCTCAACTCTGCCACCACGTATTGGTACTACCTGAAGGCCTCAGACGGCCAAAGCAGCTATCGCTCCGGCATGGTGGCCGCAACGACACCCGATATCCCGAACGGCACTCGACTGATTGCGTTTGGCGACATGGCGAGCTGCGATGCCAACAACAAAGCGTCCGACCTGGGTGCGCTCCTCGACGTTCGACCGGGCACGATTCTGGCCCTCGGCGACCTGGCCTATCCCAATGGATCCGACGAGGATTTCCAGAATTGTTTCTCGCCATCGCTTGGCCGCCACAAGGCGCGGATGCTGCCAGCAGTAGGGAACCACGAGTACTACACACCAAACGCCGCTGGCTACGTCAACTACTTCGGGACCGCCGCTGGACCGGCCGACAAGCTCTACTACGAGACCTGGATCGGTGGATGGCAGGTCCTCGTGCTCAATAGCAATTGCTCCGAGGTTGGCGGCTGCAACGTCGGTTCCCCCCAATACACCTGGCTCCAGCAGCGCATTGCGGCCGCACCAGCCAACGTCTGTCGCATTGCGGCGATGCACCACCCACGGTGGGCGAGCTACGCGGCGTATGCCGATCAGGCCTTTCTGAGCCCGCTCTACCAGGCCCTCTACGACGGCGGCACCGACCTGATCCTCACTGGCCACGCGCATCATTACGAGCGATTTTCCCCTCAGAATGCACAGGGCCAAGCGGCCGCTGATGGGTTCCAGCTGATGATCGTTGGGACCGGCGGTGTGCCCCTCCGAGCCACCTCAACGCCGGCGGCAAACCCGCGGTCCGCATCCAGTCGCACGGTCTGGGCGAGTTCGACCTTGAGTCCGACTCCCATAGCTGGACCTTCAAGTCGACCAGCGGCGAGGTTCTCGATAGTGGCGCTCGAGAGTGTGTCAATGCCGCTGCCACCTCTCCTCCCGTCACCTCCCCTCCTGTCACTTCCCCGCCGGTCACCTCTCCCCCGGCGACGACGCCCGGCAGCTTCACCCCAAAGGCCAACGAAAAGACCGCACTGGGCGCCAGCGTCTTCCGTCTCTACCGAGCGGTGTTCCTTCGCCAACCAGACAACTCCGGCTTCACCTACTGGCACAGGCTCATGACCAATGGCCTCGGGTTGCACGGTCGCTAGCGAGTTCGCCGCATCGCCTGAGTTTGTTCAGACCTACGGCAACCTCGACAACCGAGCATTTGTCCGTCAGCTGTATCTCAACGTGATGAAGCGCGAGCCAGACGCGGGAGGGTGGAACTACTGGGTCTCGGTCCTTCGCCAGGGCAACACTCGAGGCGATGTCGTCGTCTTCTTTAGCCAATCATCCGAGTTCGTCGCGGCCAACCCGTTTCCCTGAGTAGGGCTAGAGGAAGCTCGCACCTTCGGTTGGCGACGCTGGCAACTCGTGCTCGCTGCCGCTCAGGAGCGTCTCGCCCTTGGGGTCGGTCGTTGACCACGAGCTATCAAGGCCACCACAACGAAGCATCACCGGCTCGTCAGTTGTGATGTCCCACAACAGTGCGGGCCGGTATCCGTGCCAGCGAACAGCGAACGAAAGCGAACCGAAGTCGGTTCGGAGGCCGAGCACCTCGAAATTGCCGCCTCGCCATGCGGTCGGGAATGAGGGCAGGAGGTCAATGGTTCGGCGATCGGGGTGCGTCTCGGCCCGGTGATCTTCGCAAAGCAAAGGTTGCGTAGACCGATCCAGTAGCGAGCGGCCGGATCGACCTCATCGGGCCCCCAGCTCCCCGTCGACGACCGGCCTCTGCCAACGCGGCCAGGGCGCCAATCGACGTCGGCACACCGGGGTAGCCATCGTCGCCCGCACGGTCCCATAAGTCGTTGGCCGCGCCGTGTTGGCCGACGGCGCCGGCCAGTCGGGCGAGACCGGCAAACGCCAGACGGGATGCTGTGTCGTCACGGCTTCGCTCAACCAGGGTCGTGATGTGGGCCACTGGGTCGAGGACGGCTTCCAACAGAACCTGATCCTTGACCAGCATTGCACCCGGCCAACAGCCGCTACCACTGCGGCCGCGTCGGCGGGCGACGTCCGAAGCTTCGGTGGGAACCGGGGGCGAGCGTCGCCATGGCCAGCGCGACATCTCGGGAAGCGCCACTCAGCGCGAGGGCGTGGAGGTGTCGGCGGCCCCCGGCTCAAGGTCGGCGACGCGTTCGGCCAAGGCGGCCGTACCACCGAGAAGCCGGGCGCGGGCAGCGTCGGCCTGAGCACCCAAACCTGGGTCGGGTAGCTGCACCCTTCCGCCCGCGCCAAGGACGGCGTCCCAGCCTCGGGCAACAGCGCCGGACTCGGGAAGGTGTGGCGCCTGAGCCCCAACGGACCCGCGAGCCGCCAAACCAGGCACGACAATGCGCAGGGTCGTTTTGTGCGTCAGCGGATACAACGCGACGGCGTTTGCTCCGGGGCCAGACGCGACCGGGGAACCGTCGAGGACGCGTCCAGCTGTGACCGTTGCGGCGAGATCATCGGTGCTCGCCTGAAACTCGTTCGGCTTTTTGGGTAGCAGGACAGCCGGCGCACCATCGACCAGGATTCTGGTGTCGTCGAGCCTGATGGTGGCGCCAGACGACACGCCAGCGAGATTGAACGGCCGGATCGCCAGGGCCAGGGCGACCGGGACCGGGGAATCGTTTTCGATCTCGATGACGGTGAACTCGCCCTCGCCAGTGCTGATGCCGAAGGCCCGGTGCAACGCATCGCCGGAGGGAATCCGAACTGCGGTTTCGATGACGGGACCGGCGCCAAGTCGTCGCTGTCGAATGGAGACTTCGCGGCTCGGTAGGTACCAGCGATCATCAGCGCCAATCCACCAGTCAATCACCCAGTCGGCGTTCGCTGGCTGGAGGGCACCCCCAGCGTCGAGCCGAGGCTGATCGTCGCTGTCGAGGCAGCCAACGTTTGTGTACCCCGCGTCGGCAGGACGTTCAACGGAGCGAGGACCAAGGGACGACATCCGGACAGGCTAACGGCACCGGCCCCGGTACTCGATCGAGCCTCCTCTAGGTCGTGCCCGATCGTCCGACCGGCACATTGGCCATCGATCCGCCCTCATGCCCGAGCTTGCCGCGCAGTAGGCCATCGTGAGCCCACTCCAAATCTCGACCCTCCCACACAATGGCGTGAACCTGAAGGGCGATGGGCATGGGAATGCCGTACTGCTCGGCGAGCTCTTTCACCACCTTGAGCGCTTTCAACCCTTCAGCGACCTGGTCCATGCTGGCGAGCACCTCGTCGATCGACTTGCCCCGTCCGATTTCGCGACCGACGTGAGAGTTGCGGCTCTGGGGGCTCATGCACGTGGCCACCAGATCGCCCATGCCCGCCAGACCGGCCAGGGTGAGCGGCTCGCCGCCCATGGCCGAGCCAAGTTCGATCAATTCGGCGAGGCCGCGGGTGATGATGGCGGCCCGAGTGTTGTCGCCCATGCCCCGTCCCTCGACCGTCCCGACCGCGACCGCGTACACATTCTTGAGTGCTCCCCCAAGCTCACAACCGATGACGTCGTGATGGGTAAACACCCGGAAGGTTGGCGTCATGAACACCTGCTGCAGCCGGGTGGCGATGTGAAACTCGGTCATCGCTATCACCGCACCTGCTGGCTGACCAGCGAGGATTTCCTTGGCGAGATTCGGCCCCGTCAAGACGCCGACCGGCCGACTCGGGAGCTCCTCGATGATGATCTCGGTCATCCGCTTGTGGGTAGCTTCCTCGAAACCCTTGGCCAGACTAACGACCGGCACCCAGGGACGAAGGTGTTTCGCCGCTTCTTGGCAGGTTGATCGGAGGGCCGAGGTCGGGACGCCAAGCACCAGCAGATCGGCATCGGCCACCGCCGCGGCAAAGTCAGTCGTTGCCGTCAGATTCGGATGAAGGTCATAGCCCGCCAGATACCGCTCATTGCGATGGTGGCCGTTGATTCCAGCAACAGTGGCCTCGTCTCGGGCCCATAACGTCGTGCTGGCGTTGTGCGCCGCCAAATGGGCGACCGTCGTTCCCCACGAGCCGCCTCCCAACACTGTCACTCGAAGCTCGTCCATTGACGAAAGATAGTTCTCGGCACGCTTCGGCGCACGATGCATGGTCTTGCCCCTCGACCAAATAGTCTGTCGAGGTGTCCACCGCTGTCCTTATCCCGGTCAAGTCGTTTGACGCCGCGAAGGGTCGATTAGCGGAAACACTGACGCCCGAGGCGCGGTCAAACCTCGCCCAAGCAATGGCGAGCCAGGTCGTCGCGGCCGCTCGACCACTCCCCACCTATGTCGTGTGCGACGACGACGAGGTTGCCGCGTGGGCGGTGGAGGCAGGGGCCTCGGTCATCTGGCGTCCAGCCAACGGTCTTAACGACGCCGTGACAAAGGCGCGTGACGCGCTCCGCTCACTCGGGTTCGAACGGCTCATCGTCGCACACGGCGACCTGCCGTTCGCGACGGCTCTGGCCTGGGTCGATCACGGTCATGGCGTCACGATCCTGACCGACCGCCGCCAGGACGGAACCAACGTGTTGGCCCTTCCTCTCGACGTCGACTTCGTGTTTGCCTACGGAGCCGGCTCGGCCAACAACCACCAACTCGAAGCCGCCCGGCTCGGACTCACCTGCAATCTCATTCATGACGAACGACTCGGCTGGGACGTCGACACGCCCGAAGACCTCGTCGGCGCCGAGCGTCCGATTCCTGGTCTCATCCCCGACGTTGAAGGAAGCCAATGACTGCGGCGCAAAACCCGCTCACCCCCGCACCGGTCCACCTGATCGGCGATTCACGAAACCTTCCAACGCCCGAGCGAGCGTTGGCAATTGGCGCCCACCCTGATGATGTCGACTTCGGCTGCGGAGCCACGCTGGCCAAGTGGGCGGCGGCCGGCTGCGAGGTCAGTGTGCTGGTCTGCACGGACGGGTCCAAAGGCACGTGGGACCCCACGGTCAACGTCGACACGCTGATCGCGACGCGGCAGTCCGAACAACGGGCCGCAGCTGCGGCGCTCGGCGCCACCGGCGATGTAATCTTCCTCGGCTCGCCAGACGGCGAACTCGATTCATCTCTCGTCGAGCGCGAACGCGTCGCCTACTGGATACGCATGCTCCGACCGACGGTCGTGATCGGACACGACCCCTGGAAGCCCTATCGCCTTCACCCCGACCATCGCCATGCCGGGCTCCTCGCGTGCGAGGGGGTGGTCGCCGCTCGCGACCACCTATTTTTCCCTGACCAACACCTCCCCCATCACCGTCCCGACCTCATCCTGCTCTTCGAAACCGACAACGCCGATCACGCCGAGGATGTCACCGGTTTCGCTGACGCCAAGGTGGCGGCACTCACGGCGCATGCCAGCCAATTCGAGTCGACCATGCTCGTTCGCGAGTCGGCCAGCGGCGACGACAGCGAACTCGCCGAATTCCGGGCGAAAGTCGAGGCCAAGCTCGCCGCCGCAGGCGACGCGGCTGGCGTCACTCACGCTGAGGTGTTCAAACTGATCGACGACCTCTAATCGGGCCAACCGCTAGCGGGTGAGCGGCTCACGGCCAGACCCTGCCGGTCCCGCGAATGCTTGCGCAAACGACAGCCAGCGATTGGCTTCGTCGCCAACCACGTCGAGGTCGACGTCGTTTCGATGGCGCCGTTGTGTGACAAGCAGGCTGAAGTCCAAGGCCGCACCTCGGACAGTATTGGCCGCATCGTCTGGCCCCCAGGTCCAGATCGTGCCCGACGGCGCCTTTAGCTCGACCAGGATCGGTTCGGTGGGCGCGTCAAGCCCATTGACGAGGTAGGAGTACGGTCGAGCCCCGTTGCCGATGTGCGCTATGTGATAGAGGCGATCGGACGGTGCCCGGTCGAGACCGAGCGCATCAACGATGTCTTGTCCGTGGGCCCACGTTTCCATCAGTCGTGCGGTAGCGAACGAGCGGGCGCCCATCGATGGCCCGTACCAGGGCAGCCGGTCCTTGGCTTCCATCTGTCGAAACGCGTCGATCATGTTCGCTCGGGCCCCGGTGAACCATTCGAGGAGTGCCGATCCAGAAAGCTGGCGACCCTGCTCGATTGACACATCCACGGCGTTGGGGTCGACGGCCATCCGGTCAGTGAGTTCGGAGACGCTCGCTTTGAATCGATCGGGATCGACAGCCGCGAGTGTTGCCGTTTCATCGAAATAGGCGAGGTGGCTGACCTGGTCTCGGACCAGCCACCGCTCGGCTGGTGTTGGTCGGTCCCACTCGTCCTCCGAAAGTCCGACGAGCAGTTCGACTAGCGATGCCGTTTCGTCCTGAAGATCATTGCAGATTGGGTCCATCGACTGCGTCATGGCCGAAGCTTGCCATACTCGGTGGATGGAGTCACATGCACCGCTTCCCGCTGGCACCTACGACGTGCTCGTCGTCGACGCCGAGGGTGACGAAACCGACATGCGGATCGAGGCGGTTATTGTCGCTGGCGACTTCAAGGGCGAGGTGGTCACAATCATGTCAACCGGTGAGACACAAGACGAGATCGTGTTGCTCGGGACACCTGGCCAATTGGTGGTCGACGACGCGGGCGCACCACACTTGCTCTGGTAGCTAGACAGTGCCTCGCGGGGCCAACCCGGCCGCCCGATAGCAGGCGTCAATGAGTTCCATTGTGGCGATGGCGTCGTCGCCACCAGTCGGGAATGGCGCACCGTGGACAATCGCATCACGAAACGCAGCGAGCTGGTAGTGATAGGTGGACGCGCCCCCGACGTGTTCCTCGGACTGGCCGTCGACTGTCGTGACGGTGATTTTGTTGCCCCGATGTGGCGCGAGTGGGTTGTCGGCCCGCAAGGTACCAAGCGATCCCGTCACCTCAAGCCAGATCTGGCGTTCGGTGCCTGGCGACATTCGGGTGGTCACCGAGCCAGTCGCCCCACCAGGAAACGCAAGTTCAACGGCGGTCTGCACGTCGACCATTGGTCGCCCCTCGACCATCGACGCAGAACTGACCGTCGGCTCCTCCTCGACGGCGAACCGTACCCACTGGAGCGGATAACAGCCGAGGTCCATCAGGGCACCTCCCGAGAGTTCGTAGGCGTGGCGCACGTCATCGGCCGGATCGATCGGCACCGAGAACTCGGCGGCGACAGAAACGATCTGACCGATCACGCCCGAGCGAAGCAGCTCTCGGAGCCGGGTTGCGAACGGGTGGTAACGCCAATGGAACGCTTCCATTAGGACCAGCCCATCGGCCGCCCAAGCCCGGTTTCCCGCATCAACCATCTCGCGGGCCAACGCTGCGTTCGACGCGAACGGCTTCTCGCACAGCACGTGTTTCCCGGCGTCGAGCGCGGCGAGTGTCCAGGTGTGGTGGAGGCTGGTCGGCAGCGGATTGTAGATGGCGTCAAGGGTGGGATCGGCGAGAAGCGACTCGTAGTCGTCGTGGACGGTCTCGATTCCCCATTCATCGGCTTGTGCCTGCGCTCGACCTCGATCTCGGGCCGCAACGGCCGCGACGACAACACCGGGGACTTCGGTTGCTGGTTGGAGCAAGGCATTCTGCGAGATCCTGGCCGCTCCCAGCACACCGATTCGAAGATCACTCATGTTGTTCCTTTGTGGACAGGAGCACGAGCGTAGCTGGCTACGGTGCGGCCCTTGCGACATCCGCCACACGACCACCCCACAATCTGCGGAGGTATCCCCACATAGCGTGGCGATGGCCCGTATGGTATGGCGGGCTTGGAGTTGTAGGGCTTCCCTACATCCGTTTCGTCGTACGCGGCCTGTTGTCTTTGGAGACTCCGTGCAGTCAACACCTCCTATCTATGGATTCGATCTCGTTACCGATGCGGTTGGCGACACGATCGACCCACTCGTCAATCGGGTCGTTGCCGTTGGGCTGAGCACGCCAAGCGGCACCGCTCTCTACGACGGGCCCGAGGTCGACATCCTTCGCATGGTCGACTCACACCTCTCGATGCTCGAACCAGGTGTGCTGACGTGTTGGCAGGGCTCGGTCGTGGCGCTCCCCTTCCTCTCGTGTCGAGCGGAGACGCTCGGTCTGCCACTTGGCATGACGCTCCATGAGGATCGCCGAGTCGAAAAAACCAGCGCCCTTGAAGGCTTGAACCATCCGTGGCTCATCTCCTGGCACGGCCACCGACACCTCGACCTCAAGCGTGTCTACTCAAGCGAGGGACGCCGACGACTGACCCTTCGCAATCGGGTCGACCCCGAGTCACTCATTCCCGCCGTCGACCCGCTCGCCGCTCGCAGTCCCGAGCGCGACGCCACGCTGGCGCGACGGCTCGCCGAGCGCCGCTGGGGCCAAGCCAAACGCCATGTCGACCAGATGCCAGGCCGGGCGACCACCCAGTCGGTACTCCAGTCGCTTCAGCTAGCCGACTAGCACGGTCGACCTAACCGGCTACTGCGCTCTTTAGTGCCTGACCGGGCAGCAACGAGCGGTCGATCTCGCCATTGCGGAGAACGCCTTGGCCCATCACAAACACATAGTCGATTCCAACCGACATGCGCGGGCTGAGCGACCGTGGCCGTGTCAGCAATAGTTGCCGGGTCGAACACAACGACATCAGCATCAGCGCCCGCTTGCAGCCTTCCCTTTCGCCGCATGGCGGGGATCATTGTCTCGACTCGCCACGCCGGAAGGATGGTCATCTTCGCGACGGCATCGTGCAACGACAGCACTTGTCGATCGCGCACGTAGTGGCCAAGCACCCGTGAGAAGGTTCCGGCACCACGAGGGTGGTTGTTGAGCGTCGCCTCGATGATGCCGTCGCTGCCGATCATGATCCAGGGCGTCTGCAGGCACATGATGAGTTCGTCTTCAGGTATTGACCCATGCGCTGCCACAAGAAGGTTCTGCGACTGCGCCTCAGCGAAGGTCGCTTCGGTGAGACGAGTCTCGGTGCCAGCGATCTGAAGGTCCTCGAATGTGATGCGGTAGCGGTCTTGCCAACCGGCGACAAACCGCTCGCTAGCGAGGGTCGTTCCCCAATAGTCGTAGGGGTACACACACGCCGTGACATCGATGCCCTCGGCCCTGGCCGCCTCGAGGAGCTCCAGCGTTTCCTTCATCACGAAGGTCCCGCCGGTCGACGTGATGTGTTCGATGTGGACGGGCACCTTGGCGACCCTGGCCAGATCGAGAACTTCTTGAATCGCCTCGAAGCTGGTCCCTGGCTCATCGGGATCGCTGAAACGCACATGGAACCAGCAGCTGTGACCGACCTGCTGGGCGACGGCAACAAGTCCGAGGAGTTCGTCGGTTGAGGTACCCGGTGAGTATTCGGGCGAGAAGCAGATGCCGGCGAACCCGTCGCCAATGTTGCGGAGGGCGAGACCTTGAAACGACGCGATCTGATTCGGGCTCAGTGCTTCGGTTGGCTGGACGCTGAGGAACTCATCCTCACCACGCATGAAGTGTTGGTGGAAGGCCCCGCCGTAATGGCACGGCGTTTTGCCTTCGAGATTATTGAAGAACGCGTTGGCATAGTTGTTGATGCCGTGCATGCACAGATTGGTGGTGACGCCATCGCCGATTTTGAACCAATCGCCGAAGCCATTGGGGTCGGACGACAAGACGTCGATGAAGCCAGGGGAAACGACTCGACCGGTGGCATCGATGGTTTCGGTGCCGGCTAGGGCCTGCTTACTGACGGCCGTGATCACCGACCCATTGATCCCCACATTGGCGATGGCATCGAACCCTGATTCGGGGTCGATGACGCGTCCATTGGCGATGACCAAGTCGAAAACGTGGTCGGGGCCAACGATCTCGACGGCGTCGTCGAGAAGCGGAGGTGCCTCGAGGCCCGCCCCATCCGGCAGTGTGGTGTCCTGGCTCGACGCCGTCGGCGAGGTTGCCTCCACGTCGCTGGTATCTGCCGAGGTCTCGGCAAATGACCGTACGAGTGCCACATTGACGCCGCCGTAGCCAAGGGCCAACAACACACGACGCCTTGAGAGCGGTTTCTTACTCGGCGGTCGCCCAGGCATCCGGACATGATAGGTGGTTGGACGCGTGCCTCCGCGCCAGCGGCGCCTGCTCGTCCATCAGAGCTCGAGCTGTCCCGCCACATGAGCGGCGAGCTGACGAAGGTCCCAGTGAGCGAGCGAACGGTCGCCGACAATCGCCGCAGTCGCCGCCCACGTTTCGGCCTCGACGGCTCGGGCAAACGACCCGACGTCGTACCATTCGGCCAGGCTGGCTGCGTTCAACCACGGGAACACGAAGTTGCCCGCTATGGCATCTGCCCGGAGCGCACCCCAATCGCGAACCGCCGCATGGTCACTGTGCCGTTGACGCAGAAAGGCGAGCAGCTCACCCGACGAGTCCCACTCGGCGCGTGCCTCTTCGGGTGCCACCGCCGGATGAAGAAGGGCGAGTTCCCAAAGGTCGACCGCATCGTCGATGGCAAGAAGAGCCGAGAGCCAGACAAGCAGCCAGAAGCGCCTGGTGGAGTGTTCGGGTTGTGGTGTCGGTTGGCCGAGCGCCCGGTTGATGGCGTCGGGTAGGAGTCCGGTCGACTCAGCGAGCGGCTGCACTCGGCCGTAGCCCCAAACAAACGACCGGACCGGCTCGCCGACGGCCGGCACGCCGGTGAGAATCCGATGCGGTATCGAACCAGCAACAAGGCGATTCGCTCCGTGACTCGCAACAATCAGCGAGTCGATCGGCTGAGGAAACGACTGGCCTCGCAACGCGGTGACGGGATTGGCGCCCTCGAAGTCGCAGAGCAGGAGTTGGCGGCCAGGTCGAGTAGCCGCGAAAAACGTGCGGTTTGGATCTTCGTTGGCGACACAATCGGCGAGAACCGACGGAAATCCGGCGTCGACAAACGCGCGGTGCAGGGAATGGGCGGGGTGATTCATGACGGGTACCTCAGTAGGCAAGAGCTCGAGGGCGCCGAAGCATCCGAGACACCAAATCCAGCTGGGTCGACGCCAATGATGCCATCACCGTCACAGTTCTGCACCGGCTAGTATCCGTGTCGTGGATCACGACTTTCCGGCTCTCTTCCCCCTAGGAATCGTTGGCGCGGGCCAGATCGCACGGATGATGCACCAGGCGGCGATCAAATTCGGAATCACACCACACTTGTTGGCTGAACACGCCGACGACTCTGCCGCCCTAGCGGCGCCGAACGCGGTGTTCGGCCACCCCGACTCGCTCGCCGCTTTTGCCGACAGCTGTTCGGTCGTCACCTTCGAACATGAACGGCTCGATATCGGCCTCATTGAGCGCCTCGAAGCATCCGGTGCGGTCATCAGGCCCGGATCGAAAACCCTCCGGGCGGCGTTCGACAAGGCCTACCAGCGACGTGTTCTCTTGGGCCGCGGCTTTCCGATTCCGGCGTTCGCCGAGTTTCAGAGTCCCGATGATCTGCTCGACTTCGCGTCGGTATTCGGGTGGCCCCTCGTTATCAAATCGTCCAGAGCGGGGGTCGAGGGACAACGCAGTGTTTGGATCGTCGGCAATCGATCCGAGGCAATGCGGGTCATCAGTGAGCAGTCCGATCGACCGCTTCTCCTCGAGAGCTTTCAACACATCGTGAAGGAACTCGTTGTTCTCGTGGCTCGACGGCCAGGCGGCAACAGTCGCTGCTACCCCGTCATCGAACAGATCAATGTCGATGGTGTCGCCAGCGAGTTTCGGACCCCAGCCACCATCGGGCATGCCGTTGCGACCGACGCACGATCGCTCGCCCTCCGCGTGGCCGACGAACTCGACGCCACCGGCCTGGTGGCGATCGAACTGTTTTTGACCAACGGCGGGCTCATCGTCAACGAGATAGCGGCCCGACCGCACAATGCTGGGCACCTCACCATCGAGGGCGCAGCGACGTCCCAATTCGAAAACCATGTCCGGGCGGTCCTCGACCTCCCACTTGGGCCGACCTGGCTGAGAGCACCGGCCGTCGTGACGAAAAACGTCATCGGTGGTCGCGACCTCGTCGATCCGGCCCGTGGTCTCGCCGACGCACTCGCCGTCGAGGGCACACAAGTTCACCTTTACGGCAAGCGGCACCAGGTGGGCAGCAAACTCGGCCACGTCACTGCATTGGCCGACGACATCGAACTTGCCGAAGAGATGGCCTCTCGATCGGTGTCCGCACTCCTCGGCCGCCGTCCCTGGTAACGAACGGAATCACGCATGTCCCAACACATTGAGCCCAGACTCACCGTCATCGATCACCCCTTGGTCGCCCACAAGATCACGCACCTTCGCGACAAGACGACCGGGCCCGGCGATTTTCGCCGCCTGTGCACCGAGGTGACGCTGCTCACGGCCTACGAGGGATTACGCGACCTCCCGACCGAACTGGTCGACGTCGAGACACCAATCACCACCACGACCAGCCCGGTGCTGGCGGGTGCGAATCCGGTGGTGGTCGGCGTCCTGCGGGCCGGGCTCGTCATGGTTGAGTCGATCCTCACACTGCTTCCCTACGCCCGAGTCGGCCACATCGGCCTCTATCGAGACCCCGAAACCACGCTCCCCGTCGAGTACTACAACAAGCTCCCCGACGACATCGCCAATCGCGAGGTCATTCTCGTCGATCCGATGCTCGCCACCGGCGGCAGTGCTGCTGCAGCAATCACGATTCTCAAAGAGGCGGGCTGTACGAGCATTCGCTTGCTGTCGATCATCGGCTGTCCAGAAGGCGTAGCCGCCGTCCACGGGCCACACCCCGATGTTGCCATCACGCTCGCAGCACTCGACCCTGGACTCAATGACCACTCCTACATCGTCCCCGGACTGGGTGATGCAGGCGACAGAATCTACGGCACCAAATGACCACCATGATTGACTGGGCGGCGTTGAAGCTAGCGGCCACCGCCGTTGCCCAAAACGCCTATGCCCCGTATTCCAAGTTCCGCGTCGGCGCTGCCGCCTTCACGACCGACGGCCGCCTCATCACTGGCTGCAATGTCGAGAACGTGTCCTACGGACTTGGCCTCTGCGCAGAATGCGCGCTCGTTTCAGCACTCCACAGCACAGGCGGTGGCAGGCTGGCCGCCGTCGCGGTGGTGAGCGGCACCGGTGAACCCTGCACACCGTGCGGTCGTTGCCGCCAATTGCTCGTCGAGCACGGTGGCATCGACTGCCTGATCGACTGCGATGGTTCGATCAAGACCATCGGCGACATCCTGCCAGACGCGTTCACTCCCGAACGGCTCAACCAAGACCTCTAGCGGCTGCCTATCGCCATGACGACCAAGCTCGATAGTCTTCGATATGGCACCACTTTCGAACGATCAGATCCGATCGGCCCCAAAGGTTCTACTTCACGACCACCTCGACGGCGGAATGCGCCCCCGCAGTGTGATCGAACTGGCAGCCGAATGCGGATACAACGACCTTCCGACCACCGACGCGGCGGAGCTCGCCCAGTGGTTCACCCGCGGCGCCGACCGCCGCAATCTTGAGCTGTACCTTGAGACGTTCGCCCACACGGTTGCGGTAACGCAGACCAAGGACGGGCTCGAACGGGCGGCGGCCGAATGCGCCGAAGACCTCGACGACGACGGCGTCGTCTACGCCGAGGTCCGGTTCGCTCCCGAGCTCCACACCAGTCGGGGCCTGAGTCTCGACGAGGTCGTCGAAAGCGTCTTGGCCGGTTTTGAGGCAGGTTCGGCCGGCCGCAAGATACAGATCGGCACACTCTGCACGGCGATGCGCACGGCGGCTCGCTCAATGGAGATCTGCGAGCTGGCGCTCCGCCACCGCGATCAGGGGGTCGTTGGCTTTGACATTGCCGGTGCCGAGGCCGGGTTCCCTCCCACCTTGCACCTCGATGCCTTCCAGCTTGCCATGCGAGAAAACTTCCACATCACGATCCATGCCGGCGAGGCGTTCGGGCTCCCCTCAATCGCCGAGGCGTTGCACTACTGCGGGGCCGAGCGATTAGGCCACGGTGTCCGCATCGTCGACGACATCACGACCGATTCGGACGGCACCCATCACCTCGGCCGTCTGGCTTCCTACGTTCGCGACCGCCGCATCCCCTCGAGATGTGCCCAACCTCAAACCTCCACACCGGCGCCGCACCATCGATGGCCGAACACCCAATCGGACTGCTCCGCGACCTCAACTACCGGGTGACCGTCAACACCGACAACCGCCTCATGAGCGACGTAAACTCTCCGACGAGTTCATCAGTCTCTCGGAGGCCTTTGGCTATGACGCCGACGACATGGAATGGCTCACGATCAACGCGATGAAGAGCTCGTTCGCTCCATTCGACGAGCGCCCGACCTCATCAACCAAACCATCAAGCCGGGCTACGCCGCTATCCGCGCCCAGTCGATGAACTAGGGCGACTCGCTCAACATGAACGACATCGCGGTCGGACTCGAGCATCTCGTCAAACATTACGGAACGAAGCAGGCGGTCAATGGCTTGTCACTCGCCGTCACGCGGGCACATTCTTTGGGCTCGTCGGGCCAAACGGCGCGGGCAAGTCGACGACGCTCAAGATGGCGACCGGACTACTCCGACCCGATTCGGGACGAGCCATGGTCGACGGCATCGACGTCTGGGAAAATCCAGTCGAGGTCAAGCGACGGATCGGCGTGGTGCCCGAGGATCTCCGGCTCTTCGAGCGGCTGACCGGGCGCGAGCTGTTCGAGTACGTCGCTTCTCCGTGGCCTGACCGAAAAACGGCCGAGCGTCGAGCCGAGGAACTGCTAACGGCGCTTGACCTTCACGAGGCCGCTGGTCGACTCGTCGGTGACTATTCCGCTGGCATGAAGAAGAAGACCGCGCTGGGGGCCGCAATCATCCATCGACCACGAGTGTTGTTTCTCGACGAACCATTCGAATCGGTCGATCCGGTTTCGGTGCGCACTATCCGAGCTATTTTCGAGCGACTCGTTGAGGGCGGCGCCACCGTCGTCTTCTCGAGTCATGTGATGGAGGCTGTCGAGCGCGCCTGCGATCATGTCGCGATCGTTCACGCGGTGTCGTTGTTGCCACTGGTCCCACCGAGCGGCTCTGCGCGGGGCGTCGGTTGGAAGACGTCTTTGTGGAAGCTGTCGGAGCGAGCGCTGCCACCGTCGACCTCGATTGGCTCACCGCCGAATGATCCGCCTCTTTGTCAGGCTCAAGCTGACCCTGATCAAAATCTACTGCGCGGTCAAGCCGGCATGGCTACGTCATCTTCAGCCTGTTTGCCGGTTTCATTTCGGTCGTCTCGACGATGGCCCTGTGGCGAGCCGATCAGACGTCGCTCGTCGTTCTCGGCCCACTCATCGGCAGCCTGCTCGCCGCCGGATGGATCATCGGCCCGATCTTCTACGGGATGAGCGACGAGTCGCTGGATACCACCAAGCTGGCGCTGTTCCCGATTGACGGCGCTCAGGCCACTCGAGGTATCGCCGTTTCGAGCCTCATTTCTCCCGGTCCCCTGACGACCGTGGCACCCCTCGCCGTATTCGTCGCCCGCTCCCCCGGCCCGCTCAGCGCAATCATCGCGACCGCTGCGGCCCTCGGCAGCCTGCTCCTCCCCGTCGCCGCCTCCAAACTCGTACTCACCCTGCTCGGCAACGCCAGCCGGACGAGCGGCAAAAGGGACTGGGCGACAACCGCGGCCGGCGCCGGAGCGGCAGCACTCGCCATCGGCATGCATGCGATCGTTGCGTTCGGTCCCGGCATCAGCATCGAACGGCTGACGCCGCTCGCCTCGGCTCTCGCCTGGACTCCTCTCGGCTGGGCCGGCGACGCGCTCGGCCAAGCGTCAGCTGGCGCCTTGCTCGTGCCTGCAATCAAGGTCGGCGTTGTTGCTGGTTTGCTTCTTGGCGTACTGCGATTCTGGAGTCGGGCCCTCGAACGAGCACTCACCGAGGTCACCGACGAACAAGCGTCGGACCTTCGATCGAGCCACCTCCTCGGCCAATCAGCCCGTTGGAATACGCGCTACTACGGGCCAGTACTAGCCAAAGAACTGCGCTACTTGCGACGTGATCCTCGCTACCGCATGCAGATCATCAGCCAACTTGTTGTCCTGTTTGTCGGCGGCGTTCCGTTCGTCCAGGCCGTGATCAACAAAGATCCGGCCGCCGTTCTCATCGGCTGCATCCCTGCCCTCACCACCGGAGTCACGGGAACCAACCTCCTCGGTCCCGACGGCCAAGCCTTCAGCCGAGACACTCGCGCTCGACTCGCTTCAGCCCCTGATCCGCGGACGTTCATTGGCGTTCGTCTCGATCGGCTTCACCGGGGCGTTGGTCGTCACAACAGCGACCGCAGGCCTACACCGGAGGGTGGCAGTTCGCACCAGTTGCGCTCGGCGCCGCAGTTGGCATGGCGTTCCTCGGGTCCGGCGTCGGCTCGATCTGTCGGTGGTCTCACCAACGCCCTACCCCGAATCAAAGAGTCCGAACCCGTTCGCCTCGACCAACCCTGGCCAAGGCATCCTCACGGCACTATTCACGATCGCCGGCGTACTGATCGGCTTACTGGGGGCAGCACCCATCCTGATTGGCCTCGGCTCTTCCCGATCGTCGACACTCGCTTGGGTGGCGACCAGCCTCATCTCGCCCTCTATGGCATTGCCGTCTGGCGCCGGACCACCGGCTATGCCGGCCGCCGCGCCGACGCACGCGCCCCAGAGATCATTCAGGTTTTCGCCGCCGCGACATAGTCGACACACGACCGTGCCGCCAACCGTCGGCGGTAACGACGACCCCTCGGCACGATCGCCCAACCCGGCAGGATTGTTAGTTGGTCGATGGGTCGTCTGGCACGTGCGCAGACCACGCCATCTCGCCGCCGCCCCGCCTGAGGACTTTGGGCCACAAGGCAGATGCTGGCTCGACGAACACATCCATGGACCTCACCGTCAACGAGCCACCATGCATCGCTCGCCAGCTCGCCTCGAGCTGACCCGCTCCCAGCCGGCGTAGCCCGCGAAAATCCGCACGATGACAATGCCCTTGGCGATGGCTTGCACGGGACTCTCGCTGAGATCGACACTATGCAGGCCATGCACAAGCTCACCTGGCGCATCGTCGGAGTAGCCGAGAGCAGTAGGCGCATCAGTCTCGACCGGACCCCCAGCAAAGATCGTTCCGCCCGCCCCGACCAGAGGCTCCCAGCCCTCAAAACCTCAGCGACCGGCAACTCGATTGGACGATTGATTACCAGTCCGAATGCACCCGACTCGTCGTGCTGGATAAGTAGCGTCACCGTGCCGTCGAAGTTTGGGTCGCTCAGCTCGGGCCGAGAGACCAATAATCGGCCGGCGAAGCTAGGTCGCATCACGCCCACCTCATGGCCCGGCGAGGATCGCCTCGCTCGACGACGTGCCGATCCGGGTGGCGCCCGCTTCGATCATGGCCAGCGCAGCTTCGGTGGTTCGGATGCCACCGCTCGCCTTTACGCCGAGTCGCCCGCCTACCGTTGCCGCCATCAAATGCACGGCGGCGATCGTGGCTCCGCCCGCGGGTGAAATCCCGTCGATGTCTTGACGAAGTCGGCGCCTGCTCGTTCGGCCCGCTCGCAACTCGCCACGATCTCGGCGTCCGAAAGCGATGCTGATTCGATGATGACTTTCAGGACGACGGGGCGAGCGACTGCAGCCCGGACGGCCGCTCATGTCTGCTTCGACGCCGCCCCAGTCGCCATTGGCCACCAGACCCAGATTGATGACCATGTCGATCTCGGATGCTCCGTCGGCGACTGCTGCCGCGGCCTCGACCGCCTTGATGTCCGAACGGTGCGCCCCAGACGGAAAGCCGACAACGGCGGCAATCGGCACGTCGGCGTCGATGCCTGCGAGCGCCGAACGGGCGACCGTCACCTTTGACGGCGACACACAGATGGCGAAAACGCCAGCGCCCGCGCTTCCAGTACAGACGCAGGCCACATCGGTGTCGCTCGCTCCCACCGAGAGAATCGTATGGTCCAGATACTGGGCGAGTTCGGTTCGAGATAGCGACGCCATAGGCCAACGCTAGCTAGCTCTGGAGAAGTTCCAATAGACTTCGCAGATGCGAGTTCTTCCGAAGGCCAATGAAACCTGCTGGTGTGGCAGCGGCGTAAGTTCAAACGCTGTCACAAACAGTCGACTGAGGCCGTGCGAGCGGGCAGCAAACACCATTGCGAACTGTTCCCGACACCATCGATGCGCCGATCTGGGGTCGTGGCAGTGAGTCGACCGTTGGGACGAGCCAAACGTCAAGACGCCAGAAATCATCGAGCGGATGCGACGGACCGGCAACGAGGCAGCCGACGTCCTCAAGTACCTCGGCACACTGGTGAAGCCAGGTGTGACCACCGACGAGATCGACGAGGCCTGCCACGAAGAGATCATTCGGCGCGGTGCCTACCCGTCGCCGCTGCTGTATCCGGGCAACGACAATCCGTTCCCGAAGTCACTCTGCACCTCGGTCAACGAAGTGATCTGCCACGGCATCCCCGACAACCGGGCGCTCCGCGACGGCGATGTCGTCAACTTCGATGTCACCATCTTCAAGGAGGGCGTGCACGGCGACACCAACGCCACATTCTTTGTTGGCGAAGTCGATCCCCTCTCACAACAACTCGTCAAGGTCACCCGCGACGCCACGTGGCTCGGCATCCAGGCCGCTCGTGCCGGCAACCCACTCAACCTCATTGGCAAGGCCATCCAGGAGCACGCCGAGTCATTTGGCTTCGGCGTCATTCGAGACTTCGTTGGCCACGGCATCGGCGAGCAGTTCCATACTGATCTCCAGATCTGCCATTACTACCACCCTCAGCTCACCACCGTGATCGAAGAGGGCATGGTCTTCACCGTCGAACCAATGATCAGTGTCGGCGACTGGCGGGCCAAGATGTGGAACGATGGCTGGACCGCGACAACCAGAGACGGCAGCCGAACCGCCCAGTTCGAACACACCATCCTCGTGACCGATGGCGAGCCAGAAATCCTGACGACCCCGACTGACACGGCGGGCCACCCGTTCTGGGATCTCGCCGACCCGGCCAACAGCACATCGTGACCTTCGGCCCTGGACCCAGCTCCGGTGGTCGACCACGCTCGGTTGGACTAGGGACCGACCAACCCAAACCACTCGAACTGGCCGAAGCCAGGAGGCACCATGGACGATCAGCCGATTCGCGTTTTCCTACTCGATGACCACGAGATCGTCCGACGCGGGGTAGCTGAACTCGTCAACGCCGAGCCAGACATGATTGTCGTTGCCGAGGCCGGCCGAGCCCACGATGCCTTGACCATCGTTGGTGAATCCGTGCCTGATGTTGCCGTTCTCGATGTCCGTCTGGGCGACGGCAATGGCATCGAGGTCTGTCGAGAGATCAGCTCGGCCCACCCCGACATCGCCTGCCTCATCTTGACCTCATACTCCGACGACCGAGCGTTGATCGATGCGTCGATGGCGGGGGCCAAAGGCTATGTGCTCAAACAGATCAAGGGCAACGACCTCGTTCACTCGATTCGTCTCGTGGCCAGGGGCGAGAGCTTGATCGACGGGTCCACGGTCCGGGCCTGTGTTCAGCGCCTCAAGGGCACCGACGAAGGCCTCATCGAGACCCTGACCGCCCAAGAACACAAGATCTTCGATCTCATCGGCGAGGGGTACTCCAATCGTCAGATCGCCGGCGAGCTTTTCCTGGCCGAAAAAACGGTGAAGAACTACGTCTCCAATATGTTGTCGAAGCTCGGCATGACCCGGCGGACCGAGGCCGCAGCCTTCGCGGCTCGGATCGACGAGCGCAACCAACGCAAATACGATTAACCAGTGGACGACCCCACGGCTACGACCGCCGACCTCAACCGCCTCGCAGCCGCCTACCTCGAAGCGGCGCCCGACGCAGTCATTGCCGTCGATGGCTACGGCATCATCACGCTCGTCAACCACCAGGCCGAGATGCTCTTTGGCTACGCCGCCGGCGAGCTCGTTGGTGAGTCCGTTGAACTGATCGTGCCGACCAGTCTGCGGCGCGCCCACGTCGAGCACCGAAAGCGCTACGCCGCCGATGCCAAGGTGCGCATCATGGGTGCCCACACCGGCCGCCTCCACGGCCGCTGCAAAGACGGGACGCTGGTGCCCGTTGACGTCGCGCTCAGCCCAATCGAGCTCGACGGCCACACCGGCGCGATAGCCATCGGTCGCGACGTACGGACCCACATCAAGGCCGAGGCCGAATACGAGATTGTCCAACGCACCCTTGACGCGGTCGAAGACGCGGTGTTCATGATGAATCCCGAGTCGCTCGAGTTTGTGTACGTCAATGAAGGAGCGCAGAGTCAGATCGGCTTCGACCGTTTCGTCCTCACCAGTGGCATGCGCCTCGATCAGATCATGCCAGAGTTCAACGAACAACAGGTTCGCGAGCTGCTGCGGCCCCTACTTCGTGGCGACGACAGTTCGGTTGCGCTCACAACGGTGCATCGCCATCGAGCCGGCCACGACGTACCGGTCGACATCCTGCTCCACTACCCGCGTATCAGCGGCGACGCACCGCGCCGCATTGTCTCGATCGTGCGCGATATCACCGAGCGGCAAGCGGCGGAAGATCGGCTCCGAGCCAGTGAGGCGGAGTTCCGCTCTGCGTTCATTGACGCTCCCGTAGCCATGGTCTTGACGGCGGAGGGAGCCGACGGATCGAGCGAGATTGTCGAGGCCAACCACGCCTTCCGATCAATGCTCGGCTTAGGCGACGACGATCTCACCGGCCGGCATCTGAGCGACTTGGTGGCAGCAGACGACGAGCCGCCGCTGCGCAATGCCGACGGGTCGACTGAGCGCCGCTACCTTCACAAGGATGGCCACCAGATCTGGGGGGCCGTCCACCTCTCTGAACTGACGCACCCCGAGGCCGAGCGCCGCCGCCTGTCGCATATCGTCGACATCAGTCGGCGAGTGGCAGCCGAGCGACAACGAGACCGGCGCGAGCAACTCTTCAGCTCGCTGGCCGAGATCCGCCAAGCAACACTGCTCGAACAACCCGTCGACTCAGTGCTCGAGCTCACGCTTCACGCCACCAGTCGGCTCCTCGACGCACCGCATACGTTCGTTGCAGTGCCGTCAGTCGAGGGCTCGTTGGTCTACCGCGCCGTCGTGAGTACACACGCCACCGACCTGGCCGGCCGAGCCCTTCCCCCGTCGCCAACCATCCGACAGGTGGTCGACACCGGCCGTCCGGGGGCGTTGCTGGCAATCGCCGACCTTGACGATCACGCGGCCCACGTTCGGGCCCGCCTACATCGCTCCTCTGCATGGATCCGGTGCCCTGGTTGGCGTTCTTGTCGCAGCTCGCCCCGTTGGCGCTCCCCGTTTCAGCGACGACGAGATAGCCGTCGGCCTGACCCTGGCCACCGAGATTGCGGTCACCCTTGACCTCGCCAAGGCGCGCTCCGAACGCCGTCGCATGTTCCTCGTCGAAGATCGCGAGCGCATCGCTCGAGACCTCCACGATGTCGTCATTCAGCGATTGTTCGCTGCCGGCATGGGCCTCCAGGCATCACTTGGGGCCAACGTCAAACTCGAGGAGAAGGCGCTTGCCACCATCGACGAACTCGACGAAACCATCAACGTCATTCGCGAGACCATCTTCCAACTGACCCAACCGGACCTCTCGGGCGAGGGGAGCTTCGGCGGGTGATCGACCGCTACCAGGCTGTTGGAAGAAACGGCATCGACTTTGCGTTCGAGGGCGACCTCGACCGGGTAAACGACGTCGTGCTCGACAACCTCAGCGCAACGCTCAGCGAGCTCCTTTCAAACGTTGAGCGCCACGCCAATGCGTCAGTAGCCGTCGTCCGGCTGACCATCGACGACGACGTTACCCTGAGCGTGAGCGATGACGGAAGTGGCTACAACGACCGTGGTCCACATGGGTTTGGCATCCGCAACATCAGCCAGCGGGCCGAGTATTTAGGCGGACAAATGCATATCAAGCCTGGTCCTGACGGCGTCGGCACGACCGTGACCTGGAGCGTTCCCCACCACGGCACGCGCGACCTAGCGATCATCACCAACAACGCTTAGCTCGACCACCGCGCCGCTGATGAAGTCAAGCTCGACCATGATCTCCGCGCCGTCAACGACCGGCTTGGCGAGTCCGAGACACATGAGATGCAGGCCGTTTGGTTCGAACACAATGCTCGAGCCGGCGCCAACGGCTACCTCTGAGCGGGCTGCCATGGTCGTCACGCCGTCGGTGCTCATGGTCTCGTGCATCTCGATCTCGGCGCAATCGTCGCTCCGAGCAGCCACGAGGGTGTCACCCTCACCACTGTCGTTGGTGAGGGTGAAGTAGATGGCCCCCACATTGGTGATCGGCGGGGTCGGACGCGACCAGCCGTCGTGAGCCGCGAGTCCGCTGGACGCGGCCGAGCCGCAACTGCCCGCCACGAGACAGGCGGCGAGAAACGCAGCGTCCCGCCTCATGAAAGCAATTCGCTCAGATCGCCGGCCAGGGCGTCGGGGTCGACACCGGGGGCCCAAACAATGCGGAGATTGCCGTCGGTATCAATTCCCAGCAAGCTCCCGGTGTGCTCCATGTCGTAGGCCCCGGAAGCGTCGGCCTCACTGGCCTTGAAGTAGACCCCATACCGCGTGGCAACGTCGGTGATATCCGCAATCGGCCCGCTCGCCGCGTGGAACCGCTCGTCAAAGAACCGAACATACTGCCCCGTGGTATCAAGGTCATCTCGTTCAGGATCGATGGTGACCATGACCAGCGTCACTCGGTCGGCGTCGGACCCAAGGGTGGCGAGCGCCTTGGCCACATCGGACAACGTCGTCGGGCACACGTCGGGGCAGTTGGTGTAACCGAAATAGACCAGCACGACCTTGTCGTCGAATGGCTCAGATCGGCCGGCACCCCTGAGTCGAGTGTCAGAGCCGCCATGGATGGCGCCGGTGTGGCGACCTGAAACACCGTTCCGAAAACAAGTGGGGGCTGACGAGGTTGAGCGCAAGGCGACCAAGCAAAACGCCGACCAGCGCGACACCGATGAGGCCGGCCGCCAGCAGCGGTCGGTTTCGTCGGTGGTGTTGCGTCGCTTCACGAACAGTCGTCGAGGACATCATCAGCTCCGAGATCTAGGGGTAGCAAAGGAAGAGGTGGGCCGCTTCGTAGGCGACGCTTGCGGCGCCGTGGCCATAGCGCACCTCGTCCGCCAGGATGCCAACATGACTGACGATCTTGTCGGCATCGGTCGCAATCGTTTGGTATCGGTAGTCACCACGGACAACGCCCCAGCCGTCAACCAGGACGAATCCAGGGTCGAAGCTGGGGGCACCCGACGTGGAAGCAAGCGAGAAGAAGCGACCGAATCCTGATCCGACCACGGACTTGAGCGTGATCTGGTCGGCGGTGAGCCACTGCCAGCGTGTTCCATCGGCACCCGAGCGCTGCTGGGCCGCGGCGAGCTCACCGCTCGTTGGTGAGTCGATCGCAATCGTTATCAGTTGAAACGGAATCCCTTCGAGGTCGACCTCGGCCGCGACTCGACGTTGCACTTCGGCCATTGTTGCGTTGATGGCCTCGCAGTCGGTCGTGCAGGTTGATGGCGCAAAGGTGTAGAGCGTGACGGCACCACGAGCGTCCTCGCTGGTGACGGTCGCTCCCTGCGAATCGGTAAGGGCAAACCCCGGGGCCAAGCGGACCCGAGGCAACACCTTGATCGGCTGCACGACGGCAAAGGCCAGCGCGGCGACGATCACCGTGCCGAAGAAGAAAGCTGTGACCTTCAGCCATAGAGGTACGACCAGTCGATCATTAGGATCCGAGCGATGAAGTGGCTCAAGTGGTTGATCGCAGTCGGTGCCTTCCTGGCGATGCTCTATTTCACTGCCCTCCCTGGCGACCTCGCCATCAACGAGGGAGACGATGGTGCTGGCCTGGCTGGCACGTACACCGTCAACGGGCTCGGTCCGACGGGGATCGAGTATTCGGGCACCGTCGTGATTGTTGCCGCCGACGCGCCGATGACCTACGACCTCCAGTGGATCGTCACTGGCGCGATCGACGCTGGCACTGGCACGCTCAGCGGCGACACCCTCGAGGTTGTTTGGGAGTCGGTCGCTACCTCGGGCGATCCGCTTATGGGTACGGCCGAGTACGTTGTCAACGCCGACAACGGACACCTTGTCGGCACCCGTGGCGTTGACACGATCGACGGCGTCAGCACCGAGGAGTTCTTCCCCGAAGGCTGACCTCGGTTGGTCGTTGGCCTGCATGGCTAACCCTCTCCTTCGGTCAGCGACGAGAGGTAGGCGACGAGCGCATCGAGCTCCTCGGGCGACAGACGGTCTTGATAGATGTCGAGCATTTGGCCGGCGCGATACCCATCGACGATATAGGCATCGGGCGACAGGATCGATTGGCGAATGTAGTCGGCGGCGCTCAAGCCGGGCAGGCGATCAGCGCCTCTCGTGCCGATGCCCGCCAACGATGGGCCGACGCCATCGCCGCCTGGTTCCACCGAATGGCATACCTTGCAGGCACCGCCTGATCGAGAGTTGAACACCGCCATACCTTCGCTCACACCAGGGACAGGCGGCAGGTCTGATGCCTCGACCACCAGTTGGCGACCAGCCGCAAACGTGGGGGTTCCCTCATAGATGACGGTCTCAGCCGTGACGTCGGCGGTCTCGACGAGTGCAACCTTCACCGTTCTCGTGCCGGGCTCAATGGTGGCGTCAACGACACCAACGGCCCGCGTCCCGTCCTGCGGCAGCTGTTCTCGCTCGATCACACGACCGTCAACTGAGATGACGACGGTGACCAGCGCCCCGCCCTCGCCCGATGGCGCTGGCTCGGACAGCAGCTGCTCGCCTGGTTCGTGGTCGACAACGACCCGAATCCCAGCAACGTCGGTCGGCGGGCGGAATGGCGCCCGCGTTGCGGCGGCCACGACGGCGAGCGATGCCAAGACTACGAACCCAACGCTCACGAGCGCCCGGTATGAATCGGGCTCCGGGCTGGCTTGTGGATGCGCTCCGGGGTGGGCGATAGCGCCTGCGAGTTCGCCGGGCGGGACGAAGTCTTCGTCGGCAACGCCAGCCCACTGGCGCGTGACATGAGGCGCCCGTAGCCCCTCGAGCCGGTCGGCGGTAAGCGTGTTACCGATGCCGTACGAACAGTCACCCGGCGGGCAGCCGACGATCTGGACGGCGGTTGCCCCCCGCTCCATGAGCGACGCAATTGCCTGGCTATGGAACATGCCGGTGCACGACACACCCACAATCACCTCGTCGTCGGCTCGCTGGCCGTGGCGATGCGTGACGTGGCGAGCGCAGGCAACAACAACTCGCTTCCCAGCCGGCTGCACCTGCTGCACCGCATCGGACCCCGGAAGGGTCATCGCGCCGAACGAGCATGAGCCGATACATATGCCACAGCCGACGCAGGCGTTGACGTCAACGACGGCGATGGCTCGTTTCGCCTGTGGGTCGGTCCGAGGAACCAAGGACAGTGCCACGTAGGGGCAATCAGTGACACACAGATCGCAGCCCGTGCACGCAGCCTCATCGATGACGACCACGGGTGGATCCGAGCGGGTGAGCAGCCGGGGCAACACGGCCGCGGCGACGATGGCCGCCAGCACGGCCAACACTACGAACCAGGCGGCGCCGGTGAGGAGGGGCGGGAGGAGGAACAGCACGAAGGGATCGAGCGGCATGTCGGCCACCAGCGCCGATGGGTCGGCCGGGCCGAGAAGGTCGACCGGCAGCGCGATCGCCATGACGAGGAGTGCGCCCGTCATCAACGCCATCCAGTGCTTGGGCGGAAGCCAACCCAGGCGCGACCGTCGAACATGGCGATAGGTGGCGTAGGTGATCGCCGCGCTAAGGCCCAGATGGGCGAACCAGATGGCGAGAAGGACCGTCCAGCCGCTCCCGGCTCTGGGGCCGAGCAAGCGATCGACGAGAAAGGTCGCGCCAACGCCCGTGCGCCCAAGCAGGCCGATCACCACTTCGTTGAGGGCTGCGGCTCGCCGATCCCAGACAAGCCAGTACCCGGTCACCCCAGCAAGCCACACCAGGACGAGGGCCCCAACCCCGCTCGCCCACCGCCACCGCCGCTTGCGGCCAGTAAACCGCTTGGCGGTAAAGATCCGCCACGCATGGACGACGACGGTGAGCACCAGCCCGGCCGACGCGTAGCGGTGAACGGCCCGGACCACCGACTGGATCGGGTGGCCTTGCATCTTGGCCACAGCGTGGTATGACGCGTCAAAGCCGTATTCAAAGAAGAGCGTGAGGTAGAGACCGCTGACAATGACGACGGCCAACAGGAACACGCTGATCGCACCGGCGTATGGCAGCGGATTCAAGCGGTTGGAGCCGGTGACCCTCCGCAACGGACGACCCGCCGTAAGCGACCCCCGTTCCAGCGCGTCAAGAGCCCGACCCAACCGCAAGGGCGATGGAGTGTCGGGCTCCTGAGCTCCGGCTGATGGGGGTTCCCCTACCACGGGGTGAAATCAGTCCCCGGGGCGTTGAGGTGCATGTTGGTCAACTGATCGACCATCTGCGGTCCGTAGGCGATCAGGAGTAGCACAGCCGCCGTTATGAGCCACGGCTTGAACCGGTCGAGCCAGACGGGAGTCAACTGGCGATGCCGGATTGATTCAGCGATTGGCATCTGCGGCACGAGTTCGGGGGCAACCTTCGGACCGAGGTAGGTGCGGACCATGATGTAGCCGAACAGATACACCGAGAAGAATAGGATCGATCCGCCGATCGACACCCGAAGCAGGTGACCGCTCCATTCCTCCGGGACGTACGGCGCCGAGCCCAACGGGGTCCGACGAGGGGCGCCGAGCAGGCCGACAACGTGCATGGCGTTGGAGAAGATCACCATGCCGACAAACCACGACCACGCTTGAACCAAGGCCAGATTCGGCTTGTAGAGCGCCTTACCGCTGAGGTACGGAACCATCCAGTACGAGATACCCATGAAGGTCAGCGTGACGGCAGTGGCCACCGTGAGATGGAAGTGGCCAGGCACCCAAGCGGTGTTGTGGATCACCAGGTTGAGGCTGTAGGACGCATTGGTGAGGCCGCCGATCCCGCCGAATACGAAGAGCAACGCGGCCAGAAGCTGAGCGGTGACCGACGGATCCTTCCACGGAAGCGCCCGGATCCACCCAACAAGGCCGACGCCACCATTGCGCCGGGCGCCATATTCGAGCGACGCAATAACCGTGAAGGCGGTGATCATCGACGGGAAGAACACCGAGTAGGTGAGCGCCGAGTGGATGAACTTCCACGTCTGGGGAACACCTGGGTCGGTGAACTGATGGTGGAAGCCAACGGGCACCGACACGATCAAGAACATCCAGAACGCCAGGCGGGCGAGCGAGTCACTGAACAACTTGCCGCCCACCTGCTTTGGCAGCATGCCGTACCACGAGACGTATGCCGGCAAGAGCCAGAAATAGACCAGCGGGTGTCCGGTCCACCAGAAGTAGGTCCGAGCCAGCTCGGGGTCGGTCCCATCGATAATGCCGAGCGACCACGGCAACAACATGGTGAGGATCTCAACGGCAACACCGAGGGTTGCGATCTGCCACATGGCCATGTTGATGATCGGCCCCAGCGCAACGAACGGCGAGCGAACGCCTCGGTTGTCTTTACGCCAAGCGTGAAGCGTGAGGTAGAAGCCAAGGCCCTCGATCCAGCTACCGACGACGACCAGCACAAGGCCCAGATAGAAGGCCCAGCTTGCCTTCAACGGCGGATAGAAGGTGTAGAGGACCGACGCCTTGTTCATCAGGATCGGAATGGCAGTCACGACCAGACCGACGACCGACGTGCCGAAGCCGATCTTGTTGATCAACGGCTTCGCAAGCGGTCGGCCGAGCCCCTTGATCGTCGTCAGTGTGGAGAAGCCCGTGATGAAGATCGTCGTGAACACAAGCGCATTCAGCACGCCGTGCAGGGTGAGTCCCTGGTAGTACGACTGAATGACGGGCTTGAGGTAGGGATAGAGGTCGAGCCCGCCAAACTCGAGTGACTGCATTGGGCCGAAGAAGCTGCCGATCATCAATGCGGTAAAGGCGACCGTGAGGTGCAGACCGACGAACTTCTTTCTCGGCCGGGGTCAGGTCGTAGCCGTTGTCAATCCGGCGAGCGTGCGTCGGTTCGCCGGGGGCGGGCCGTCAGCGATCGGTTCTTCTGTAACGGTCATTCGTCAACTCCCTCAGTTGTGGTTGGCGCCGCTGATTCGCCGCCCGTGGCGGCCACGACCTTGACGGTGCCAAACATGCTGGCGTGGCCCTTTCCGCAGTATTCGTGGCAGATGTATGGGAAGTCGCCGACGGTGTCAAAGGTGTATTCAAGTTTTGACACCTGACCCGGCACAACCATCATGTTGATATTGGTGTCCGTGATTTTGAAGCCATGCTGGAGGTCGGGGCTCGTGACATAGATGGTCACCTTTGAGCCGACCGGCACCTCGATTTCACGCGGGCTGAATGACCAAGCCTGGGCCAAGATGTATGCCTCGTAGACGCCGGGAGAGATCTCGCGGAGGCCAGGAGTGGCCCACGGCTCGGTAGCCATGACGGTTCTCGGGTCGACCTCGCTCTCGGCCCCGTTGACCTGGATGCCCATGGCGAAACCAGCGATCGTCACGATCGTGAAGAACCCGATGAGCATGGCGACCGAAAGCCGCATCCAGTTCCGCTCGTACGGGTCGATTCCCATGGTGAGTCGAGCGTCACTGGCGAACTCGTCCACGACTGGATCAGGAGATGTGTCACTCATGTTGTCACGCCCCGGCTGAGGAGTATCGCGTATACCGAGAACCACAGGAGGATCAGGCAGACGACGAAGATCGCTAGCAGAAACAGCGTCCCAACCGGCTTGAAGTGTTCTTCATCTGAGGCCGTGCTCAGATCAGTGTCCGGACTACTCACGAATGGATCTCCCTTATTGCGGTGACCGAAGCAGCCTCGCAAGCAACCGTCCGGCGAAGTAGGGACGAAGTGCTCTAAATGACTCAGCGTCTGCCCCCTAGGTTCTCTGTGAGCCGCGACGGCCCGACCGAGGAGAGGCAATGACCCCACCCCAACGGGTGACACCATCTGTGGATGCCCCACCATCACCGACGTTCTCCCGCCGGAGCCTGTTCGTCGCGTTGATCCTGGCCCTTGGCGCCAGCCTGGCTGCCGCAACCCCCGCTCTTGCCCGCCAGACAGCGACGACCCAGGTCGAGACGACGGACAGCACGGACAGCACAGCGACGGAAAGCACAGCAACCGACACCACAGCAACCGACGAGCCTGACCCCGCCGCCGAAGCCCAGAACCAATTGCTGCGCGACGGCCAAGAGGTATTTGCGGCGGTGTGTCAGTCGTGCCACCAACCCGGCGGCGTCGGACTCGCCGGACAATTTCCACCCTTGAAGGGCAACACAAACGCCACCGATGCCGACTATGTGCGGGGCGTCGTCACCAACGGGAAGAGCGGTCAGCTCGTGGTTAACGGCGAAACGTACGACGGCGTGATGCCGCCGTTCTCGACGCTCTCCGAGGACGACATCAGCGCGGTGGTCGCCTTCGTCACCAACGATCTCGTTGCCCCGGTCGCCGAAGGTGCGGTCATCACGCCAACGGGCCCAGTTGCTGGCACCGAGCTGCCCGGCTTCACCAACATGACCTACTACCTCGCCTTTGCGATGGCTGCGTTCGTCCTCCTCCTCGTGGTTGGACCTCGGCTCGCTTCGCAAAACGATCGACTCGATACGCCTTGGTTCGATGTTGGGCTGAAGACCGCCACGATCGTGCTCGGCTTCATCATCGCCACGGTCTTCGTCCCCAACTGGGCGCTCAACACCGAAACCGTAGGCAAGCTCGACCGACCGTTCCAAGATCTCATCGGTGCCGGACTCTGGGTTGGCGGTCTCGGAATCGGGCTCTGGGCCCTCTGGTATACCCACCGAGAGTCGAGAATCTGATGACCAGCTCAACCGGGCTCGAGTTCTACGACCAAAACATCCCGTGCCTGGCTGCATGCCCCGTGCACACCAACGCAGGCATGTATGTCGCGGCAATCGCCGACGGCAACGACGAGCAGGCATATCTGACAGCCCGCATGCCAAATCCGTTCGCCTCCGTGTGCGGGCGTGTGTGCGCGGCTCCCTGTGAAGGCGCGTGCCGACGAGGTGAGATCGATCACCCCATCGCCATTCGTGCCCTCAAGCGGTTCGTAACCGAACAGTTCGGACCCGAATCAGGAAAGGTCGAGGAAGGCAGCGAGATCTGGAACAAGGTCGTCGCCCCTCCCGCCAACGAACTCGACAAGAGCATCGGCATCGTTGGTGGCGGCCCGGCCGGCATGGCTGCCGCCCACGATCTTCGCCGCTGGGGCTACCAAGTCACGGTGTACGAAGCGACCGACAAACTCGGCGGCGCCATGTGGCTTGGGATCCCCGAGTACCGCCTCGACCGCACGGTGCTCGCCGGCGACATCGCTGCCATCGTCAACCTCGGTGTCGAGGTCCAGTACAACACGAAACTCGGCCGCGACCTCTCGCTCGACGAACTGCGAGCGCGGCACGACGCCATCTTCCTCGGCATCGGGGCCACTCTTGGTCGGGGTCTCGATGTCGAGGGACACGACGCCGACGGCGTGTTCAAAGCCATCGAATTCCTCATCAATATGAACCGGGGATATGAGGTAGAGATTGGCGACCGGGTCATTGTGATCGGCGGCGGCGATGTGGCGATGGACGCTGCTCGTACTGCGTTGCGAGCAGAGGACTACGCCGACAAACGCGACGACAGCCCCCACCCGGCCGCCCTTGATGAGCGCTCGCCGATGACTGAGGCCTTCGATGTGGCCCGCACGGCGGCGCGATCAGGGGCCAGACACGTCACGATCATGTCCCTCGAGTCGCGTGCCGAGATGCCAGCGCACGACTTCGAAGTGGAAGAGGCCGAGCACGAAGGCATCGACTTTCTGCCACGTCGAGGCCCCAACCGCATCGTGGTCGAGGACGGCAAGGTCGTCGGCCTTGAGACGGTTGGTGTTCGCTCTGTCTTCGATGACGACGGACGCTTCAGCCCCGATTTCGATCGCGACGACGTCATCGTGACCGACGCCGACACGATCATTCTCGCCATCGGCCAGGCCATCGACCTCGACTCGCTCGGAGCAAACGGTCCTGAAATTAGCCAGCGACGCACCATCGAGATCGACTGGGATACGGGCGAGACGTCGATACCTGGCGTCTGGTCCGGCGGCGACGCGGCCAAGGGGCCGCGAACGCTCATCGACGCTATAGCCGACGGTCGTCGCTCGGCCGAATCGATCCACCGTTCGTTTGGCGGGGCGATAGACGCCGACTCACCGGGACAGATGGTGCAGCTCCAACAGTTCCATCGCCTCGACGACAACTACGATCGAGTCGACCGTCTGGCGGTGCCAACCCTCGATACGGGCCGGCGTATGGGCCTTGCCGAGGTCGAGCTCGGATTCACCCCAGAGCAAGCCAGATGTGAGGCAAACCGCTGCCTGCGTTGCTTCGCCAACATCCTGCTCGAGCCCGAGAAATGCGTCTTATGCGCCCTTTGCGCCGACGTTTGCCCGGTCGATGTGATCTCACTCGTCCCCTCGGAAGAAATCGACCCGGAGTACACGGGCGGCACTGCCCTACTCCTCGACGAAACCGCATGTATCCGTTGCGGACTTTGTATTGAACGGTGCCCACCCGGCGCGTTGTCGATGGGGATGTGGACAGGAGTTGGTGTTCCCAAATGGACGTAATGAACAGACACGAGGGCGATCTGTACGATCGGGTTCGAGCTACCAGGGTCGGGCGATCAATCTGGCGGACGCCGCGAAAGGTCACGCCACGAGACCGAGCGGCTGGCCATTGGTCCAGCTTTGCCTTGCACATCTACCCGGTGAAGGTGCGCAAGTCCGAGCTCGGCTTCAAGTATTCGTGGTACCTCGGGGTGATTTCGACCGTGCTCTTCGGCTCGCTCGTCGTCTCGGGCATCGCGCTGATGTTCTTCTTCGTACCGTCGCCAGCATCGGCCTACACGAACATCCAAACGCTGCAGACCGAGGTCGCCTTCGGCCAGTACCTCCGCAATGTCCACCGGTGGTCGGCGCACCTCATGGTTCTCGCCGTCGCCATGCACATGGCCAAAGTCTTCTACCGAGGGGCCTACAAGGCGCCTCGCGAATTCAACTGGGTCATCGGCGTCGTGCTACTCATCATGACCTTGTTCATGTCGTTCACTGGTTACCTGCTTCCGTGGGATCAGCTTGCCTACTGGGCGGTCACCGTGGGAACAGAAATGGCAGCGTATGTGCCATTTGCTGGCGAGAAGACGCAATCGATGCTCCTAGGAGGGCAGACGGTCGGCTCAGACACCCTGCTGCGCTTCTACGTGCTGCACGTTGCCGTCCTACCGCTCGCCATCGTCGCACTGCTGACGATCCACTTGTGGCGCTGGCGTAAGGACGCAATGCTCGACCTCGACCGGGGAGAACCCGATGCCTGAGAAGAAACCATCGACCGAAACCTCAGTCGCTCTGGGCCAGAAACGACCAGCGCAACCGTCGCCAACTTATAGCGCACCGACAGTCATCGAAGGCCGCCGAGTACTCGGCATGGTGCCCGGCAAGCCACTCGCAGGCGAGAGGAAAGACCCCGCCGCAGACGACACCGTGCTCGTCTTTCCCCACCTGCTCGTCCGACACGCCGTCGCGGCAATGGCGACGCTGCTGACCGTTCTCGTCATCGCAGTGTTCTTCGATGCGCCACTCCGGGAGATTGCCAATCCAACGGTGACACCCAACCCCGAGAAGGCGCCGTGGTACTTCGCCGCTCTCCAAGAGTTGCTCGCCCACTTCCATCCGCTGGTAGCGGGCGTCTTGATTCCCGGGGCAATCATCCTCGGGTTGATCGCGTTGCCCTATATCGATCGCAGCCTCTACATCCGAGCATCGCACCGTCGTGTTGCCGTCTCGACGTTCACGACGTTCCTGGTGATCTGGATCATTTTGACGATTATCGGCTTCGCCTTCCGCGGTCCCAACTGGGGCTGGGTCTGGCCTTGGCAAGAATGGCACGGTGAACTATGAACCCGATCCTCCAACGTCGGGAGTTCGTCTCTTGGGTCTGGAAAGTGGGCGCTGGAGTCGTTGGCGTCTTTGGCGCTTGGACTGGCTGGGAGCTTCTCCAACCGCTCGCCTCAACCGGCTTTGGCGGCAAGGTACGAGCAATCTCACCGGATGCCGTTCCCGACGGCGCGGTCGTCGAGGTCCCTGCGGCGTTCGTACCTCACAAAGATCAACGACGAGATCGTCGCGATCTCGGAGAAATGCACCCATCTCGGCTGCCGGGTGCCGTACTGCGAGTCATCGAACCAGTTCGAATGTCCCTGCCACGGTTCGGTGTTCAACCGAGCCGGCGACTATCGGGCCGGACCAGCACCGCGGGGCATGGACCGCTACGCAACCGAGATCGGCGAAGACGGCCTGCTCTATATCAACACAGGCGAGAAGATCGAAGGGTCAGCACCCGGTTTCGAACAAATCGATGAGCCGCAAGCTGGCCCGATGTGCTCGGGAGGAGGCGAATGATGCGCTACGGAGGCGAGGACGACGAACTTGAGGCGTCAACCACCAGAGTGATGGCAATCGGCGCCGGCTTACTGATCGCGTTCGCTCTCGTGTTCCCGCTGTATCGGCTCTACGAGCCATCCAATCGCGATGAGTCAGCGACACCCATCTCCAGTCGCTCGCAACCGAAGGCGAGCACATCTTCAGCTTCAACTGCTCGTCGTGCCATGGATTGGCCGGCCAAGGAGGCACGGCGCCCGCACTCAACAGCAAGGAGTTCCTCCAAGCGGCGACGAACGAGCAGATCGAGGTCTTTGTGTCGGTCGGCGTACCGGGAACCCAGATGAGCGCCTTCTCCCAAGACTTCGCCGGACCGCTCACGAGCGCCCAGATCCGCGGTCACGACCTACATCCGGTCGTGGGAACCAACGGCCGAGTCGGTTCCCGACTGGCGCAAGGGTGCCCCGGTCATAGCGGGGACACAACCGGCGAGGCGACAGGCGGCTAGCCGGTTTGCTATACCTCTGTCGTGCGAGGCCAACGACGAGACCGACGTGATGTTCGAACCGACGAGCGTCCGGACGCGGGATGGCTCGTCGACGCCAACCGATTTGAGCGCTTCGATCAGGTCAACGATGTATTCAACCGGTCGTGGTGGGACGACAAGGTGCGCACTACCGCCACCGAACGCTTCTTCGAGTCGTATCGCGAACCGCTCATGGAGTGGCGCAATGCCCGCGGCTTCCGGCGCAAGGACTACGCGCTGCGTAACGCGGCCTGGCACGGCGCCGACCTGTTTGCCGAGCGACTCGAGGACGAGGACCGGCGAGAGGGTTTCCTCGATCCTCTCACGGCGCTGCGTGACGCCTCAGACGAGAAGTACGCGGTGTCCGATCCGGTCGTCGAAGCAACGGAGCTAAAGAAAGTAGCGAAGTTGCTCGGGGCTGACCTGGTCGGCATTACCGCCGCCGATGAGCGTTGGCTCTATGTTTCGAGCTACTCCCGGGCCGCCGACGGGCCAAAGCCCAACGTCCTCGCACCCGAGCTGAGCAGTGTCGTGGTCGTTGGCCAAGCCATGGACCCGTCGCTCATTGCCACTGCCCCGTCCGCCCTCGCTGGCGCGGCCACGGGTCTCGGTTACTCCCAGGATGTCATCGTGCTCTTGGCTATCGCTCAGTACATTCGCAACCTCGGCTACGAGGCCGTGCCGACGCTGAACGACACCGCCCTTGCGATTCCCTACGCCATCAAGGCCGGGCTCGGCGAGTACGGCCGAAACGGACTCGTCATCACACCGGAGCACGGGTCAAACGTTCGCTTCGGCAAGATCTTCACCGACTTTCCGTTGGCGCACGACCAACCCGTTCGCTTTGGCGTCGAGGAGATGTGCAACCTCTGTCGAGCGTGCACCGACGCATGCCCTTCACAAGCAATCCCCGTCGGCCCACCGACCGACCAACGCCATAACGTCTCCAACATCGCTGGCGTGACGAAATGGACGATCGACGGCGAAGCCTGCTTTGGCTACTGGGCGAAAATCAATAGCGACTGTTCGGTTTGTATTCGCGTGTGCCCCTATACCCGAGACCGCTCCTCACTTGAGTCCAAGCTCTGGGGCAAGGTCGCAGCGAGCCGGCTCCGCCGACTCGCCCTTTGGTGGGACCGACGAAGCAAACGAGGCCAGCGAGTGAGCAGTACAACCTTCTGGAGTCAGTAAAGGCCAACCATACGGCCGGCGAGGGCGACCACCGACACAACGAGTACGGGCCGGATCACCCGCTCGCCACCCTCGACAGCAAATTTCGCGCCGACGTAGCCGCCCAAACCCATACCTGCGGCGAGCACAACGGCGGGCAGCCACGACACCTGTCCCTTTGCGACAAAGACCGGAACCGCTGTGGCCGACACTCCCAGGATGACGATCGTCTTCAGGGCATTGGCTTCGACGAGGTCATAACCAGCCCGAGCCAAGAGCAGTACCAGAAAGAGGCCGACACCTGCCTGGATCGCGCCCGCATAGATCCCGACCAGGAAAAACACCACCACCACAATCGACGCGGGCCATGGTTCGGGTGCGGTCTTGGCCCGCGGCTTCCACAAGGCCATGGCGAGGAGCGGAATCATCAACACGCCGAACAGTTTCTTGAACGCGGCGTCGTCCAAGTTCGAGATCAAGGTTGCCCCAACGAGGCCACCAACAACGGACGGAATGACGACGGGGATGCTTCGTCGCCACACGTCGACGCCTCGCTTGGCGTAGCTGTAGGCCGAGGTTCCGTTGGAAAAAAGCACAGCAACGCGGTTGGTGCCGTTTGCCAACAGGCCAGTGACGCCAGCGACATCGAGCAGGGGCACGGTCAGCAATGACCCACCGCCAGCCATCGAATTGATGCCACCGGCGATCAGACCACCAAAGAAGACCAGGGTGGCCTCGAAAACTGTCATTCCGCGAACCTACCCCGCAAACGTCAAAACCAATGGAAGAATCGTGGCCATGCGTAGAGGTCTAGCTGAACTCATCCTTGGTGTGTCGCTCCTGCTGGCGTCGTTGACGTGGGCCGGGTTCGTGACGACCCACACCGTGCTCGATCCAAACCAGTCTGAGCGCTTGGCCGACCAAGTGCTCGATAACGAAACGCTCCGGTCGGCGCTTGTCGGCCGCCTAGCCGACTCGCTGGCAGCTGCGCTACCCGACGGGGCGACCGTACCCCAGCAGACACTCGAGTCGATTGCCGCGACCGCGCTCGACGACCCTTCGGTCGAACGCCTGGTTCGTGACGGCATCGTGAAAACCCATCAAAACGCACTGAACGGCGTCAGCGAGCCAGTCCTGCTCGACGGATCTGCGCTCAGTACCGCCGTCCGCACCGCCCTGGTCGGCGACCGTCCCGAACTCGACTCACTCGTGCCCGAGGCGCCAGCGGTCGCCTTCGAGCTCCCAACGACTGGCTTGTCGTGGTTCGGCAAAATGCGCAACGCGATCGAGCGGCTCGTCATCATTGGGTTCTTGCTCGCGTCTGCCGGCGCCATTTTCTCGCTGGTCGTCGCCAAGAATCGGGCGGCGATACTGCGTCGAGTTTCGTTTTGGGCCTTTGGCGCCTCGGCCTTCTGGCTGGCGGTGTCGTACCTCGTGCCCTATCTCGCCGAACAAGTCGGGCCGACGTCAACGGCCATCGCCAGCGCCATGACCGACGTGCTCTTCGGTGCGATGGTCCGTCCGGCCATCATCATGGCGGCGTTTGGCACCCTGCTCCTCGGGTTCTCCTTCCTCATCGGGATCGCGCAGCAGCGGGGCCCAGCCAAGGTGCTTCAGCCGACCCGCCCTGCGGCCGTAGCTCCAGCCCAGCGCCCCGCGGCCCAAAGAACACCCTCGATTGCTGGTCAGGTCTCAAACGTCCGCCGACCAAATCCGGCTCGGACGGTGCCGCCAAATCAGGCCCGCCAGTCCGGGCCCGTTGACCAGACGGCGGTGTACCAGCAGCCGTCAGAGCAACCCCCACGGGCCTACCCGGGCACCGCCGCCGCACCGGCCGCCCAGCCGGTCCGACCGGCCCAGGCGCCAGCCGAGCCGATCGTGGCACCACAGGAGCCTCGCTGGGTCGAAGGCGTTGGCTACGTCGACGAGCCCTAATCAACGAGCTCGAGCCGACGGCGCCTAGTTGAGTTCCCGCGCCAGTTGGGAATCGAGCCAGTCGACGAGTTCGCCGAGTACCTGCGCCTTTTCGGGTTCGTTCAGGCACTCGTGGCGGAGTCCGGCCCACAGCCGACGGGTCACGTTGGGTAGGCGGTCGAGCGGCTCGGAGGCAGCAGGCGGGACCAGCCTGTCGTCGGCGCCATGCAGAACGTAGATTGGCAACCGGAGCGTGTGGAGCCGGGCCGAAGTGTCTGCCATGGTCGAGAAGATCGCTTGACCCAGCCCGGCGGTTGCCCCCTTCACAACGAGCGGGTCATTGACGTAGGCCTCCTGCACGGCAACATCACGAGACAGTATCTCGCCGTCGATCGCGGCCGGAATGAACAAGGTCGGCCGGCCCCGGCCCACCGCGGGGGCGGCGATGCGTTGCCACGCCGGCACCACGGCGGTCAAGGCCGGTGAACTCAGGACGCCAAGGTCGACTGCGGGCCGATGTGAGGTGAGATAGGTCGCCACGATCAGGCCACCGAGTGAGTGGCCAAACAACACAACCGGAACGCCAAGCTCGCGACGTTCAGCGACGAGCGCTTCAACGTCATCGAGGTAGTCGGAAAACGCATCGACGTAGGCTCGCGCCCCACCCGTCTGGCCAAAGCCTCGGTTGTCGAACGCCAGGACGTCATAGCCCTGCCTGGCAAGCGTCTCGCCCACAAACTCGTAACGGCCAGAGTGCTCACCAATGCCATGCACCAGGAGGATGGCGGCTTTGGGCTGCTCAACCGACCAGCGCCGACGCAGCTGCGTGAGCCCATTGGCAGTTTCGGCGAAGTAGGGCGAGACCGTTGATGTTTCCACGGTCCGATCGTAGCGAGCGTTCCTCGCCTAGCCTGCCATGAGCACAGCACGTAGAACGCCGCCGCGTTCGCCATCGGTAGGTCTTGTGAAGCAGCGACGTCGATCCAGCGACAACAACATGAGGGCCTGGCTGCGACCGTTCCTCGCAATCGACCCATCGCGCCAGCTCCAACTCCTCACCTCGCTCGTCCGTTGGATCGCGCTCGGACTGGTGGTCGGTGTTCTGGCCGGAGCGTCATCCGCCGCACTGCTCGAATCACTGACGTGGGCAACGAAGACTCAAGTCGACAACGGCTGGCTGTTGTGGCTCCTACCCGTGGCCGGACTGCTCATCGGACTCACCTACCAACGTGGCGCTGGCGAGTCGGCTCGCGGCAACAACCTGATTCTCGACGAGATCCATGCGCCCGACGCCTGGGTCCCTCGACGGATGGCACCGCTCGTTCTGGTGGCCACCGTCATTACCCACCTGTTCGGCGGGTCGGCGGGCCGTGAGGGCACGGCCCTGCAAATGTCCGGCAGCCTGACCGACAACGCCATCAGCCGATTCTCGTTCATCACGGGCAACGACCGCCGCATCCTGTTGATCGCCGCCTTGTCGGGAGGATTCGGTGCCGTCTTTGGCGTGCCGTTCGCTGGATTCATCTTTGGCCTTGAGGTCCAGTCCGTCGGACGCATACGACACGACGCAGTGGTGCCAGCCCTCACGGCATCGGTCACCGGCGACTGGCTGGTTCGGCGGCTCGGGGTCGAACACACACCTGTCCCGCTCATCGGTGCCGTCGAGTTGACGGCGTCTCTCGTCGCCAAAATGATTGTGGCGGGAATCTGTTTCGCCGTGGCCGCGGTCGTGTTCAGTGAACTCACCCACGGCATCAAGGCTTTCATGGCGACAACCGTGCCCGCCGCGCCCCTGCGCCCCGTGATTGGAGGGATCGCTGTCATCGGACTCACGTTCCTGAGCGGGAGCCGCGACTACGCAGGGCTCTCGATTCCGCTCATCACCGAGTCGTTGAGTGGCGTTGCCGCCGTTGCGTTCTTTGCCTTTGCCTGGAAACTCCTGTTCACCGCCGTCACCCTCGGTTCGGGGTTCCAGGGCGGCGAAGTGACACCACTGTTTGTCGTTGGCGTCACGTTAGGAGCGACGCTGGGCGACGTCCTTCATGCACCTATCCCCCTCTTCGCCGCAATGGGCTTCGTCGCAGTGTTTGCCGGAGCAACCAATACACCGCTGGCCTGCACTGTCATGGGCGTCGAAATGTTTGGCGCGGCCATTGTGGTGCCCCTCGCCATTGGCTGCGTGATTTCGTATGTCCTGAGCAGTGGTCACGGCATCTACGGCGGACAGCGACGTGCGTCTAGCCTTCCTGAGCCCGCACGACCTCGCAGTCGGCAATGACCTCGCCCGCCATCTCGTCGGTGTCCGGGTCGATGATACGAATCACGCCTTGCTCCAAGGTGGGGTCGTCCAGACACTGCTGAGCCGCCAGTTGCTTGGCCTGCTCACGGACCTCGGCGTTGGGGTCGTCAACGATCGGCACCTCGCTCACCTCTGGGGTGCTGGCGACGGAGCCCGAGTTTTGTAGATCGATTGGAGTGGAGTCTTCGCCCGTGCACGCCGTGAGCAAGAGACCGAAGGCCAGGAGGAAGCGCATCACCCGAGGGTAGCGATTGCTGGGGACTCGTCGCGACGCAGTAGCTAGAGCAACCCAGCCGCAACAACACCGGCGAGAAGGGGAAGAAGGGCCAAAATAAGCGCCCGTGGCCAGACCGTCTCACCATAGGAGAGGGGTTGTTCCAGCAAGCCGAGCACACGATCTTGGGATGGTCGCGGCGCTTCGAGCCGAGACAAGCGGGCGAGCTCTTTGGCGTTCTGGACGACGAGCAGGGCGTTCGATGCGAACCCACGAAGCGTCCACCAGCCGCTCCAGAGCGTTCGACGCTGCTTCTTGCGAACGATGGAGCGTCCGCAGTCACGACACATGACACCGTTCACCGAGAACCGTTGCCGGGGGAAGCTGTGTTGATGTTCGCTCCAGATCTCACACGCTGGCGACGACGCACAGAACATGCACTCGTCGCTCGCCGGGGGTCGAGACCAGTCAATCAGTCGCGCCAGATACGTCGGCGAGACGACCCGGCCGTCGATGAGTTCGGCGTAGAGCGGGTCCTGTAGCACCCCATAGGCAGCCTGCAGGCTGATCGTTGCGTCTGCGAGGCATTTCCGCTCGTCCAATCCACGATCGCCGTTCCAATCCGGGTGGAATCGTCGGGCGAGACGTCGATGCGCTTCGGCCAGGTTGTCTTGGGCCGACGGGCCATGTGGTTCAATCATGCATGTCGGTTCGATCATGCTGAGCACGGGCGCCACACAAGTCTCCGGTCGTTGGCAGGTTCTTACCCTGTCCGTCGGACGTCGTTGGGTAATTCATAACCTGGCGGTGACCGAGGCCCCAGCGGCTTGCGCCATTGGTCCCGCCGGCTCGCCGTGGCCAAAACCAGAAGAGCCACCCAGTGGGTGGCTCTCCTTCGTCACCCCGTACGGGATTGAACCCGTGTTACCGCCGTGAGAGGGCGACGTCCTGGGCCGCTAGACGAACGGGGCCTGTGGTGCAGTGCAGCCCGAGGGCTGATTTGGCCAAGCGACCCTAGCAACCCCATTGGAGGAGGCCAACATCACTTGGTAGTTCGGGGGAGGACTTGAACCCCCAATGACTGGATCAGAACCAGTTGTGTTGCCAATTACACCACCCCCGATCGGTGGTTCTCTTGCGAGAATCCGTAATCGTAGCGTGCGTCAGCCAACGCGCCGACCTTGTTTTCTACTTTCGCTATTCGTCGCTCAGGATCGCATCGAGTCGCCGAAAGCTGATGACCCGGCCCACCGACACAGCAACGGTCTCGTCGATCAGCCGACCAAGCGGAGCCGGCGCAGAAGTTGGTGCTGCGCTGGCATGAAGTCCAACCGATTCCGCCACCAATTGGGCCCGCCTGGCATGGTACGAGTCCGTCACAACAACAACGTCCGTGATGCCCTGACGGGCCAAGAATCGTGACGCAGCCGCCAGGGACTGATAGGTCGAACTGCCATCGACTTCGAGCAAGAGGGCCTCATCGGGAAGGCCAAGGCGACGTAAGTAGTCGTAGCCCGCCTTCGCTTCGGTGGTGCGATCGCCAACCTGATTTCCACCAGTGACGACGACCACATCAATCGCGCCGGCAAAGTACAGCTCGGCCCCGAGATCGAGCCGACCAGCGAAGACCGGCGATGGCTGGCCGTTGTATTGGGCTGCACCGAGCACGATGGCGGCCTCGGCCGCCCCGTCGAAGTCACGGCGCGACGCAAGCCAGATGTCGACGAACGTCGAGACGACATAGAGCACCACGAGCCCCACCACGACGCCAGACCAGGCCAGCACCCGTCGTTTCCGTGAGCTGCCAGCCACCATTAGCTACGACAGCTTCTCCACCATGGCCCGCAGGCGATCGAGCACCACGGCCCGATCCATCTCGGCCATCGGCTCAAAGAGCGGGATGCCCGAACCACTGCCGGTGATCGCAACCCGCGCCGGCAGTTGGGTCTTCACGTCGAGTTCACCACCGACGCCGAAGACGATTGACTCGAGCACCTCGGGTGTCCACTCGGCTGATGCCAGTCGCTCGATGATCAGCGTGAGCGCAGCCACCGTGTTTGGTTGCTTGGTGGCCTTCTTCCAGTCTTTCTCCGAGGGCTCTGGGGCGGGGCCGTGCACCCAGGAAACAAACGGAACAACCTCGTCGAGTCGCTTGACTCGCTCTTGCACAAACGGTGCCAACTTGGCGAACAGCGCCGGATCGACATCGCCCAAGTAGGGGGTGGCCTGTTCGACGAAGTCGCCAACGGGAAGCGCTCTGATGTATTCCCCATTGAACGAATCGAGCTTCTTGACGTCGAAGAACGCTGGCGACTTGTTGATGTCGCTGAGCTCGAACGCCTCGATGAACTCGGCGATGGGGCGAATCTCGATCTCGTCCTTCGGTCCCCACCCCAGCGTCAGTAGGTAGTTACGCATTGCGTCGGGAAGATAGCCACGGGCCTGGTAGTCGCCGACCGCAACGTCGTCGCGTCGCTTCGACAGCTTCTGGCGTTTCTCGTTGACGATCAACGGAAGATGGGCATAGACCGGGTGTTCGGTCGCACCCATCGCTTCGCGCAACAACAATACGAGGCGTGGTGTTGACGAGGTCTTCGCCCCGAACCACGTGGGTGATGTTCATGTCAAGGTCGTCGAACGCGTTGGCGACGTGGAACATCGGCACTCCGTTCGAGCGCACGATGATGAAGTCTTCGAGGACTGCGTTGTCGAATTCGACGACGCCTCGGATGGCGTCCTGCCAGCTCGTCGTGCCGGTGTCGGGCGTGCGGAATCGAACAACGACACCATCGCCGGGCGCCACGGCACGGTCGCGACAGAACCCGTCGTAGCCCGATGCGCCCGCGCCCCGCGCTTCGGCACGCTCCTTGACCGCTTCCTGAGTGCAATCGCAGTAGTACGCCTGACCCCGCTCCAGGAAGCCATTCGCAGCCGCCAGGTACTGGTCGAAGCGGTCGGACTGCCGGTACTCCTCGTCCCAGTCGATACCCAACCAGGTCAGGCTGTCGTAGATGGCCTGCACGAGTTCGGGCCGAGAACGATCAGCGTCGGTATCTTCGATCCGGAGGATCATGGTGCCTCCCGTGTGCCTGGCATACATCCAGTTGAACAGCGCAGAACGAGCGCCGCCGACGTGGAGGTAACCGGTTGGGGCAGGTGAGAAACGAGCGCGGACAGTCACGCTCACAAAGGCTAATGGAGCGGGGCGGCAATCACGTTGGTCCAACCGCTGTTGTAGCGAGCACCGACGGCGTCAAGCGAGAGCGCCAACGTCTCGTCGCTGACCATGTCGATGACCTCGCGGCGCTCACGGTAGTGGTGGCTACTGCGGACTTCGGCGAACAGCGCCTCGCGAAGCGCAACCAGGTCGTCGGCCGGAGCGACATCAAGGAAACCCCAGACAGTGAACGCGACAGCGAGATCTTCGACCATGGGGCCACGACCAAACGCGGCCGCCCGCTTGGTGGCAATACCGACACAGGCGGCAATTGCGTCAGCACGATTAACCCGCCCGAGCGAGAGGTCGAAGCCGTCGACGAGCTTGTAGGCAAACCCCTGGTCGGGGCCTTGAGAGCCGAGGCGAGCGCCGCTCGGCTGTCCGGCATCGAGATCGCCGGGTCGGGTGGCCGACCACGAGCGGTTGCGTCGGAGGCGGCGAGTGATAGCCGCGAACATGTTGATTGCGATCTGTTGGGACAAAATCAGGAGCAGCCACGTTCGCAGACTAGCGTACGAGAGGCATCATTCACGTACTCCCAACCCGCTTCGAAGGACCCCAATGGATACCACCGCCTACAAGATCATTCTTCTGCTCCACATCGCTGCGGCCATTGTCGGATTTGGCGGTGTGATTGCCCACGGTGCCTACAACGCGAAGGCGTTCGCATCGAAGGCCGGACAGGCGAAGGCGATCCTCTCCGTTACCCAGTCGGTGACCAACATCGCCCACTACGCGATCTACGGCGTGCTCGTCCTTGGCGTCATCCTCATCTCCTTGAGCAGCGGCGGCAACAGCGAAGGCATCAGCATGGGCGCACCCTGGGTGTCCGCCTCATTCGTCGTCTGGTTTGCGCTCGTTGGTGTCGCCCACGGTCTCGTCAAACCAACCGTTCGTGGCTTGCTCAGCGAGGCTGAAGGCATGGCTGACAACGACGAGATGACGGCGAACCCGTCGGTGTTGGCGCTCGCCAAGAAGCTCGCTCTCGGCGAAGGTCTGACCCAGCTCCTCCTGGTCATCGCCATCATCTTGATGATTTGGAAGCCAGGTAACTAGGCCATCACTGCCCCAGCCAACGACCACTACAGTGGCACGGCCATGAGACACGACCTCACCCGCAAACTGACCGCCGAAGCGATTGGCACCGGCTTTCTCCTCATTGCGGTGATTGGGTCGGGCATCATGGCCGAGCGTCTCTCCCCGGCCGATACCGGGCTACAACTGCTGGAGAATGCCGCCGCGACGGCGGGTGCGCTCGTCGGTCTCATCCTGATGTTCGGCGCTGTCTCCGGAGCACACTTCAACCCGGCGGTGACCCTCTCGTTCTTCGCGCTCGGCGAGATCTCCCGGGCGAGACGGCAACCTACATCGGCGCCCAGATTGTTGGTGGCGGCATCGGGGCCATGCTCGCCAACCTCATGTTTGAGCTGCCCGTCATAAACGTGGCCACGAACGATCGCTCGTCCGCATCGCTTTGGTTGTCCGAAGTCGTCGCCACGCTCGGCTTGCTGCTGCTGATTCACGGCACGGTTCGCTCGGGCCGGAGCGATGCGGTCCCGTACGCAGTCGGCGTGTGGATCGGTGGCGCCTACTGGTTCACCTCGTCGACGTCGTTCGCCAACCCGGCCGTCACCATTGCCCGGACGTTGTCCGACACGTTCGCTGGAATCGCGCCCGCGTCGGCGCCGATGTTCATCGCCATGCAGTTGGTCGGCACGGTGATTGCCGTGCCGCTTGTCCGCTTCGTTTACCCCGCGCTCGACAAGGCGTAAACAATCGAGTCAGACAGCGCCTGCCACGACGCTTCGATGATGTTCTCACTGACGCCAATCGTCGACCACCGCTTTTCGCCATCGGTTGCGTCGATCAGTACGCGGGTCACCGCCCGGGTACCACTGGACGAATCAAGGATACGAACCTTGTAATCGGCGAGCCGGACGTTGTTCAGCGACGGGAACCGCTCGCCAACAGCAGAGCGGAATGCGGCGTCAAGCGCATTGACGGGACCGTTGCCTTCCCCCGTGGCGACGACGCGCTCACCGTCGACGACGAGTTTCAGCGTGGCCTCGGTTTCGACACCGTCATAGTGCCCGAGCGGGTTCACCTCGAGCGCCGTTTTCTCGCCGGGGCGATGCTCAACAATGACGCGGAACGACTCGAGCGTAAAGAAGGGATTGACCCAGCCCGTGGCGCGGCGCATTAGCAATTCAAGCGACGCGTCGGCCGCTTCGAAGTGGTAGCCGACGTGCTCGAGTTCCTTGAGTTCGCCCAACACCGACTGGAGCTGAGGCCCGGTCAGTTCGAGGCCGAGTTCCTTGGCCTTCAGCTCGACCGTCGACCGACCAGAGAGATCGCTGACGAGGAACCGTGTGCCGTTGCCGACAAGGGCGGGATCGACGTGCTCGTAGGCGTCGGGTCGGCGAGCGATGGCCGAGGTGTGCAGTCCTGCCTTGTGGGCAAACGCCGACTTGCCGACGTACGGCAGTGCGTCGTTTGGCGGCAGGTTGACGAGTTCGGCGACGTGCCGGCTGACCTCGGTAAGACGAGAGAGCCCTCCATCGGGGAGCGTCCGAATGCCCATTTTCAGTGAGAGATTGGGCACGAACGTGGTCAAGTCACAGTTGCCGGTGCGTTCGCCGTAACCGTTGATGGTGCCTTGGACGTGGGTTGCACCGGCGCGGACGCCCGCGACCGCGTTCGCCACCGCACAACCCGTGTCGTTTTGTGTGTGCATCCCGACCTTCACTTCGGGAAACATCTCGACGACGGTTCTGGTCGCGGACTCGATGTCGTGAGGCAGTGCACCCCCGTTGGTATCGCACAACACCAGCACTTCGGCTCCGGCGATAGCGGCCGCCTCGACAGCCCGCAGGCTGAACTCCGGGTTGCGCTTGTAGCCGTCGAAGAAGTGCTCAAAGTCGACAAAGACACGACGCCCCTGAGCCACGAGGTATTCGACCGAGTCCTTGATCATCGCCACACCCTCGTCGAGGGTCGTGCGCAGCGCCTCGAGGACGTGGTAGTCCCAACTCTTGGCCACGATGCAACAGATCCCGGTTTGGGCGTTGATGAGGTTTGCGAGCGTTGGATCGTCGTCGACCTTGCCTCGCGGCCGTCGGGTCGACCCAAAAGCCACGAGTTCGGACGTCGAGAGCGGAACCTCGCCTGCCGCCATTCGGGCGAAAAACTCGTCGTCACGAGGGTTCGAGCCAGGCCAGCCTCCCTCGATGTAGTGCACCCCGAGGTGGTCAAGCTGTTCGGCGATCTTCAACTTGTCGTCGGCCGTCAGTGCGATGCCCTCGAACTGGGAGCCATCACGAAGCGTCGTATCGAAGATCTCAACCTGCGTTGGCCACTCGTCGCGACGGACGGCGGCACGCGAGATGGTCATCGATTCCACAGCGTCAAACTCGGTCATGGGGACTCCTGAAATTCGATAGGGCGGGGCGGTTGGTGCTGGCTAACCGAGGTTGGCGATGACGGCGTCGGCGATTTCCGACGTCGAGCCCACCATCTCCGTCACGGGATCACACGCGGCTCGAACACGATCGGCCGCCTCGGTTTCGCCCAAGAAGTCGAGCATCATGGCGCCAGACAAGATAGCGGCGAGCGGATTGGCCTTCTTTTGGCCCGCAATGTCGGGGGCCGAACCATGCACCGGTTCAAACATCGACGGCCCGGTGCGGGCGGGATTGAGGTTGGCGGAAGCGGCCAGGCCGATGCCGCCAGACACCACGCCCCAAGGTCGGTGAGAATGTCGCCGAACAGGTTGTCGGTGACGATGACGTCGTAGCGCTGGGGGTCTTGGACGAAGTAGATGCACGCCGCGTCGACGTGATTGTAGGCAGTCGCAACATCGGGGTAATCGACGGCCGACTCGTTGAATGCTCTCTCCCACAGATCGCCCGAGAAGGTCAGGACGTTGGTCTTGTGAACAAGGGTGAGGTGCTTGCGGCGCGACTGGGCCAGCTCGAAGGCGTAACGGATCGCCCGCTCGGAGCCCATACGAGTGTTGACCGAACCCTGCGTCGCAATCTCGAAGTCAGTTCCCTTGCGCAAGAACCCACCCTCGCCCGCATAGGTACCTTCGGTGTTCTCCCGGATCACGACAAACTCGTGACCTGGCGCTTTGAACGGGCGCTGGTTGATGTAGAGGTCGAGTTCGAAGCGCATTTTGAGCAGCAGGCCCCGCTCGATGACGCCAGGAGCGACGTCGGGATGGCCGACCGCGCCGAGGTAAATAGCGTCGACGTCACGCCACTCATCAAGGACAGAATCGGGCAGGACCGTGCCATCGCGCAGACTGCGGGCGCCGCCGAGGTCGTAGTCGACGGTGTCGAGCGTGACACCGGCTGCATCAATGACGCGGAGCCCCTCAGCAATGACCTCTGGCCCGATGCCGTCTCCACCGACCACTGCTACTTTCAACGAACCCACAAGACTCTCCATTCTCGGCCGCCACAACGTCGCGGTCCCAATACATACGGCACAACCTTAACGCTCAAGTAGGCGACCGGTTCATCCGAAGACTCATTGGAGTGACCTCCGATACGAGGCGTGAAAGGAAAGTCATGGGCGGGATAAATCTCGATTTCTCCATAAAGAACGCACCCTCAACGTGGGTCGAGTCCGAGCCTGAGGCGACAAAACAGGACTACACGCCGGGACGGAACCACCGGCTTGCGCGCCGAAGGTCCACCTCGCGCAGAAGCCAGCTGACGTGTTTTCCGGGTCCGTACTCATGACCCTCGTGACCGCGCTCGTCGGAGCAATCTGGTACACGGGCCAGGTCCAGCAAGCGGCATCACTGTCGGCATGGGCGGTGCCGATCGGCGTTCTCTACGCCATTGTCATGCGTTTGGAAAGCGGGCAAAGGCGATCCCGACGTCCGGGCGATGCTGTGCGCGGTCTTCTACGCCGTGACCGTCTTCGGCGTTACCTACTTGGTCACCCGAGAAGAGTTCTGGACGATTTACGGGACCGAGCCGGGGCCAGCCGACATCGACCGATGGCTCCTGCGGTCGCGTCAGCGAACCCGTCGTTGTGCTGAGTTGGGTCGGTGGTTTTGGGCCACGATTCACATGAGCTACCTGCTGGGACGCAAGCGCAAGAAGCACCGTCTGTAGGGTGCGTCGTCTGTAAGAAGCGCCCAATTCGTTAAGCTGTCCGGCGTGGCTCAGATCTATGAACTTTCCCAAGAGGCATACGACCGCCTGAAAGCCGAGTTCGACGACCTCACGACGAGGGGGTCGAATCGAGATCGCGAAAAAAGATCGAGACCGCCCGGGACATGGGCGACTTGTCAGAAAACGGCGACTATCACGCCGCCAAAGAAGAGCAGGGCAAGATGGAGGGGCGAATCAATCACCTCACTGGCTTGCTCGAAAACTCGGTCATCACGGGCAACGCACCGCTCACCGAGGTGCGCGCCGGCTGTGTCGTGTCCGTCCTCTACGAAGGCGACGATGAGGTCGAGAAATTCCTCATTGGCTCGATCGAGGAGCGGCGTCCAAACGTCACGGTCATGTCACCGGGTTCACCCATGGGTACCGCGTTGATGGGCGCCAAAAAGGGCGACGTCGTGAGCTACGAGACGCCGGGCGGCACGCTCTCGGTCACCGTCGTCGACTTCGAGCCCTAACCCCCCTCGCCCCCTAACCCCCTCTCGAACTGGCAGACGGGCCCGGTCAGAAATGACCGGGCCCGTCTGCCAGTTGGGTAGGTTTTGGCCCGGCATGGGGGCTGTGGTGCCTACTGAACGGCTACCGCCAGCCCAGTGCCGACTCCAGCTGACGAGCGGCAAGCACCGTTTGGGATCCGTGCTCACCTGGGCTGGCCGCGCCGAGACGCTCGATGGGCCCCGAGATACTGATGGCCGCTTGGACCGTCCCGCTGCGATCGATCACGGGAGCACTCACCGAACCAACGCCTGGCTCGCGTTCGCCCCGCGATTCGACGAAACCTTCCGGGGCGCACTCGCCCCGCAACACACGTCCCGCCGAGCCCTGCTCCATCGTGAGGCGCGCCCCAACGCTCACCATGGTGCGAAGCCCGTAGGTCGACTCGATAGCAGCCACGCAGACACGCTCGCTCCCGTCGCGGACGTAGAGCTGCGTGCTCTCGCCGGTCCGGTCACGAAGCTCCGTGAGGATGGTGGGCGCCAACTCGACGAGGGGGAAGCGTTCGACGACCCGGTGCCCAAGGCCGATGCAGCGCAAGCCGAGGGCGAAACGGCCATCGTCGAGCCGGCGAACAAGACCGTGTACGACGAGCGCCGCCGCGAGACGATGCGCCGTCGCCCGGCTCAGGCCAGTCGCGACGACGAGATCACCGAGGGAGGCTGGCCGATCTTCGAGCGCCGAAATTATTGCCGCGGCCTTGTCGATGACGCCAACGCCACTTAGGCTCGTATCCATTAATTGAGACTACCGTCCCAATATTTGAGATTCAACGCCAAGGAAACCATCATGTCAGACTCCCCTCGCACGCTCATCGAGAAGGTGTGGGACCGCCATCTCGTCCACGAAGGAACCGCCGGCGACCCCGATCTGCTCTACATCGATCTTCACCTTGTCCATGAGGTCACGTCGCCCCAGGCCTTCGATGGGCTCCGCCTCAGCGGGCGCACGGTTCGGCGGCCCGATCTGACGGTCGCCACCGAGGACCACAATGTCCCGACGGCCAACATCGACCAGCCGATCGCCGACCCGATCAGCGCCAAGCAAATCGACACCCTCCGCGCCAATACGGCGGAGTTCGGTATCACCAACCACCCAATGGGCTCACCGGGCCAGGGCATTGTGCACGTCATCGGACCAGAACAGGGTCTCACCCAACCCGGTATGACGGTGGTCTGCGGCGACTCGCACACCGCAACTCACGGAGCCTTCGGCGCTATTGCCTTCGGCATCGGCACCAGCGAGGTCGAGCATGTGCTGGCCACGCAGACCCTCCCGCAGGTCCGCCCCAAGACCATGTCGATCACCGTCACCGGCGAGCTCCTTCCCGAGGCAACGGCGAAAGACATCATCCTGGCCATCGTCGGCAAGATCGGCACCGGCGGCGGCATTGGCCACATCATCGAGTTCCGCGGTGACGCAATCACCAACCTCTCGATGGAGGGACGGATGACGGTCTGCAACATGACGATCGAAGCGGGCGCAAAAGCAGGGCTTATCGCTCCTGACCAGACCACATTCGACTACCTCAAGGGCCGCAAGTTTGCCCCCAAGGGCGCCGACTGGGACGCGGCCGTGGCCGAGTGGAGCACCCTCGTCACCGACGAGGGTGCCATCTTCGATACCGAGGTGACCCTCGATGCCGCTGAGATCGGCCCATACGTCTCGTGGGGAACCAACCCCGGTCAGGTCGCCCTTCTCTCGGCCTCGGTCCCCGACCCCAGCGAATTCGCAAGCGCCTCGGAGCAGAACGCGGCCAAGCGTGCCCTCGACTACATGGGCATCCAACCAGGCACCCCGCTCAAGGAAATCGCTGTCGACACCGTATTCATCGGCTCCTGCACCAACTCGCGCATTGAGGACCTTCGCGCCGCGGCGGCCGTCGCACAGGGACGCAAGGTAAAGGACGGCATCCGAACGCTCGTCGTGCCTGGTTCGTTCGCAGTCAAGCAGCAGGCCATCGCCGAAGGTCTCGATCAGATCTTCATCGAGGCCGGCTTCGACTGGCGTGAGCCGGGATGCTCCATGTGCTTGGCCATGAACCCAGACAAGCTCGCCGTTGGTGAACGGTCGGCCTCCACTAGCAACCGCAACTTCGAAGGACGCCAGGGCCGAGGAGGGCGAACCCACCTCGTCTCACCGGCCGTCGCGGCGGCTACCGCCATCGCTGGCCACTTCGCCGCGCCGTCGGACCTCGCCCCGATCGTCTAACCACATCTACGACAAGGACATCACCATGCAACCAGTACACATCGTCAGTGGTACGGCCGTTCCCCTCGACCGCAGCGACGTCGATACCGACCAGATCATCCCGTCCGATTGGCTCAAGCGGGTCGAACGAACCGGCTTCGAAAAAGGGCTTGTTCTCAGAATGGAAGGACGATCCGTCCTTCGTCATGAACGAGGAGCGTTTCGCTGGGGCCACCATCCTCATCGCCGGACCGAACTTTGGCGTTGGTTCGTCGCGCGAGCACGCTGTCTGGGCCATCCAGCAAGCTGGGTTCGCCGCCGTCATCACGCCCCGCTTCGGTGACATTTTCCGCAACAACTCGACCAAAAACGGGCTAGTACCGGTGGTCGTGTCGGCCGAGCTCGGCGAACGCCTACTTCGAGAGGTCGAAGCCGACCCAACCCTCGAGATAACGATCGACGTTGAACGCCGCACGATCGAGGTGCCAGCGCTCAACATCAGCGAGAGCTTCCCCCTCGAAGACGCCACACAAGAACGTTTCCTCGAGGGGCTCGACGACATCGGCATCACGCTGCGAACCGCTGAAGCGATCGACACGTTCGAAGCCGCCCGACCACGCTGGATGCCAGCTCAGGGCTAACACATCGGACGGCTGCGCTCGAGCCGGCGAGAAAAACCTCCCGCCACGGGGAACCACGACAGGCCGACACATCGTCAGAGTGCGACAACCAGCACTCGTCGAAAGTCGTCCCATGCGTAGACAACAGAAACTTCTCGCCGCCTCGTTCGCTCTCGTTCTCGGTGCGGCCGCCTGTACGAGCTCAGGCAACACCCTGTCGGACGCCACTCCGGTCATCGACCTCGACTCCGACGAATTGACGTTGACCGGAGGTCTTCGTCGAGTCGACTCCTGCGAGGCACTGCTCAACGAGCTCCGAACCCTTGGCGTCGAGCATGTCGGCCCCTACGGCTTTGGCGACGGTTACTACGGCCCGAGATTCGCCGAAGACGAAATGGCCGACACGGCCACCACGGAGGCAGCAGCTGAGGCCCCCGCCTCGACCGGCAGCGACATGGGCGGCGACGCAGGCTCGTACTCCGGCACGAACAACCAAGAGGCCAACGTCGACGAAGCCGACCTGGTGAAGACCGACGGCTCACGCCTGGTCATGGCGGGACTCGGCTACGTCAAAGTCTTCGACGTGACGGGTGAGCTCCCGGTCGAGACAGCGTCGATCAAACTGCCGGACAACATCGCGAACGGCGACCTCTTCCTCAGCGGCGTCAAGGCTTACCTGATGACGTCGGGCTGGAGCGGTGAACCACTCCTCGACTCACTCAGCCTGCCGGGGTACGGCGGTGCCTCAACTGCCCAACTGCTCGAACTCGATCTGGTCAGCGGCACCGTCGGTCGCACGGTCGAGATCGACGGCCAGTATGTTTCGGCCCGCCAGGTCGGAGACACAATCCGCATTGTCCTGAGCGCCACGAGCCAGAACTTCCCGTTTGTGTATCCCGCAAACCCAGGGGCCGAAGCGTCGGCTCTGAAGGCGAACCAGGACCTCCTGGCCAACTCTACGATCGACATGTGGCTCCCGTCGTACCGGATCACCGACCACGACGAGGTCATCGGGAGCAGCCGGCTCATCGACTGCAGCCGCATGTACCTACCCGCCGAGTTCTCTGGGTTTGGCACCGTCTCTGTCATAACGATCGATACGAACGACGGTCTGACGCCGGAGTCCGTGGGTGCCGATTCGTCGATTGGTGTCTTGTCGACCGGCGAAACTGTCTACTCGTCGACCGAACGACTGACGATCGCAACCGCCCGCTGGCCCGAGTTCGATGGCCTCAACGAACCAATGGTCGACCCCGAGTTCAACACGGCACTTCACAGTTTCGATATCACCGATCCGGCAACTACGAACTATGTGGCGTCGGGGTCGGTCGACGGTCATCTTCTCAACCAATACTCGATGAGTGCCTATGACGGGTACCTCCGAGTGGCGACGACCGAAGGTTCACCCTGGGCCGGCAACGGCACGAGCTCAAGCTCAGTCATCGTGCTGGCTGAGGAGGACAACCGGCTCGTGCCCGTTGGCGAGGTCGCCAATCTGGGCAAGGGCGAGCAGATCTTCGCCGTCCGGTTCATGGACGACCGAGCCTATGTCGTGACCTTCCGCCAGACCGATCCGCTCTATGTCGTCGATCTCTCCGCACCCACCGACCCGACGCTGCTTGGCGAACTCAAGATTCCTGGATTCTCGGCGTATCTCCATCCGCTGCCCAATGGGCGCCTGCTCGGAATCGGCCAGGATGGAACCGACGATGGTCGCACGACGGGCGCTGCGGTATCTATCTTTGACGTGAACGACCCGGCCAACCCGGTCCGGCTCAGTGTCCTCAACCTCGGCGACAACAGCTTCTCGGCCGTCGACTGGGATGCCAAGGCGTTTACCTGGTGGGACCCAACCTCCACCGGATTCATCCCAATCAGCTGGTGGAATTACGACGAGCGAACCGGGAGCGAAGACAACGGCTCGGCCGCCGTTGCCGTCGCCGTTGGGGCCGACGGCCTCACCGAGATCGGCCGGATCCGTCACCCTGGCACCCAGCAATGTGAGGGCCCATACGAAGGGACGCCGGTTCCCGAGGCGCTGGAGTCTGATGATGCCGAGGCATCGTTTGTCAACCCAAGCGGACCGGCCGAGATTATCGAACCCAGTCCCGACCAGTACTGCTGGTCGTATCAGCCCGAAGTTCGGCGGACCGTCGTCATCGGCGACAAGGTCTACACGATTTCCGAAGCAGGTCTGAAGGTCAACGCCCTCGACGGGCTCGCCGAGCTCAGTTGGACCCCATTCGCTGGCTAGCCAACGGCTAGAGGACGACGTTCGCGACGCTCACAATGCCGTCGACTGCCGCGATCTCGGCGACAACGGACTCGGGCACGGGCTCACGGGCAGCGATCACCATGATGGCGCCACCGTCCTTGCGGGTCCGTCCGACGTCCATGTCGTCGACGTTGATTCCAGCGTTACCAAGGATCGTTCCGACGATGCCGATCATGCCAGGGTGATCGTCATTGCGGATCACGAGCATGTTGTCGGCGGGCGGAATGTCGATGGTCGAGTCGTCGAGCCTGACGAGTCGAGCTTCGTCGTTTCGACCCATCACGGTGACCGCGATACGTCGGCCGTCGCCACGGATGGCGAGACGGTTGACGAAGTCGTTTGGTGTCGATGACTGCACTGCGGTGACATCGATATTGTTTGCCTCCAGCAAGCTGAGGGCGTTCACGTAGGAAACCGGCTCGTCTAGCGCAGTGGTGAGCATGCCCTTAATCGCAGCCAGGGTGACAAGACGGTTGTCGTAGCCTCCGATGTCGCCTTCGAAGACAACTTCAATGTCCGCGGGCAATGGTCCGACAATACTGGCGAAGATGGCGCCGAGCTGCTCGGCCAAAGGCAGATACGGCTTGAGCGTCTCGGCCACTTCGGCCGCGTCGATGTTGACCGCGAATGGCACGAAGTCGCCAGCCAACGCGAGTGCGATCTGGCCAGCGATGGTGACGCCTGCCTTGTCTTGCGCCTCGGTGGTCGAGGCGCCAAGGTGTGGCGTGGCCACCACCTGCGCCAGCCCAAAGAGCGGTGAGTCGGTGCAGGGCTCGGAGTTGAAGACATCAAGCCCGGCACCGCCGACCTTGCCGGCCACAATCGCGTCGTAAAGATCGCGTTCGTTGACGATGCCGCCACGAGCGACGTTGATAATGCGGATCCCGTCCTTGGCCTTGGCCAGGAACTCAGCATCGATCAGGTCGATGGTCTCGGGTGTTTTGGCGACGTGGACGGTCACGATGTCTGAACGCCTGGCGAGCTCATCGAGGCCGACGAGTTCGACCGACAAGGCAGTGGCACGATCGGCCGCGATATAGGGATCAAAGGCGATCAGCTTCATACCAAACGCGTGCGCTCGCTGGGCCACGAGCTTGCCAATCCGACCGAGGCCAATAATGCCGAGGGTGCGGCCATTGAGCTCGATGCCCGTCCACTTGGATCGCTCCCATCGGCCGTCCTGCATGCGGCCGCAGCCTGAGGCGTGTTGCGGGCCTGAGCAAGGATGAGCGCCATGGTCTGTTCGGCTGCGGAGACGACGTTCGACGTCGGCGTTGACGACCATGACACCGCGCTTGGTTGCTGCGTCGACGTCGACGTTGTCGAGTCCGACACCCGCACGGCCAACAACCACCAAATCGGCACCCGCCTCGAGCAACTCATCAGTCACCGTGGTTGCGCTACGAATGATCAGCGTGTTGCACCGACGATCGCAGACATGAGTTGGTCGGCATCGAGACCGAGTTGTACGTCGACGTCATGGCCCGCAGACCGGAGATCTTGTAGCCCTGACTCGGCGATTTCCTCTGTGACCAAAATGCGACTCATAAGGTAAGGAATATCCCGAGTTCGCCGTCACGGCTACTCAACGTGCCAGTTTCAACAAAGTTATAGAGCAGCGCCACTAGCGTCGCCGAACGGTCGCCCAGAATCCTGAGCCCGCTCGAGCCGTTGTGGCCGACCAGTCACCGGGCAGGGCGGCAAGCACCTCAGCGGTCGACAGGTGAATCGGCGTCTGGTCACCAAGCGAGTTCACCCACACGAGGGTTCCGCTCGGTCGCAGGACTCGGTCGACCTCGTTCGGGAACAACAACATGTTGACGCACAAGATGGCGTCGACCGACTGATCTCGGATGGGGAGGCTGGCCGAGTCAGCGCGAATCTGCGGGGCCAACGATGCATCGGCGTGACCGAGCATCTGGGCCGCGATGTCGAGGGCCACGACACGGATCCCCTGGTCGTGCAGCACGGCGGTGCCGGCGCCGGTGCCAGCGCCGAGCTCGAGCCACTGGCCAACAAGCGGCGCGTCTCCTCGCCGGAGTGCATCGTGCACCGACGCACTTCGCAGATCATCAGCGCGCGACGCCCACTCCGCCGCCATCGAATCGAAAAGGTCAGCGACCTTATGCGCACGCTCCAGGTCCCACGCCCCGTCGAATGCAACCCGACGCGTTAGTTTGCGCATTGGATGGTCAGGACCCGCAAACGGTTCCGGATCTACCGTCCCAGGGGCGTCGTCGAGCGTGAGGATCATCGAATGAGTCTGCCTCGTCTGGTTGGCCCCGCCAAGTCAGTAACGTCGACCCATGGTTGCGCTCAAACTCAAGACCTTCGCCGAACCGTCACCAGACTTTCTGAATCTGCAGTGGTCGACACCGCTCGATGAGTGGCCGGAAGAGACCGCCGTTCGACTGCCCCGGGGTCGCCACCGCCATATCGTTCGCTTCATTGAGCACGACGGCCAGCACTACGCACTGAAGGAACTACCCGGCCAATTTGCCGAACTCGAATACCGCAACCTCGAATTCCTCGGTGAGGCCGATCTCCCGGTTGTCGAACTGGTTGGCATTGCCACCGACCGGGTCGACGACGCTGGTCGCCCCCTCGACTCGGTGCTCATCACCAAGCACCTCACCTACGCGCTTCCCTACCTCCATCTCTTCGCCGGGTCGGCCGGCCCCAAGTTGCACGTGCGCGTCGTCGATGCGTTGGCCATTCTTCTGGTTCGCCTTCACCTCAATGGCTTCTTCTGGGGAGACTGTTCCCTCGGCAACGCCCTGTTCCGGCGAGACGCAGGGGCGCTCATGGCCTACCTCGTCGACACCGAAACATCCGAGATCCACGAGACGCTCACCGACGGCCAGCGAGCACTCGACCTATCGATCGCAACCGACAACTTTGCCGGCGGACTCTTCGAGCTCGAAGCGATGGGCAAGCTCAGCCCCGACATTGACCCAATCGACGTCGTCGAGCTCCTCCAAGCCCGCTACGACCAACTCTGGAACGAGCTCACCGCAACGCGGGTGGTAAACGCCAACGAGCTCTGGCAGATCCACCAACGCCTCGCCCGGCTAAACGAACTTGGCTTCGACACGATCGAGCTGGAAATCGTCGAACGAGACGGCAAGCGACGCATCGAGTTCCGCCCTCGTGTTGTTGAGGAGGGTCATCACCGCCGCGAACTTCACAAGCTGACGGGGATCGAGGCCCAAGAAAACCAGGCGCGTCGCCTCCTCGGTGCGTTGTATGGCTATGGCGCGTGGCTTGCCAACGAAGAGGGCAAAGAGCTTCCCATCGCGATTCAGGCCTACCGGTGGCTGATGGAGCGCTACCACCCAACGCTCGACAAGATCCCCGACAATCTGCGCTCACGGCTCTACGACGCCGAGCTCTACCACCAAATACTCGACCATCTCTGGTATCTGTCGGAGGCTGCCGGAACCGACGTTGGCATCACCGTTGCGGTCGAGAATTACCGCGACACGATTCTGGCGTCGCTACCCGACGAGCGGTCGATCATCGAGCACGACTAGATCATTGAGCATGACTAAGTGACGCGAACCACTGGTGGATGTCGGCGGCCAACCCGTGGGGGTCTTGCAGGGGGCCGAAGTGGGTTAGCTCTGGGTAGTCGACCAGCGTGAGTTGGGGATACGCCGCAGCGGCCGCCAGGGTCCCTACTGCCGGCGGTTGGCCGTCGCCGCTGGCGGCAATGGCAAACGGGAACGTCACCGTCCCTGCGGCCTCGAGCGAGCCTGAATTGTGGTGCTCGAACACCTCGGCCTCGCGCTCAGGGGTGCACCGCAGCTCGACGGTGCCGTCGGGGCAATCACCGAAGCCGTACTCGACGTAGGCCCAGAGCGCTTCGGGGGCGAAGAGGCTCAGCGGCAGACGGGAACTGTAGCGATCGAAGGCCTCCTGACGTGACGGGAACGACCGACGACGCTTCCGTGCCACCTGGGCCAGGCCAGGCGCCTCTGCCTCGCGGTCGACCTTGCCGTGGCCAAAGAGGATCGGCTCAAAGGCCCAGGCCGCAACAAACGCCTCCGGCCGTCGCTCGGCCGCCAACGCTATCGACGCGCCGCCCATCGAATGGCCAACGGCGAACACGGGCGACTCATCGGCGAACCGGTCGATCACGGCCAGCAGGTCATCGGCCATTCCCGACCACGCCATGTCGACCTCGGCGGGCACAAGCGTCTGACCATGACCGCGGAAATCAAGGCCAATGCAGCGGTAGTGGCGTCGTAAGTGTTCGGCGACCGGCAGCCACGCACCCGCGCAGAAGCCGGTGGCATGGCAGAGCACAAGAAGCGGTCCGTCGCCCCCGAAGTCGTGCGGCCACCTGTACGCCATCGGTCGATGGGACAACTATCGGGTTGGGGAAAAGCACACCGCCATTGTGGCGACGTTGACCAGTTGCCGCCAATCGAGTGGACTGACGCGGCGTGGACTAGCCCAAGCCGACGGCGTCGGGTACTGGTTCGATGTAATCGTGCGGAGCAGAAGCCGAAGACCTTGCCGTAGAACCACAACTCGGCTCGAGTGACCTGATCAGGGTTTCGGCCTGTCAGAAACCCGTGTTGCTCGCCCGGGAAGTAGATCGCCGCATGGGGCAGCCCGTTGGCGGCGACGGCGGCGACGATCGCCTCGGACTGGCTTGGCGGCACGACCTCGTCGTCGAGTCCTTGCATCACCAGCAACGGAGCAGAGATCTGGCTGGCATGATTGATGGGCGAGCGTTCGGCGTAGATCGCCTTGTCTTCGGGATAGCGCCCGATGAGACCGTCGGGTAGCGAGCTTCGAACTTATGCGTGTCGGTCGCCAGCGTCGCAAGTTCGGCCACGCCGTAGAGGCTCGTGCCTGCGCTGAAAAGGTCAGAGGTGGCCAGGGCAAGGAGCACCGTGAGTCCGCCCGCCGAGCTGCCTCGAATGGCGCAGCGTGACAGGTCGACCCGCCCGGCGGCGACCAGTTGGCGGGCAACGGCGACGCAGTCCTCCACGTCGACGATGCCCCGCGCCTTGGAGGAGATCGCGGTAGGCGGCAGCCGTAGCCGCTCGATCCTCCGTAGTTGACATTGGCAACCGCAGAAGCCCCGACTGGTCCAATAGTTGATCTTCAGATCGAGCTGGGGTGGCGCGTGGGCCGTCGGCCCGCCGTGGCCGATCACGATGAGCGGCGGGAGCTCGCCTTCGGTTCCGCTGCAGTGATCGCCAGTTGGTGGGTAGACCAACGCATGACTCTGGCGTCCGCCAGCCGAGGCAAAGTCGAACGACTCCGGCTCGGCAAACCAGGCCTGATCGATCCCGAGGGATCCACCTCGACGGCGAATCCGATTCGCCCCCGTTGCGAGGTGGAACTCAGCAATATCAGGCAGGCCGGTTGGTGAATGGCAGAGTGCGACAGCGGTGCCGTTGTTGGTCGTGGCGAGCGACGAGAACACCGTGTAGTGGGAGCGGATTGATGCGTGCGCGCCATCGGGTTTGATGAGCACGAGGCCGTCAGTGGCGTCTCGGGTAACGATGGCGACGAGCGAACCATCGGTGGCCTCGGCCCACTGCTGACCGCCGAAGGTCAGGGCGGCGAACCAATCTCGGCGCCTTCCAACGAGGTCAGGTCAGTGACGATTTGGGTGCCAGGGACCCACGATCGAAGATTCCAGAATCCGTTTGAGTCGGAGCTAAGATCAGACGGCCGTCGGAATGCCAACCCGGCCCAATCACTGATTCGTTTGGGTTTCCGGCGACTACCTGGACATTCCCGAGGCGGGGACCATCAAAGATGGGAGCGGCACACAGTTCGGTCCCGTCCCACGGCATCTGGGGGTGATTCCACCGGACCCAGCTAAGCCACCGACCATCAGGGGATAGTCGAGGGGCCGCGACAAAATCGGCGTTACCAGCCAGCACGACAGGCTCACCGTTGCCGTCAGTCGCAACCGCCACGATCTCGTTGATCGGTTCGTTGGTCTCGCGACCTGGTCGCTCGGTGTGATCTTCGCGGACACAGATAACCCAGCGACCATCGGCGCTCTCGATGCCGTCAGCGAACCTCCAGGCATGGCGATGTGGCGGTTCGGGCGTGAGTGGCTCGGGGTCGGCCCCGTCGGGATGGACCCGGTAGATGCGCTGATCGTCCCAGTTCACGAAGTAGCTCGCACGATGGCCCAGCCACCACGCGCCGCCGCCATACTCGTGAACGCGAGAACGAGCACTGAATCCGGGCGGGAGGACATCGCTTTGCACTCCGTCAGCATCCGAACGGACAAGTGCGACACGACCATCCTCGGTCGGTCGACGCTCGGACCAGAAGAGTTCGTCGCCACGCACCGCAACTGATTCGAGTCCAACGGTCCCCGAGGCAACGAGAGAAGCGCTAATCGGCGACGGCCACGACCCGAACGGCAGTGTTGGCATCTCAGCCCTCAGCGAGGAACGTAGCGATTCGGGTGAGACCTTCGACCATGTCGTCGTCGCCCATCGCGAACGAGAATCGGGCATAGCCCGGCGTCCCGAAGGCCTCGCCTGGCACAAACGCGACGTTGGCCTGTTCGAGAATGAGGTCGGCCAGCTGGACGGTGGACTCGATCGTGACACCGCGGAGCGTACGGCCCATGATGCCTTCGAACGATGGGTAGGCGTAGAACGCGCCCTGCGGAGCCAAGCACTCGACGCCATCGATGTCGGACAGGATCTGATGCATGATCCGGCGACGACGATCGAACGCTTCGCGCATCATATGGACCGCATCGAGCGGGCCAGAGACTGCGGCTAGGGCTGCGGCCTGGGCCACGTTGTCGACGTTGGAGGTTTGGTGTGACTGGAGCGAGCCGAGTCCCTTGGCCATGTCGGGCGGGGCGATGAGCCAGCCGACGCGCCAGCCGGTCATGGCGTAGGTCTTGGCCACGCCATTGAGCACGATGCACGTGTCAGCGAGACCAGGCACAAGGGCTGGCATCGAGAAAAATGTGTTGTCGTCGTAGGTGAGGTGCTCGTAGATCTCGTCGGTGACCACCCAGATGCCGTGTTCGAGAGCCCATTCGCCGATAGCGATGATCTCTTCCTTGGAGTAGACGGCGCCCGATGGATTGGACGGGCTCACGAATACGAGTGCCTTGGTTTGCTCGGTGCGGGCCGCTTCGAGCTGTTCGACCGACGCCCGAAAGCCAGTGTGGATCGAGGTCATTACGGTGACGGGGACGCCACCGGCAAGCCGGACTGGTTCGGGATAGGTGGTCCAGTACGGTGCCGGGATCAGCACTTCATCGCCTGGGTCGATCAGACCTGCGAGCGTTGTAGACAGCGTGCTTACCGCCGACGGTGACGACAACCTGCGATGGGTCGACCTCATACCCAGAATCCCGGAGGGTCTTCGCCGCAATTGCGGCTTTGAGGTCGGGCTGGCCCGCGGCGGGGGAATACTTATGGCTCTTCGGAGTGCGGCAGGCCGCCACAGCGGCCTCGACGATGTAGTCGGGCGTTGGGAAGTCAGGTTCGCCTGCCCCAAATCCGATGACCGGCTCGCCTGCTGCCTTGAGTGCCTTCGCCTTCGCATCGACGGCCAACGTGGCGGATGGGGCGATTGCAGAAACGCGGGCAGAAACTCGGCTCTTGGCCATGGATCACTCCTGAGGAGAGGACGACAAATACGTCCTGCATCCTCGCAGAAGATTGGCCGAACGACTCAGGAATTACCCAATCAGTCGAGAGGAATCTCGACCACCCGCCACCCTTAACTTCGCGTAGTCCGACTACGCGAAGTTAAGGAGTGTGAGTCAGCTCTCCGCCGGGGCGAGGCGAAGCGACGCGGAGTTCATGCAGTAACGCAACCCGGTGTCGGTCGGCCCATCAGGGAACACGTGACCAAGGTGAGCGCCACAGCCCGAACAGACCGTCTCGACGCGAACCATGCCATGGCTGACGTCACGCTTTTCGGTAATAGCGCCAGCGGAGATCGCTTCGCTAAAGCTCGGCCAACCGCAGCCCGCATCGAACTTGGTTGACGAGTCGAACAACAGCTGATCGCACACCACGCAGTGGTACGTGCCATCGTCCCAGACGTCCCACAGGTCACCGGAGAATGCGCGCTCAGTTGCCGCGTTTTGGGTGACCTGGAACTGAAGTTCGGTCAGTCGCTCACGGAGTCCTTCAAGATTGGTGCCTTCAGCCATTGGCTTTACTCGCTTTCAGTAATCGTGATCGACTCGATGACCACGTCGGTCTTCGGACGATCGCCCATCCCAGTTGGGACCTTCTCGATGGCATCAACAACATCGAGACCCTTGATTACCTTCCCGAACAACGAATATGCGGGCGGCAGACCCATGCCGCTCGGACCGCTGATGACGAAAAACTGACTCCCGTTCGTGTTTGGCCCGGCGTTGGCCATGGCCAGCGATCCGAGTTCGTAGCGGCCGGGCTTTGGCAGTTCGTCGGCAAAGCGGTAGCCGGGTCCGCCACGGCCCGAACCCTCAGGGCAGCCGCCCTGAAGCACAAAGCCCTGAATCACCCGGTGGAAAATCAGGCTGTCGTAGTAGTGATAGCGCGCCAGCGCTACGAAGTTGTTTACCGTCTTCGGGGCGCCAGCCGGATCGAGGACCGCCACCATCGTGCCCATACTCGTCACGATCTCGGCCGTGTACTGCTTGGTCACGTCGATGCACATCGGGAACTCGCCATCGAACTTTGTTTGGCGGGCGCTCGATCCATCGGCTTCTGGGCATACAGGCATTGGTGCTCCTACAGGTTGAGAACGGCCCGTGCTGATGGCACGGGAACTGACAGCCTAGCCGATGGCAGCGAAACCCTTTTCGAGGTCGGCGATGATGTCGCCGATGGTTTCGAGACCGACGCTGAGTCGGATAAGTCCTGGCTCAACGCCGGCCGATCGCTGCTCGTCCTCACTCAACTGGCTGTGAGTGGTTGAACCCGGATGGATGACGAGCGACCGCACATCACCGATGTTGGCAACATGGCTATGCAATTCGAGCGCTTCGACAAACTTGACGCCTGCCTCTCGGCCGCCCTTGAGCACGAAGGCTGGCACCGAGCCAAAGCCACGGCCACTCGTGTATCGCTTGGCTACTTCGTGCCACGGCGAGTCGGCGAGGCCGGCAAAGTTGACCGATTCAACCTCGGGCCGATCGACGAGCCACTCGGCCACCGTCTGGGCATTGGTTACGTGTCGCTCCATTCGGAGTGAGAGCGTTTCAACGCCTTGAATGATTTGGAAGGCGTTGAACGGGCTGATCGCAGGCCCGAGGTCGCGAAGCAGCTGGACTCGGGCCTTGGCAATGAACGCACCGTGCCCGAGCATTGGCCAGTAGGTCAGCCCGTTGTAGCTCGGATCTGGCTGGTTGTAGTTCGGGTATTTTTCGGCATCGCCGAAGTCGAACGATCCGCCGTCGATGATCGCACCAGCGATCGAGGTGCCGTGTCCACCGATGAACTTTGTGGCCGAGTGGACGACGATGTCGGCGCCCCATTCGAGCGGCCGGATGAGGTAGGGCGTCGCGACCGTATTGTCGATGACAAGCGGCACGCCAGCGTCGTGGGCTACGGCGGCAACCGCAGCAATATCGAGGACATTGTTCTTGGGATTGCCGATTGATTCGCCATAAAACAGCTTGGTGTTTGGCTGGACGGCGGCTGCCCACTGCGCCGGGTCGTCGGGGTTCTCGACGAACGTGGTCGTAATCCCGTATTTCGGCAATGTGTAGTGAAGCAGGTTGTAGCTACCGCCGTAGAGGGCGGCCGACGCGACCACATGGTCGCCTGCTTCGGCGATGTTGAGAATTGCCAGCGTCTCGGCCGCTTGGCCGGATGCCACGACGAGGGCGCCAGGAACGCCTGCTGCCGTCGAGGAAAGGCCGCCTTCAAGCGACGCCAGGCGGGTCTCGAGCACGCCTTGGGTCGGGTTCATGATTCGGGTGTAGATATTGCCCGGCTCGCCAAGGGCGAAGAGGTTCGCCGCATGGGCCGAGTCTTTGAACTGATAGGCCGTCGTTTGATAAATCGGTACTGCTCGCGAGCCCGTCGCCGAGTCGGGCTCTTTGGCCGGCGTGGATCTGGCGGGTCTCAAACCCAAGTGTCTGTTCAGTCATGATGCGCTCCTGCACGTTCGTGGAGTACGCACGGTAGATGGCAATTTCCGACTAATCCAACCGGGAATTACAAGAATTCGTTTCGCGACGACCGCGACCCGACCAAGATCACACGTTTGCGCTGATCGCCGGACCACGCCACGCCCGCCACCCGCTTAACTTCGCTTGGTCGGACTACGCGAAGTTAAGGACTACGCGAAGTTAAGGGGTGGGGCGAAGCGGGCGGCGCAGCGCTACGAGCCGGTATAGACGCCGATGTAGGGCAAGTTGCGGTAGCGCTGGGCAACATCGAGTCCGTAGCCAATCACAAACGGGTCACCAGGAACATCGAACCCCGTGTAGTCGACGCGAACGCCTTCGGCCTGCCGGCCTTCTCGCACCAGCAACGAACACGTCCGCACCGAAGCCGGTGACTGGAGCCGAAATATGATCGAGCAGGAACTGCATCGTGAGCCCCGAATCGATGATGTCCTCGACCAGAATGACGTGGCGTCCGGAGACACTTTGGTCGAGGTCCTTCACGATCTTGACAATGCCGCTCGACTTGGTGTTGTTGCCATAGGACGACACCGCCATGAAGTCGATCTCGACTGGACCCTCGATGGCGCGCATGAGATCGGCCACAAACACGACCGAGCCCTTCAGAATGGCAATGAGGAGCGGCACTTCACCACGAAGATCGCGACCGATGGACGCACCGATCTCACGGACTCGCGCCTGAAGTGTCGCGTCGTCGATGAGGATCTCGCCGAGGTCGCCTTCGGGTGGAAACACGGGGAGATCGCTCACTTGCCGGTGAACTCGGCCTTGCCCGGCCCAACGGCGAGGAAGCTTTGATTCCTATGGCGGCATCGTCGGTGCGGAACGCGGCGACGAACTCGCGGGTCTCGACCGCGATTGCCTCCTTGATCGGAAGGTGAAGGCCATCCATGATCGCCTTCTTGACATTGGCCGTGGCGGCAGGACCCTTGGCGTACTGCTCCCCGCGAGCTCGACCGATCGGGCGAGCACCTGATCATCAGCGACTACCTCAGACACAAGCCCACGGCGAGGGCCTCGTCGGCCATGACCTGACGCCCCGTGTAGCTGATTTCTTTCGACTTTGTCACACCAACGAGGCGGGTAAGCCGCTGCGTACCACCAGCACCCGGAATGATGCCAAGCAAGATTTCGGGCTGGCCGAACACGGCGCTCTCACCGCAAATACGGAAGTCGGTGCTCATCGAGAGCTCGCACCCACCGCCCAGTGCGTAGCCGTTGACGGCCGAGATAGTCACCTGGGGAGATTCTCGAGCGCAAAGTTGGCGTCATTCAACACCGCGAGCGAAAGCGGAAGGATCCCGGTCGTCGGTGTCGATTGGGAACGCTGCAACATCGGCGCCGGCGGCAAAGATCCGCTCCCACCCCACACAACAACGGCGCGAACGTCGTCCCGTGCCCTGATCTCCTCGACGACAGCGAGAAGCTCCTCGCCGACCTGGCTGTTGAGCGTGCTTACCTTCGGCCGATCAAGCCGGATGATGGCGACACCATCGACATCGCTGGCCTGCAGATTGACTAGCTCGCCCATGAGGGCCTCCCAAGTTCGTCGGAGACAGAGGTTCTCCGGCCTGCACTGTAGATAGCACGCCCGACCGACCCGTGCCACCTCCGCTGCGGAACCACCGTCTAGCATCAACCAAATGCGTCAATCTGGCCCCTTCCCTGTGTTCGCCGCGATGGCCCTGGTGTTGAGCGCTTGTAGCGGCACGGCGGGAAGCTACCTGGGCGATGATGGTGAGTCGGCCGTTGTTCCCGCTGGTGACAACGGCACCAATGCGACCGCCACGACGGCCGTACCCGAACCGGTCAGCTTCTTGGCGTTCGGCGACGCCGCAGACTGTCGAGGCCGCGACGCGAGCGTGGAGGCGGTGGTGGAGCAATACGTCGATGACATCCTGTTCGTCGGCGACGCCGCCTACCCCGACGGCTCAGCCGAAAACTTCGCCAACTGCTTCACCCCGCTCTATGGCGACGACATCGACCGCTTCCATGCCGTCCCTGGCGACAACGACTATCGAACACCCGCCGCCACCGAGTTCTTTCAGGGTCTTCGGTAGGCCGCAGGCGCACCGGGTGAAGGCTGGTTTGCTTTCGAGACCAATGGCTGGCAGATCATCGGCCTCAACTCAAACTGCGACGAGGCCGGCGGCTGCGGCGAGGACTCGGCGCAGTACGCCTTCTTGAAGCAAACACTCGAGTCGGCACCCGATCTCTGCCGTATCGCCCTCTGGCAACACCCCCGGTTCACCTCGTCGCCAAACTACGACGGCATCGGCAAGCTCGGACCGATGTACGACCTGCTCTACAACGCCAAGACCGACGTTCTACTTGTCGGCAATTCACACCACTACGAGCGCTTCGCCCGTCTCGGCCCGGATGGTCAACCCGTCGACAACGGAATTCGCAACTTCACCGTCGGCACGGGCGGTGCGCCACTAACCGATTTTGCGGCCGAGCCGCTCGCGGGCTCCGAGGTCAGAAACAGTGAGTCGTTCGGCGTTCTCCGCCTCACCCTTTTGCCCGGCGAGTACAGCTGGGAGTTCCTCCCGGCCACACCCGAAAGCACCCTGCAGGATTCGGGAACAAGTACCTGCGTACGCGCCGAGTCGTAGGGCCGATCACCCCCGACTGCTACCGTACCGTCGATGGGTAACCCCGCTTCCCGCTCTCGAGCACAACGCCTCGAGGCGCTCTCGTCCCAACAGTTCGATGTCGTCGTGGTCGGTGGGGGCATCAACGGCGCCTCGTCGGCCGCCGCGCTATCGGCCAGGGGTCTGTCCGTTGCCCTCATCGACGCCAACGACTTTGCGTCGATGACCAGCCAGGAATCATCAAACCTTGTGTGGGGTGGATTCAAGTATCTCGAGAACTACGAGATTCCGTTCGTGTTCAAGCTCTGTCGATCACGAAACAGGCTCATGAAGGCCTATCCGACCGTGATCAGCGAAGTGAGCTTCCTTGCGACGCTCGACAAGACCTCCCCGTTCCCCAACTGGCTCGCAGCCCTCGGCACAGTTGGCTACTGGGGGCTCGGTCTCTTCGCCACCAAGCGACCGGGTTACTACCGTCCAAAGACAATCAAGAAGCTTGAACCTGTCATCAACACCGAGACCGCGTCGGGTGCCATCGACTACCGCGACGGCTACCTCAAAGACAACGACGCCCGCCTCGTGTGGACGTTCGTGCGCAGTGCAATCGACGCAGGCGCAGTCGCACTCAACTACGTGCGGGCCACCGACGCCCACTGGGACGAAGCCAACGGCGGGACCTGGACGCTCGACCTCATCGACACGCCGACCGCCACCAAGCATCAGATCGTGGCCAACGCCATCGTCAATGCGGCTGGTCCGTTCGTCGATTCGTTCAATGACCAACTCGACCTCCAGACAAAGAGCCGAGTCGTCTACTCGAAGGGCATCCATATCGTGGTGCCAAAGCTGACCGACGGTGACCGGGTCCTCGCCTTCTTCGACGAGACCCAGCGCCTGTTTTATGTGATTCCAATGGCCAACCGATCGGTCATCGGCACCACCGATACCCGCACCGACGATCCCGGAGAAGGCGTCACTCCCGAGGACCGAGCCTTTCTCCTCGCGCAGATCAACCTCCGACTCGACCTCGAATCTCCGCTCACCGAAGCCGACATCATCTCTGAGCGGTGCGGGGTTCGGCCGCTCGTCGTGGAAAACGACGGCGACGACCGCGAGGACATCGACTGGACCAGCCTCTCACGCAAGCACGAGATCGAGGTCGACGCGAAAAGGCGGATCGTGTCGATATTCGGCGGCAAGCTCACGGATTGCATCAATATCGGCGAGGAAGTCATCGACGAGTTCGAGGGCTTCGATATGGCGCCCGGCCCGGCGTCCGACGACTGGTACGGCGAACCACCAGAGGAAGAACGTCAACAGTTCATGCGCCGCGCCGAAGTCCACGGCTTGCACCGGACACCGCGTGTCGAGCAGGCAACCTCCATGGCCGAGTTGCTTTGGCGACGCCATGGCGTGGCGGCCAACGCCGTCCTCGACACGATCGACACCGACCCACTCCTGGCCGTCGAGGCCTTCGTCGACAGCGACATTCTCCGAGCCGAGCTTGTGGTGATGGCCGAACGCGAGCTCATCGTCACGGCCGAAGACTTCTTCCGTCGCCGCACGAAACTTGCCCTCATCCACCGGGTCGAGGATCTCGAAGCCGATCCTGGCTACGACACGGCACTCCGATTGCTCGGACTTCGCTCAACTGAGGGCGCCCGGCCCATCGCGGGGTAGTCGACCCCAGCGGGCCCTAGCTCATGAACGATGACGAAAGTTGCAGTAGTGCCGGGAGCGCATCGGGCGGCACTTGCGACAACATGTGATTGGTCAGGTCTTGCTCGGTGAGGCCAAGACTCTCGAGGTCATCAAGGTCGTGACACGCAGCCTGGAGCGGGTTGTCGCTCGAACGGAGATCGTCCTGAATCGCCAAGATATCGTCCTGCGTTTCGTAGGGATTCTCGGCTAGGTAGGCGACAAGCGCATCGCTGCACGCAAAGAGAGCGATCTCGGCCGGCGTAGCGCTAGCCGCATCAGCGACCGGTTCCGTCGTCTCGACCGCGAACGCCAGCGAGTTCGGCGTCTCCTCGCCCTTGGCGACATCGACGATCTGGGGATCGGCGGCACCGCCACAGGCCGTAGCCAGAGCAGCCAGTACAAAGGAAAACGTCAGAAGTCGTCGCACACCTACCTTTCGGCGGCGCACGACGACTTCTTAAGCAGTCAGTTTTGCAGCTGAGCCGAATGAACTAGCCCTGGCCACCCGAGGTGTCGCGAACGCTGGCCTTGCCAGCCGAAATCCACGGCATCATCGAGCGGAGTTCTTGACCAACGATCTCGATCGGGTGGTCGTGACCGGCCTGTTCGAGGCGGTGGAAGTTTTCCCGGCCCGAGCGGCTCTCGTTGACCCAATTCTTGGCAAAGGTGCCGTCCTGAATGTCGGTGAGGACACCCTTCATGGTTGCCTTCACGTCAGCGTTGATAACACGAGGGCCACTTACCAGATCGCCGTATTCGGCGGTGTCGGACACCGAATAGCGCATGCCTGCGATGCCCTCTTCGTACATGAGGTCGACGATGAGCTTGAGCTCATGGAGGCACTCGAAGTAGGCGACCTCTGGCTGATAGCCCGCTTCGATGAGGGTTTCGAATCCGGCCTGCACCAGTGCCGTGGTTCCACCACAGAGCACAGCCTGCTCGCCAAACAGGTCGGTCTCGGTCTCCTCGGTGAACGTGGTTTCGATTACACCAGCGGGTGCCGCCGATCGCATCGGCGTAGGCCAAGGCAAGGCCTTTGGCGTTACCGGTTGCATCGTTTTCAACTGCGATGAGGGCGGGGACACCGCCACCTTCGACATAGGTGCGGCGCACGAGGTGTCCAGGACCCTTCGGGGCGACCATGCATACGTCAACGTTGGCGGGTGGCGATGAGATCGAAGCGAACATTGAACCCATGGGCGAAGAACAACGCATCGCCATCGTTCAGGTTGGGCTCGACCGACTCGGTGTAGATGGCACCCATTTCGGTGTCAGGCATGAGCATCATGATGACGTCTGCCTCGGCGACGGCCTCGGCGATGGGCAGCACGCGAAGTCCGGCCTCTTGCGCCTTGGCCACCGAGGAGCTTCCGTCTCGAAGGCCGACGCGCACGTCAACGCCGGATTCCTTTAGGTTGAGGGCATGAGCGTGGCCCTGTGATCCGTAGCCAAGAATGGCCACCTTACGGTTCGCGATCAGGGAACGATCAGCGTCGGCTTCGTAGTAAATGTTGGCCACGGGATATTGACTCCTGTAATGGGTTGATGCGGCAGAAACGATAACAGCTAGCTAGGGAAAGACCGTCAGTTGGACCGGCCGGAATCAGCGGGTCGGTCAGATCGAGACCCGGTTTACGTCCTGGCCGGTCTTGGCCAAGGCAATCGCACCCGATCGTTGTAGATCGGCAATGGTGTACCGCTCGAGCTCTCGTTCGAATTCGCTCACGAGGACCGGGCTACTTTCCATACTGACGGTCATGAGCTCGGCCGCGTCGCCGACAACCGTTGCGTTGTAGCGAGCCAACAGGTCGATGAACGAATCGTGATCGGCCGCCGACACCGTGACGGTCGCCATGAGCAATTCGCGTTCGATCGACTTGTCAGCCGGCAGCTCAATGATTTCGATCACGTTGATCAGCTTGAACAGCTGCTTCACAATCTGCTCGAGCGGTGCAGACTCGACGTCGACCACGATGGTGATTCGACTAAAGGCGACGTCACCGGTTGGCGCGACGGCGAGCGACACAATGTTGTAGCCGCGCCGGGCAAACAGGTCGGCAACGCGAGCGAGGACGCCCGCCTTGTTTTCGACCAGAACGGTCAGGGTGTGGTTGGCGAAGTCTTCGCTTCGACGGTTCATTTCGCTGCTCCGCGGAGTTGTTCGAGCTTGGCTTGCTGGGATGGCGCCACCATGACGTCGTCGTTTGATCCACCGGCGGTGACCATGGGGAACACGTTTTCACTATCAACACACCGGAAGTCGATAACGACGGGCCGGTCGGTGATGCCGTTGGCCTTGATGATGATGTCGTCGACCTCATCCATGTCTTCGACCCGGAACGCAACACAGCCCATGGCCTCTGACCACTTGACGTAATCCGGCATGTCGTGGCTCAGGTAGACCGATGAGTAGCGGTCTTCGTAGAACATCTCTTGCCACTGGCGAACCATGCCGAGGTAGGCGTTGTTGAGCAACGCGATCTTGACCGGGATCTTATTGACCGCCGCGGTGACGAGTTCCTGGGCGGTCATTTGGAAGCAGCCATCACCGTCAATCGCCCAGACGGTGCGGCCCGGCATCCCGGCTTGGGCCCCAATGGCTGCCGGAATCGAGAAGCCCATCGTGCCCAGTCCGCCGGAGTTAATCCAGGTGTATGGCGTGTCGAATGTCCAGTACTGGCTGGCGAACATCTGGTGTTGCCCCACCCCTGACGCCACGATGGTGTCGCGGGGTGAGAGATCACGCAGTCGTTCGAGCACGTACTGTGGCTTCAGCAGCTCGCCCGGCTTCGACTGTTCGTAGGTGACAGGGAAGTTTTCTTGCCACCCCGACACCGTCTGGCGCCACGGGGTGTGATCGGCGAGAGCCTCGGGCGCTCCGCGTTTCTTGAGCTCGTCAACCATGAGTTCCATCGCGATGCGGCAGTCGCCGACAACCGACGACTCGGGAAAGCGCACCTTCCCGTGCTCGGCGGGATCGATGTCGACGTGGATGACCTTGGCATCGGGCGCGAACGTCCCCACCTTGCCGGTCACCCGATCGTCGAAACGGGCCCCCATAGCGATGAGGAGATCGCTCTTCTGGATCGCCGTGATGGCGGTGTAGTTGCCGTGCATTCCCGGCATGCCGAGACACAGTTCATGCGAGTCGGGGAAGGCGCCCCGAGCCATGAGCGTGGTGACAACCGGGGTGTTGGTGAGTTCCGCCAGTTCGAGGAGGATGTCGGCGCCGCGGGCCTTGAGGACACCGCCACCAACGTAGAGAATGGGGCGCTCGGCGCCGAGCATGAGGTCGATAGCCGACGAAATCGACTCGGCCGATGGGGTGATCTCGGGCTCGTAGCCGGGCAGGTCGATTGTGTCGGGCCAGTACCAGTCGAAGTAGGCGTCCGGGTTGCTGGCGTCGACAATGTTCTTTGGGATGTCGATCAACACCGGACCGGGGCGACCCGTCGTGGCGATGTGGAACGCCTCACGAACGACCCGAGGGATGTCCTTCGCCTCAGTGACGAGGTAGTTGTGCTTGGTTATCGACCGAGTGATGCCGGTCGTATCGACTTCTTGGAAGGCGTCGGTGCCGATTGCCGAGAGCCCAACCTGACCCGTGATGCAGACCATGGGCACTGAATCGAGATAGGCATCGGCGAGCGGAGTCACGACATTGGTCGCCGCGGGCCCGAGGTCACGATGCAGACGCCGGGTCGGCCAGTTGCGTGCGCATAGCCTTCGGCCATGTGGCCCGCTCCCTGCTCGTGGCGGGCGAGGATATGCACCAGCTTGGCGTCGAGGATTGGGTCATAGACAGGCAAGATTGCGCCGCCGGGGTAGCCGAATACGACCTCAACGCCTTCCATCTCAAGGCTTTTGATGAGCGCCTGAGCGCCGTTGATGCGCAGGGGCGATGTGTTGTCAGACTGCTGGGATCCCATGAACTGGCTCCGTGTCGTAAAGTTGGCGGTTTGATTCTGCTCGGAAAATTGGAAAGCCTCCCCGGAGGGAAGGCTTCTGCGCACACTGCTATGTCGTAGCGTGCGCTACGTGAGTACTACTACGAGGTGTGCGGCGATTCGTGACATTGGGTGCAGGCTACCGAGCGATCAGTCGGGCGTCAACGTGGTTTGGGAAGTCTCGTGACTCAGGGCATCCGCGACTAGCATCGTCGGCCAAACGACCGAGGGTGGCTAGCGCCACAGCATCATGATCGACCTTACGCAAATCGAATCGCTCAGTACGGACATCTACAGGACCCTTATCGACTGGGAGAAAGGCATTGCTGCGGCGCTTCGTCCGTGGGCCGGCCGCAACCGGGTCGCTCTGACTGACCCAGAGCTCGTCTCCTCTTTACGGCCCAGGAACGACGCGTGCAGGACGAGCGGCCGTTCCGCCAATACACCGAGGTCTTGGCCGAGACGATGCGGCGGGTAGGCGAAGAACTCCAACAACCAGTAACCGACGTCGAGGCCCACGTCTTGAGCCGTTCGGTCGGCCGTTGGCTCCCGTTCAGCGATGCGGCCGAGTCGCTCCGTCGCCTACTTACAACCTTCCCCGTGATCGTTGCCAGCAACGGCGACGAGGTGTCATTGCGCCAAAGCACCGATCTCCTCGGACTCGAATTTACCGTCACCGTTACGGCCGAGGCGGTTGGCGCCTACAAGCCATCACCGCGGCACTTTGAGGCGGTCGCCAAGATCATCGATCAACGAAACATCGCCCGCAGTCGCCACCTCCATATCGCCAATCAAATCGACCAAGACCTTCGACCGGCCAAATCCACCGGCTTCCTCACCTGCTTCATTGATCGCCACCTCGACCCAGCCGGGCAACTCGTAACCGCCGACCAATCCGACTTTTCTCCCGATCTTCGTTTTGGTTCTTTGACCGAGCTGACCGACGCACTACTCGGCCCCGCCGAGAGTGACCGGCGATAACGCAGCGAGCATGTCGACGGACTAGTTTCGAGCAGGTCAACAAACGAAAGAGGGCCCCGATGCCACAAGAAGTACGCGGTGTAATTGCTCGAGCCAAAGGCGAGCCAGTCTCCGTCGAGACAATCATCATTCCCGACGTCGGGCCAGGCGAGGCCGTCGTCGCGATCCAGGCGTGCGGCGTGTGCCACACCGACCTGCACTACCGCGAGGGCGGCATCAACGACGAGTTTCCTTTCCTGCTTGGCCACGAGGCCGCTGGCATCGTCGAGTCGGTTGGCCCCGATGTCACCAACGTCGCACCTGGCGACTTCGTGATCCTCAACTGGCGAGCTGTTTGCGGCAACTGCCGTTCGTGCCTCAAAGGCAAGCCGCAATACTGCTTCTCAACGCACAACGCCACGCAGAAAATGACCCTCCTCGATGGCACCGAGCTCTCACCTGCTCTCGGTATTGGCGCATTTTGTGACAAAACATTGGTTGCGGCCGGTCAATGCACGAAAGTCGACCCGGCCGCGAAACCTGAAGTAGCCGGCCTCCTCGGTTGCGGCGTCATGGCTGGCATTGGGGCCGCGATCAACACTGGCCAGGTGAGCCGCGGTGACTCCGTAGCGGTCTTCGGTTGTGGCGGCGTCGGCAACGCCGCATTGGAAGGATCGCGGATCGCTGGGGCCACCACGATCATCGCCGTTGATATCGACGACCGGAAGCTCGAACTCGCCAAGGAATTCGGCGCAACCCATGTCATCAACTCAACGAAGGAAGATGCGGTTGAGCGCATCCGCGAGCTGACCGACGGCAACGGTGTCGACGTCGCTATCGAAGCAATAGGCCTGCCACAGACGTACGAACAAGCCTTTTACGCCCGAGATCTCGCTGGCACCGTCGTACTCGTTGGCGTGCCCAATCCGTCGATGACAATCGAGCTTCCGTTCATCGAGGTGTTCGGACGTGGCGGCACACTCAAATCAAGCTGGTACGGCGACTGCCTGCCCGATCGCGATTTCCCGATGCTCATCAACCTCTATCTCCAGGGGCGCCTCAATCTCGAAGGTTTCGTGTCCGAGACCATCGCTCTCGATGACGTCGAGGCGGCGTTCCACAAGATGGAGCGCGGTGAAGTGCTCCGGTCTGTGGTCACGATCTAGCCGAGGAGGTTGGCGCCGCGTAGGCCCGCGTTGTTGCGCTAACGCTAAACCTTCGCAACTATGGGCCGATCGGACTACGTATGGCGTCAACACTCCAACCGCATTTTGGCCGAGATCTCATCGAGGCCATGGGCAAGTCGAAGGCGGCGGCGGCCGCCGTCATTGAGCATCTCGGCTCACCCGCGGGAGAGTTTGACCGGCTGATTCACGCGTCTGACCCCAACCAGATCGAGCCAATTGATCTTGTTCGGGTCTCCATGTTGGGTGAGCCGATCTCGCCGGTTGCCTGTCGCTGGTTACTAAGCGACGATGGACGGTGGCTCACCGCCGAAGCCCTATCGGACATTCCCGTCGATATCGAGCTGGGCGTGGCGCACGCCACGGCGACGTTCCGCTGTAGCGATCTGTTGAGCCTTTTCCAGTACGGTGCGGTGACGGGTCATGCGCAGGCAACCCGCTTGCTGGCCGCGAAACGACCAGCCTTCGTCCCTATCGACGACAAGCCGTTGCGGCGAGCGCTTGACGCTCCCAAAGACGATGGCTGGTGGCGACGCTGGCGCTCAGCAATGTCTCCCGAGCTGTCGGCGAAGGTGGCCGTCGTCCGCGATCGAGCGATCGAGGTAGAACCAGCGGCCGCCGAACTCCCCCTGCTGCGCGTGGTCGATATCGCCGTTCGGGCAAACGCCCGCTAGCCCGATCCTCTGCCATACTGCTCGAATGATTCGTCTCGACCATGTCATCACATCCGGCGTCTTCTCTCTTGATGGGGGCGACTTCGAGGTCGACAACAACGTGTGGATCCTGGGCGACGACAACGAGGCCATCGTGATCGACGCGGCCCACGACCACCGGGCGATTTTGGCTGGCCTCAATGGCCGTTCGCTGAAAGCGATCGTCTGTACCCACGGACACAACGATCACATCAACGCTGCGGCCGAGCTTGCCGACGAAACAGGAGCGCCAATCCTGCTTCACCCGGACGATGCGATGTTGTGGGAGGTCGTCTATCCCGATCGCCGCATCGACGACGCACTCGCCGACGGCACAACACTGACGATCGGTGGAGACGAACTCAACGTTTTGCATACCCCAGGGCACTCCCCCGGTGGCTGTTGCCTCTACGTTCCCAGCCACGGCATGGTCTTCTCCGGCGACACGCTCTTCCATGGCGGGCCGGGGGCGACGGGTCGATCGTTCTCAAGCTATGACCTGATTCTCGACTCCATCGAACAACGCTTGTTCTCGTTGCCGGCCGAGACCGTCGTGCACACGGGCCATGGCGACTCAACCAAGATCGGAACCGAAGCAGCGCACTTGGCCGAGTGGCGGGCCAAGCAGTAGACCACCGACCCGTTGCTGGTCTTCGGGCTCCAGTCTGACGTCCATCGGCTAGCGTCGTCGCCATGGTTGAACCCGATTTCCTTCGCTTTGACTCGCTTAGCTTGCATGCTGGTCAGCGCCCCGACCCGACAACGGGCGCCCGAGCGGTCCCGATCTATTTCACGACGTCGTACAACTTCCCCGATACCGATGAGGCTGCAGCCCTTTTCAACCTCGAAGCACCGGGCCACATCTACAGCCGCATCTCGAATCCGACCGTGGCCGTCCTGGAAGAGCGGATTGCTGCGCTCGAAGGGGCGGTTGGGGCAGTATGTACGGCGAGCGGCACTGCTGCCCTTCACCTCGCCGTCACCTCCCTGCTGAGCGCGGGCGACCACATCGTTGCGTCGAAGAACCTCTACGGCGGTTCCTACAACATGATGGCGTTGACCTTGCCGCGGTTTGGTATCACGACCACGTTCGTCGACCCCCGCGACCCGGAGGCGTTCGCCGCGGCGATCCAACCAAACACCAGGATTCTTTACGGCGAGACGCTTGGTAATCCTGGCATCGAGGTCCTTGACATCCGCGCCATCGCCGATGTCGCACACGCCAACGATCTTCCGCTGGTCGTCGACTCGACGTTCTCGACGCCATACTTGATCCGACCGATCGAGCACGGCGCCGACGTCGTCATCCACTCGGTCACGAAGCTCCTCGGCGGACATGGCGTTGCGCTAGGAGACTGCTGATCAATCGGCATTCGGGCCGGTGAGGGCCGGGTGTTCGGGCGGGCGGAGCCCGCTCAGCACGAGGGCTTGATGGTGTTGGTGTTCGGCCTCGCGGCGCTCGGCATGCGGGCACGGGCCGAAGGTCTCCGCGACTTTGGTGCGTGTATGAGCCCGGTCAATGCGTTCCAGCTCCTGCAGGGCGTCGAGACAGCTCAGCCTGCGAATGGACCGCCACGTGTCCAACACCGACGCCGTACTGGCGATGCTCCAGGCCAACGACGCTGTCTCCTGGATCTCGCATCCCAGAGACCCGAACCATCCCGACTTCGAACTCGCTGCGCGGCTCTATCCCAAGGGAGCCGGGTCCATCCTCTCCTTCGGCGTGAAGGGCGGCCGAGCGGCCGGCCGCAAGTTCATCGAGGCGGTCCAGCTCGCATCGCACCTTGCCAACGTGGGCGACGCGAAGACGCTCGTTATCCATCCCGGATCGACGACACACGGTCAAATGACGCCCGACGAACTCGTGGCGGCAGGAATCAGCGAAGATCTGATCCGACTGTCGGTGGGGCTCGAAGACCCAGCCGACATCTGTGACGACCTCGCCCGCGCATTGAAGGCGAGCCAACGATGATCACCACGCTTGACGGCGTCGCCGTCCACGCAGCGACCGGCGGCGTCGTGCCAGCCGGCGACAAGCCAGTCGTGTTACTCGTCCACGGTGCCGGTATGGACGCATCGGTCTGGTCGCTTCAGACCCGCTACCTGGCCAACCGCGGCTTCCGGGCCGTCGCCGTCGACCTACCAGGCCACGGGGCCAGCGAGGGCGAGCCACTCACCTTCATCGGCGACATGGCCGAGTGGCTACATCGCTACATCGCGAGCCGCCGGACTCGGCCGGGTGCGATTCGTCGGTCACTCGATGGGCACGTTCATCGGGCTCGAGCTCGCAGCCCGGTACCCCAACGACGTGGCCGCTCTGGTACTCCTCGGTACAGCAACAGCGATGCCGGTGCACCCCGAACTCATTGAGGCCGCGGCCGACGACCTGCCTCGGGCTGCGGCTCTCATGGCCGCCTGGGGCCATGCCAAACCAGCGCATATCGGCCACAATCCAACACCGGGGCTCTGGATGACCGGCGGAGCACGCGCCCTGGTCGAGAACTCCCGTCCTGGTGTGCTGAGCGCTGACTTCCATGCGTGTTCGACGTACGAAGGAGCGTTGGCGGCCGCGAGCCGGGTCACCTGCAGGACGACGGTAGTCGCGGCGACGGCGACAAAATGACACCAGCCAAGTCCGGGCCAAGCACTCGCTGCTGCCATCGAGGGCTCAGCGTTTGTGTTGCTCGCCGCGACGGGGCACACGATGATGATCGAGTCACCGCAGGCAATCCGTCCGATCCTCGCTGAGGCGTTTGCCGCCGTCACTAGCTGACTCGTCCGCTGGAGTCGTTTCGGCTCTCTGCGATGCCGACTATGGCGTCGGAATCACCATCTACCCGTCGAGAAACTCGATGATTTCCTTCATCGCGGTGCGGTCCTGAAGCATGAAGAGGTGGCCACCCTGGAAGACACGCAGCTTGGCGTTGGGTATGCCGGCTGCCAGTGCCTCGCTGATTTTGATCGGCGCTAAGTCATCAAACTCACCCGCGCAGACCAACGTGGGCACCGTGATGTGGTGAAGTTGATGCGACACGTCATGGTCGGCTCCCAGTCGCGAGCTGTCGTCGCTCGCCCGCTAGCACCTCGTCGGACTTCGTAGCGCGACTCTGCTCGATCATGATGTCGTAGATCTTGCCCAACCCCGGGATGGGGTCATCGGCTCCCGGATCCCAACGATTGTCAAGCAAGCCGAGCCGCATCTCGATCCGCGCCTCCTCATCGAGTTTCGCCAATTCATCAAGGGGAAATGACGGCAAGAGGCCACCCGGCGAGGTGCAGTTGAGCACCAGTTGAAGGGATCATGTCGCTATGGCGAATAGCCAGATGCATGGCCACCATGCCACCGAAGCTTGTGCCAACGACGTGGGCTTGCTGCCATCCGAGCGCCTTCATCAGGCCAGCGGCATCGTTGGCGTAGTCGGCCATCGTGTACTCGACGTCCGGCTTCGAGGATTGACCCAAACCGCGTTGGTCGTAGTGGACGACGTCGAAATACTTGTTGAGCGGCGAGAGATCGGGTCGACTCTGCCGGAGATCATTCCCGGTACCACTGATATTTAGCAGCGGAACGCCAGCGCCGTAGCGCTCGTAGTAGATCTCGATTCCATTCACATCAACAAAGGGCACGGGAAGTGTTTAGCCCAGTTCGGCCCGTTGTGCCGACCCCGGCGATTGTCCAAACTGCGCGCTTGGGGTCAGACCCCAAACGCGCGCTTTGGAGTACGAAGTACGGAAGCGTCGGACCCCGGGTGCGCTACTCGGGTGGGACGGGGTGATACATCCCATCGAGCCCGAGGAACTCACTGCCATCGTTGCGATAGAACCCGTCGACACCGGCATCACGCAGCACCGCCAGCATCGCTGGCACGTCGCCGCCCTCCGCCTCGATCCGTTCGATCACCCGGGCCGGACCAAGATGGTCGAGCATCTCGAACGGACCCTTGACCCAGTTGAAGCCCCACCGAATGGCCCGATCGATGTTGACCACATCGTCAGCAATCTCGGGCACCAGATCAGCGGCGTAGCGGAGCGTTCCGCCAAACACCTGCCACGCCAACTCACCCTCAATCGTGTCGTCGAACACCACCGCACAAGATCGGCCGGGAGGGCCGAGACGTCTGGCTCCTTCGCCTCGCGCCATTCCTGCGCGAGGAGGTCAAAGGTCTCCTTGAGCCGTGAGCCGTCGTCACGCTTCGTCATCCGAGCAAAGCCCCGCCGACCTTGCGGCCCAACTGGCCCCGGTCGTGCATTTTCTGCTCGACCTCGGGGAACGCCGTGTAGGCCCGACCAATGTCGTCGGCCGGAAGGTTGACCGCCAGATTCTTGCCAACGAGTTCCATGACATCAAGGCCGATGAGGTCGATGAGCCCGTAGAGCCCCGTCGGCGGAAGACCGACTGGCTGCCCGAGCACGGCATCGACCGTTTCTTGGGTCATACCAGCCAGCAGGAAGGGCTTGGCCAGATGGAGCCCAGACAACATGAAGAAACAGCCAATCCGATTGCCGATGAAATTGACCGTGTCCTTCGCGCGACCACCCCTCTGCTCAGCTTCTCGGTTCCAAAGCACGAGAAGGCCTCAATGACCTCACCGCTCGTTGCTTGGCCAGGCACGAGCTCGAAGAGCTTCATGACCTTGACGGGGTTGAAGAAGTGCGTGATCGCGACGTCTGCCTTGAAACGATCGGATGCGCCCTCGCTCAAGGCGCTCAAGGGGATGCCCGACGTGTTGGAGCTGATCACCGAACCGTCACGTCGGATGGGTTCGACTTTGGCAAAAAGCTCCTGCTTCGTCGCAAGGTCTTCGACAATCGCTTCGCAGATCCAGTCGTAGTCGACGACGAGGTCGAGATCTTCGTCGAACGTCCCAACGGTGATGAGGTGGCGGTCTTCCTCGGCCACCAGCTCGGCGCCTTTCTCGGCCGCCTCGCGGGTGAGGTCGAGCATGAGAACACGACAGCCAGCAGCGGCGCTCGCTGCGGCAATACCCGCGCCCATGGTGCCGCAGCCGAGGACAGCGACGGATTCAATCGTTCTGGTCATGGTCGGTTCCCTATCGCTGGAGTTGGGTGATGTCACGGACCGCTCCGCGGTCGGCAGACGTCGTCATCGCGGCGTAGGCCTGAAGCGCCGGCGATACGAGCCGGTCGCGGTCATGAGGCGTAAACGCAGCCGCGCCCCGTCCTTCTTCGGCGACGCGCCGGGTCGCTAGCTCAGCGTCGGACAACCGTACGTTGATCGAGCGGGCCTCGATGTCGATATCGATGATGTCGCCGTCGGCGAGCAGTGCGATAGCACCACCGGCCGCGGCCTCGGGTGAGGCATGACCAATGGAGAGGCCCGATGTGCCGCCCGAGAAGCGGCCGTCGGTTAAGAGCGCACACTCGGCTCCCAGACCACGACTCTTTATGTAGGTGGTCGGGTAGAGCATCTCTTGCATCCCCGGCCCGCCCTTTGGCCCTTCGTAGCGCACGACAACGACATCGCCAGCGACGACTCGCGTTTCGTCGAGGACACCGGCCATAGCCTCTTCCTGACTCTCGAAGACCTTGACGGTTCCCGAGAACTTGTAGATCGAGGGGTCGACGCCTGCCGTCTTCACCACACAACCATCGACGGCGATGTTGCCGTAGAGAACCGCCAAGCCGCCTTCCTTGGTGTAGGCGTGGTCGACAGAGTGGATGCACCCCTCAGCTCGATCAGTATCGAGGTCGTCCCAGCGCGTGGCCTGACTGAATGCGGTCTGCGTGGGGATACCTGCTGGCCCGGCACGGAAGAACGTCTTGTTTTCCGACGGGCAGGTCTCCTGCATGATGTCCCACTCGTCGAGTGCCGCAGCGAGCGTGGTGGAATGGACGGTAGGCATTGACGTATCGATGAGACCGGCTCGGTCGAGCTCACCCAGGATGCCCATGATGCCGCCAGCCCGGTGCACGTCTTCCATGTGGAACTTGTCGGTTGATGGCGACACCTTGCAGATGTTTGGCACGCTACGGCTGATCATGTCGACGTCGGCCATTCTGAAGTCGTGACCGGCCTCCTGCGCAGCGGCCAGAATGTGAAGCACCGTGTTGGTTGAGCCACCCATCGCAATATCAAGCGCCATCGCGCTTTGAAGGCGCCAATCGACGCAATGTTGCGAGGCAGAACCGAGTCGTCGTCCTTTTTTCGTAGTAGCGCTTGGCGATGTCGACGATCGTGGTGCCGGCCCGGAGGAACAACTGTTCGCGATCGGCGTGGGTAGCGAGCATCGAACCGTTCCCCGGCAGCGAGAGTCCGAGAGCCTCGGTGAGGCAGTTCATTGAATTGGCAGTGAACATGCCAGAACATGATCCGCAGGTTGGGCACGCCGATCGTTCGATACTCGCAACGTCCTCGTCGCTCACCCGTTTGTCACCAGCGGACATCATCGACGTGATGAGGTCGACCTTCACAACGGATCCGGCGAGGCGAGTCTTGCCCGCCTCCATTGGACCGCCCGAGACGAACACGGCAGGGATATTGAGCCGGAGCGCCGCCATCAACATGCCAGGTGCGATCTTGTCGCAATTGGAGATGCACACAATGGCATCGGCGCAATGGGCCTGCACCATGTATTCGACCGAGTCGGCGATGAGGTCGCGAGACGGCAGGGAGTAGAGCATCCCCCCATGGCCCATCGCGATGCCGTCGTCCACGGCGATCGTGTTGAACTCTTTCGCCACTCCGCCCGATGCCTCGACCTGCCGGGCAACGAGTTGACCCATGTCCTTGAGGTGCACGTGCCCAGGGACGAACTGGGTAAACGAGTTGGCGATGGCGATGATCGGTTTGTCGAAGTCATCGTCCGTCATGCCGGTAGCTCGCCAAAGCGAGCGGGCGCCAGCCATGTTGCGGCCGTGGGTGGTGGTTCTCGAGCGGTACTCAGGCATTCGACGAGTGTACGCCCGCTGCGAGGCTCCGTCCTATCCGCCAGCCCCCTTCCCCCTGGCCCTATCCACCGACTGGAGGGTCGCTGGCCGTTACGATCCAGAAATGGCAGCACCGACAAACCCACTCCACCACCGCATCCTCTGGATTGTTCGCGTTGGTCTGGTTCTGGCGATTGCCTTCAGCGTTGCGTTCCCCAACCTTCCCCAGTTCGAAGGCAAAGGTATGGCCTTTCGGGCGCCGTTTTATCTGCTGCCGCTCATTGTCGTGCCAGCGATTTGGCGTCTTCGGGGCTCGCGATCTGACTATCCCTATCTGGTCGATGCGCTCGTTGTCGCCCCGTTTCTCGTCGACACGCTTGGCAATGCGCTCAACTTTTACAACACCTACGACCGAACCGACGACGTGCTGCACTTCGTCAACTGGGTACTGCTGATGGGTGGCGTCACGCTGGCTCTGCTGCGACTTGGCATCGGCCGCCTCAACGCGTGGTCGCTGGGCTGGGGGTTCGGCGGTCTGGCCATCATCTGGTGGGAAGCGGCCGAGTACCTGGTCCAACTCCAAGGAACCGCTGGCCTCTCACTGACCTACGAAGATACGATCGGAGATCTACTACTTTCCAGCACTGGCGGTGCCGTTGGTTCGGCGCTCGCCATTTTCTTCGTAGGGACGTCCAAGCCGAATGAGCAACATCTTCGCGATTAGCGACCTCGCCGTTGAACGCTGGGTCGAAATCAATCCACTCGACGCCGTTGGTGCTGGCTTCGTTCGCCAACCGGCCCGGTGGCCCGACTACACGCCCGCAGGACACGACCAGGCTCGAGCGGCCTACGCCGAACTCCTCGACACTGCAGCCAGTTGCGACACCGAGACGGCCGATGAAGCATTGGCCAAACTGGTCCTCGTCGATGAGCTCGCCAGTGCCATTGAAGAAATCGACGACCAGCGCTACACGTGGGACCTCAACAACCTGGCTTCGCCCTGGCAGTCATTCGGGCTGGGGTTCGATCTCTGTGAGAAAGAAACCGATGCCGACTGGGAGGCCATCGCCCACCTTCTCGAGACACTGCCGGCTGCGCTCGATGGCTTCCTCCAGTCACTCGCACTCGGCATCGAACTCGGTTTCCCACCAGCCAAACGCCAGGTTGCAATCGCAATCGAACAAGGCAGAAACTACGAAGGCGAGAACTCGCCGCTCGCCGCACTGGTTCGCGACTACGACCTTGGTGACCCCGAGATCACCGCCCGGTTGAACGCCGCGGCCACCACCGCTCGGGCCGGATTCGCAACGGCTACCGACTGGCTCGAACAGACGTTGTTCCCCGCCGCCCGAGACGATGATGGCGTCGGCGAGGCTCGATACGCAGCTGAGGTCAAGCGCTTCCTCGGCACCGAACTCGATCTGCGCGCTACCTACGATTGGGCATGGACCGAGATCGCAAGCCTCACCGAGCGTCTTACTGAACTCACCCGACAGATCGACTCGACCAAGACCACGGTCGAGGTGATGGAGCTCCTGAAGACCGATCCGAGCCGAGCTGCGCACGGGGTAGACGACTTTCTGCGAACCATGCAGGAGCGCCAACAAACAGCGCTCGAGAACCTGGCTGGGGTCCACTTCGACGTGCCGGACGCAATCCGGACCATTGCCGTGAAGGCGCCGCCCGAAGGTGGTGCGACGGCGGCCTACTACACCGGCCCATCGGCCGACTTCAGTCGGCCGGGCTGTGTCTGGTATCCGATCTACGGGCGTACCAGTTTTCCGCTCTACGACGAGGTCACTACGGCCTACCACGAGGGCTTCCCCGGCCATCACCTTCAAATTGGTTTCGCTCGAACCTTGAGTGATCGGCTCTCACAGTTTCACCAGCTCTTCGTGTGGCATCCTGGATCGGGCGAGGGGTGGGCCTCTACGCCGAGCGCCTCATGGGCGAGCTTGGCTATTTCGAACTTCCTGACTACGAGATCGGTCTCGTTACGTCACAGCTATTTCGCTCGTGCCGCGCCGTCATCGACATTGGCCTCCATCTTGGTCTGACGATCCCCGAGGATGCCCGATCAACCCCGGCGGGCACTGGGACTTCGACACGGCTGTCTCCGTGCTCCAGACACTGGCGTTCGCTGGCGAGGCAGACGCGGCGAGCGAGGTGACTCGCTACATGGGTTGGCCGGGTCAGGCGATCTCGTACAAACTCGGCGAGCAGGCAATTGTGAACCTCCGCCGTGAGCTGGAATCCGAACCGCTTGATCTCAAAGACTTCCACACCGACATACTCACGGTCGGCGCCGTTGGTCTCGACGTGCTCAGCGAGCAGGTTCGAGCCGCACAAAGAGCGTTGGCAGTAACGAGTGGCTTGCCGTTTGGCCCCATGATCGCCCCGCGCACCTTTACGACCCGACCCTTCGCCGGGCTCGCGCCGGCGACGACCTCGTAGGGTCCAGCACCCAAGTCGACGGGACCTCGATAGCGGAGGTCGAGCTTGCCCGTCACCACCCGATCACCACCCAACGCCGCCGACGCAGCGCGGGCGCAGACGTGATCGAGGACGGTCGCCGCCAAGCCCCCATGGAGCCAGCCCGGGTTGCCCCGGTGCTCAGCCAGCGGCTCGAACTGGGCCGTGACGTGTAGCTCGTCGACAGTCACCGGAGGATGGAGCGCAGTTAGGACACGAGTGACATCAGTCGGCACCGCCCCAGGATGGCCGAGAAATGACGATAGAACTACTCGTGCCTCGACATCCCCTCAGCGATTTCCGCCCTGCCGTGCGCACGGCGCTGCCGTGGATCCTCGTCATGCGCTTCCTCAACAATACGGGGAACCGCTTTCCCTACTCGTTCCTCGGTGCCCTGTCTCGGGGGACCGGTTTCTCGGTCGAAGGCATCGGCGCCCTCCTGGCCCTGCGGGACTTGTCTGGTTTGTCGGCGCCGCTGGTTGGCAAGTTGGCCGACACGCGCGGCACCGAACGCCTGATGCGGACCGGCGCCTTCTGCTCAGTACTGGCGCTTCTGTTCAGCAGTGTCGGGGCGTGGCCCTTTGTGATCGGTAGCTTGGCGTTCGGGCTCGCGAAGGTCTTGTTCGACATTGCCATGAACTCGTGGATTGGCCACGAGGTGACGTATGAGATGCGGGGCCGCGCCGTTGGCATGACCGAGCTCACCTGGGCCGGTGCGGCGATCGTCGGCATACCGATCTGCGGACTACTTATCGACAACCTCAACTGGCGGGCCGCGCCTGCCGTGCTTGGCCTCGCCGCCATCCCTGGCGCACTCGGCGTCCGTCGGACACTCGCCGACTCAGACGGACATTCGACGCAGGCCGGCGGCAGGCTACGACTCACGCGTCCCGTCGTCCTCACAAGCGTTGCCGTCGCCGCCGTGTCGCTCAGTTGTCAATACGTGGTAGTCGGCCACGGACTCTGGCTCGAGGACACCTACGGTTTCAGCCCGTCGACGGTGGGCTTTGCGGTCATCAGTATTGGTGTCGTCGAGGCGACGGCGACGACCCTGAGCGCCCGCTTCACGGATCAGGTCGGCAAGCGTCGTTCGATGCTCGCCGGAACGACCGTGCAGGTCATCGCGATTTCCGCACTCGCCATCTTCCCGTCGCCACCTATCGGCCTCGGCCTCATCGGTTTGGCGACGGCGTTTCTCCGGATTCGAGTTTGTCTTCGTTTCGTCGCTGCCGCTTATCGCCGAACTCAACCCGTCGGCTCGCGGCGCCGCCATCGGCGCCGCAATCGGACTCGTGACGCTCGCTCGGGCGACCGGCGTTCACGGGGAGCATCTTGTACGAACAGCGCGGCTTCGGGCCTTCGATGACCCTGTCAGCCGCGACCTACTGTCGCTTGGGCTGGTCTTCCTTGGCGTGCCCGAACCCGGAGAGTCCATGACCGTTCGCCGTTTTACCTACCTCCTCGCACTGTGCCTCACCACGGCGCGCGTGCTCGTCATCTACCGACGACGAGGTGTCGCGGCCCACGACCAACGACGCCACGTCGACGCCAGCCAATGCGCCGACGACACCGACGTCCACAACTCCCGACGACACCGAGTCGAGTACAGACTCCGACCGTCGACCTAGAGATCGACCAGACGCACGGCGTCGGCGACCCGCTCTACCCCGACGCGGGAGCGGCCGGGCAAGATGTCCAGCATTACAGACCTCGCCATCGGCACGACGGCCGACCAGTTTGTTGCGGTCGCGACGATCGACGCACTCGTGACTGACCCGAACCTCGCCGTCCTCTCATACGACACCTCGTCGAGCTGACCGTCTCTGCTGTCACGCTCAACGGGGCCGACGCCGACTTCGCCCAATCAGCCACCGAAGTGAACATCGCCCACGACGGCAGCGCCAGGTGTGATCACAATCGCCTACGGGGTCAGCCAACGACACTCGACGCTGGCATTGGCCTCGGTGTCACATTGGATTGGACCCCAGCTGATTGGGGTTCGTTCGTTGTGTCCGAGCCGACAGGCGCACCCACCTGGTTCCGGTCAACGACCATCCGACTATCAGGCGACCTTCACCATGGCCGTCACCGTTGACGACGGGCTGACCGCTGTCGGTCCCGGGCCGCTCCTCGAACCGGTCGGCAGCACGTTCACCTTTGCGCCAGCGGATCCGATGTCCCTATCTCTCTCGCTTTGGCCATTGGCGAGTTCGAGGTAACCGAAACGACGGGACGCTCGGGCGTCCCCACAATCAGAGTGACGAAGCACCCGCTGGTGTCGGACTACTCAGTCGACCTCGACACCATGATTCTTGATCTCGAAGCGCTCGTTGGTCCGTACCCGCTCGACAGCTACGGCTACGTCGTCGTTCCCGAGCGCCTTGGCTTCGCGCTCGAGAACCAAACCCTCAACTTGTTCGACCTCGAAACCTACGGTTCGAGTCAGATTCACGTGCATGAGCTTTCGCATCAGTGGTTCGGCGACTATCTCTCGCCTGCCGAGTGGGACGACATCTGGCTCAACGAGGGTTTTGCCACGTGGATCGACACGTGGTGGTCGGCCGATGGTGACTTCAGCGCATTCGACCGCCTCGCCGCCGACGTGCTGCATCGTTTGGGCCGCTCAGACCAGCGTCCACCGACGAGCTCTTCGGCACGTCGGTCTATGTGCGCCGGCACTCACGGTCGAGGAGCACTTCGTCGCACAATCGGCCAGCCCAACTTTGAGGCGCTGCTCCACGAGTGGCTCGCTCGGTATGGCGGCGCATCGGCGTCGACTGAGGACTTCATTGCCCTGGTCGACGAACTCAATGGCGCCAGGCCGCAACACTTGTCACCACCTGGGTCGAAGCGCTCGTGCCACCGGCGCTGCCCACGTTGTAGTCTCCGGTCCGTGCTGCGACGAGGATATCGGGCTCGTTCAACCCGCCGACCACGGCGCGTCTCGCTATTTCCGAGGCTGCCGCCGAACGGTTTCCCTCGATGTCGTCGTCTGGTCGCTCAGCACCGTTCCCCTCGGAAAAAGCCGTGACGCATCCACGATGGGACGACCGGGTCGCCACGTGGTTGAGCGGGTCGTTCAAGGCTCGCCGTTGCTCGATTTGCAAGTCACCGAGGTGCAATTGCTCGCAGACCTCGCCGCTGGCTTCGACGTGCTCATCATGGGCGCCGACAAGTGGCATCAGATCTGCGAACCGCATTGGTACGGGGAGGCATCGCCGAGCGCGGCGCGATGCTCGCACGATTGCCTGCGGTTGCCATCGCCGGGCGGCAATCGTTGCTGAAGTCCCGAGCATGCCCGCATCACGGTGGCCGATAGTTTAAGCGATCTCCTCGACTGCAGCGCGCTCGGGTGCAACCTGGCAAATGGTGCCCAGCTGAGACTTCGCCGAAGCAACGAGGCGCATGGATTGACCAGGCTCGCTACGAGGCCGGGCGTCGAGACACGAGCGACTAGGCGGCTGGGCCCTCGTTGCGGACCCGCTCGACTTCGGTCATCGCAACCCGTAGCCGGTCCATCCATTCTCCTTGATGGATACGGACATGATTGACGCGCACCAGGCCAGGGCCTCAGGCGGCTTCGCGACGCCCGGTCGATGAGCGTGTCGAGACCTCTCGCTCATCGAATCAGAACGCGACATAACGGGGACGGTTTGGGTCGTGAATCGGTGAGCCTCGACGTCGCCACAAACGGCGACCCAACTCACGCTCCGCTGCCAGTAGTGCTGGGCTCCTTCGGCGGCGCGCATCCGCTCGAGTCGGTAATACTCCGGCCAGATGCAGGCCAGCGCGTCACGTTCATTGGCCCTCGGCGACGTTGGCTGGCGCAGCGATGGTACCGATCACCGTCTCGATCGCCTCTGCTCTACCTCACCGGCTTTGACAAACCAGTCGTCCGGTAGGCGGCCGCGAACCAGGCACAACTCTCTAGATCGCAGTGCGGACCAGCGGCCATGGCGAACTCCATTGATGGGGTGACGAACGAGTTCCGGTATCGGGAATAGCAGAAACCGAATGAACGTTGATGAGATTACGTGTAATCATGTAATCGTGTCAACATTCCTTCTTCTGGCAGGTACCCCGCTGACCAAGACATCGACCGAATCCTTCCCTGTCCCACTCCCCGACGGCGTGGTGTTCCCCGAGATGGTTGTCCTGTCTCGCTCCGGCAACCGCCGCCCGCGACGCCGCAACCGCGCTGACCCATCAACGGTGGCGACAACCGCGTACTCCTCGCCCCTCCAAACACGGCGGTCGCGGTCATCGCCACCATCGAAGATGCGACCACCATCGCGACGGCTTTTGCCAATCTTGACCACCCGCGCCATGAACCGAGCACGGCTGGGCTCAGGATCGGTGACCGACTCGGGCACGCTGGTCGTTGCCGCCGAGTCCGTCATCGATGAGGCCCCAACACCTGGGAACTCCTGAAGAAAGCAGCGACCTACCGAATCGCGGCCAGCGCCCTCCTCACCAAGGTCGGGCTGAAGCGCATGGTTGCGGTCTCGAGAACATCGAGTCACCGGGCGCGCTCGCCGACTCCATCGCCTATTGGCCCCAACTCACCTCGGCCAGCGGCTCCAGTTGCTCGAGACCATCGACGTCGCAACCCGACTCGACCTCGCAACCGACTGGGTTAACGAAGCGCTCAGTGATGCCATTATCCGTGAGGAGATAAACGCCACCGTGTCGACCGAGCTCGACGCGACGCTCAGCGCAAAGCGATTCTTCGTCGCCAACTCGCCGCGATCCAAAGGAACTGGGTGAGGACTCGACCAGCGGCTGCACGGACTATCGGGCCGGGCTCGACGAGCTCGATGTCACCGACAAGGTACGGGCCGCAATCGAACCGGAGATCGATCGGCTCGACCGCACGAGCGAAGAGTCCAGCCGAATCAAGCTGGCTGCACGGACCTGGCTCGACACTGTACTTGGCTTGCAATGGAACGTTCGGTCGGTCGACAACCTCGATCTCGATCACGCCCGCGCTCCGGCTCGACGCCGACCGCACCGGCCTGGACGACGTGAAAGACCGACTCGTCAGATACCTCGCCGTTAGAAAGCTTCGAGCCGAGCGCAACGTGGAGGCTGGGGCGAAACGGCGTCATCTTGTCGCTCGTTGGTCCACCCGGCGTCGGCAGGCCTCGCTGGGTGAATCGATCGCCTCCGCCTTCGAGCCGCGAGTTTGTGCGGGTCGCCCTTGGTGGCATTCGTGACGAGGCCGAGATCCGGGGCCACCGGCGCACCTATGTCGGCGCGCGGCCGGGCCGCATCGTTCGCGCCCTCCAGGAAGCGGGCGCAATGAACCCTGTCATCTTGCTCGACGAGATCGACAAGGTTGGGTCTGGGTGGCAGGGCGAGCCGTCGGCGGCACTGCTCGAGGTACTCGATCCGGCGCAAAACAATTCGTTCCGCGATCACTACCTTGAGTTCGAGCTCGACCTCTCTGACGTCATCTTTATCGCCACCGCCAACACACTCGACACAATCCCCGGGCCCCTACTCGATCGGCTCGAGGTCATCAGCGTCGAAGGTTACACCGAGCGTGAGAAGACCGAGATCGCCAAGACACACCTCATCCCCAAGCTCGTGGTTCAGAACGGACTCGCGCCCGACGAGGTGGTTATCACCGATGACGCACTTACCTCCATTGTCGCCAACTACACCAGGGAGGCCGGGGTCCGGCGGCTCGAGCGCCGAATCGACAAGGTGTTCCGTAAGTCAGCAACGCGTATCGCCGCCGGCGCCGACGCATTGACTGTTACGACCGACGATCTCCACGACCTTCTGGGCAAGGGCATCCCGAAGGACGAGGCGCGTCGCATTGACCGACCCGGCATCGTTACTGGCCTCGCCGTTACCGGCGCTGGCGGCGACGTCCTCATGGTCGAAGCGGCGTTGGTTCCCGGCAAGGGCACGCCGATCATCACCGGTCAACTCGGCGACGTCATGAAAGAATCAGCGACGATTGCCCAGTCGGTCGTCGCCGCGTCGGGACGGAAGGTGCCGAAGGGCTACCGACTCCATATCCACTTCCCGGCGGGGGCAGTGCCGAAGGACGGTCCATCGGCTGGCATCGCATTGGTGACAGCAATCACGAGCCTGCTCGACGACACACTCGTCCGACCGTCGGTGGCGATGACGGGCGAGGTCACCTTGCACGGCAAGGTGTTGCCGATTGGCGGCGTCAAGCAAAAGGTCCTGGCTGCTCATCGGTCTGGTATCAAAGACGTCCTGCTGCCCCAGGCCAACGGCAGGGACATCGATGATCTTCCCGACGATGTGCTGGCCGAGCTGACAATCCATCTCGTCGCCTCGGTCGACGAGGTGCTGGCGCTCGCGCTGACGTAGTCGAACAGCACTCGCCCAACGGGCCCCCGGTTTCGCCTGCCGGGGGCCGATTGGCGGTCGGCGTGAGGAAACGTGCCCGAGCCGCGTCATACCGACTGACCCACTGGTAGTGTTTTCGGACTACCGGGGCGCGGGCCCCGGTTGGCTTTGGCGGGCCAGGCCCAGGGAGCAAAGAATGAATTGGCGAAGCACATTACGGAACCTTTTGGCTGCGGCCATGCTGAGCACGACAGTGGCTCTCATCGCGCCAGCGCCGGCGAGCGCGGAGCTGGTCAATCCGCCCAGCCCCGACTGGGGGCTTGCTCAGCTGCTGCCATCAAACTCCATGAACAACTGGGATTCACTGGGTTTTGCGGTCGAATACTCTGATGGCCTCGTCATCGTTGGTGGCCGCTTCGGCCAGCTGACGAACGGTGCCCAATCGATCAGCCAGCCCTACCTCGCCGCCTTTGACGCCACGACTCGCAACGCGGTGACGTGGTGGCGTCCCTCGGTGAATAACACCGTGCTCGCCCTCGAGAAATCAAACGATGGGGGACTCTTCGTTGGTGGCGACTTCAGCCAATACAACGGCGTCAACGTTGGTGCGTTCCAAAAAATCGACCCGAAGACGGGCAACGCCTGGCCTGGATGGAAGACGCGAATCTACGGTGGGTCATCGACTGTCCGAGATATCCGACTCGAGACCGACGGCTGGCTCTATGTCGTCGGCAGCTTCACAACGGCGACCGAAGGAAATGGCCCGATATCGGTCAACGGTGCCATTCGCATGAATCCCCAGACCGGGGCAATTGACTGGTCGTGGCGTCCCCAGCCTGCCGGCGGCAGCGTCTGGGGTGTCGCTCGAAGCCAGACAACCAACGAGGTCTACCTCGCTGGCTGGTTCACCAGTATGAACGGCAACGGCTTCGCTCGGGGATTTGCTGGCGTGTCGAGCAGCAACGCCGCCCTCCTTCACACCCGCGGCGCCATTCCGTACAACACCTTTGTCGGCAACACGAGCTATCACCGACTCTACGACGTCGTCGCCACGACGGCCGGTGATGTCTGGGTTGGCGGCGAACAACACGGCTTGTTCGTCCTCGACGAAACCCGCAATCTGGCGTTCGAAGAAATGCACTACACGGGGTGCAATATCAACTACCAGATCAACTGCACGCGTGGCGGCGGCGAGTTTCAGGAGATCGAGGTCATCGGCAATCGGGTCTACGCGACCTGCCACTGTTGGGGCTCACATATGTCCGCCAACAATACGATCTACTACGGCGCAAGCCAGCCAGCGCTTGGCGCCTATACCTACACCGGCTCGGTCAGTGGCATCGCGGCGTACGACATCAACAGCCACGATCGCATCCAGTCGTTCAATCCCTACATGTCCGGTGACGCTGGCGGGTTCGGCATCGTCGGCACACCAGACGGCTGCGTCTGGGTCACCGGCGGTTTCGACTCCTTTGGCGTACCCGGTACCCAGCGAGCAGCGCGAGACCTCGTTCGTCTGTGCGACCAAGCTGGACCGGGGCCGCTTGGCGAATCGGCGCCAAAGCCGCCAGCGCCGACAAGCTGTCAGGTCACCCTTGCCGCCAACGGCAGCAGCGTTACCGTCACGTTCAACGTGCCAAGTCAGGCAACCGATGTCGTGATCGAGCGCGACCAACAACGCCAACAACTTTAGTTGGAGAGGCCGGTCCCCGCTCCGGGCACGAGCTTTACCGAGGCGGCGCCTGGCAACTCGATCATCACCTACCGGGTGAAGGCAAAGTACCCGCAGTCAACGTTCTCTGATTATCTCCTTTGCTCACCACCGATCGACACCGGCGCTGGCGGCGACCCCGTCGTGGCCCCTGCGACGTGCACCGCGGCTGGCGTCGGTCTCAATGCCACCATCACCTGGACGGCGGTTGCGGGCGCCAGCGACTATCGCATCTACCGCAGCGTCGACGGCAGCCCCGCCAGCTGGCGAGGCAAGGTCCAAGGCACCACGTTCACCGACACCCTGCGAAGTGGAATGAACCACCACTACACCGTGCAAGCACAGGTCGGCGGCACCTGGTCGACCTCAACCGACTGCACGCCTGACTTGCTTGGTGGCGCAGGCGCTAACCCGGTAACACCGCCAGCCGCCTGCACGGCGAGCGCCGTCGGTCTCAATGCCACCATCACCTGGACGGCGGTTGCGGGCGCCAGCGACTATCGCATCTACCGCAGCGTCGACGGCAGCCCCGCCAGCTGGCGAGGCAAGGTCCAAGGCACCACGTTCACCGACACCCTGCGAAGTGGAATGAACCACCACTACACCGTGCAAGCACAGGTCGGCGGCACCTGGTCGACCTCAACCGACCGCACCCCGACCTGGTTGGGTAGCGACGGCGCCGCGGCCTCAGTGGTTGAGCGCCGAGAGAAGCGACGGCAGGAGGTCGGCTTCGCCCGACCACCGATAGGTCGTCAAGCTCCCGATCGGCGTCATCGGCCTCGAAGCAAGGCCAGCACAGCCGGTGTGCTGGCCACGATGCGCAGCGTCGGCTCGACGGCGGTGTGCCCGTAGACCACCCGAGCGTGATCATCGGCAAACGACAGGGTCAGCTCATCTTGCCCATCCAGCACGATGTGGACATCGCCATCAGGAAAGCCGCCTCGGTAGCGGCTCACTCGCTGGGTAAGCGTCCAGCGGGCGTTGACGACATGATCGTCGGCCTGATCGATGGGCGGCAGGAGCGGGCCGCCCCAACGGGCGAGCCCGCCGGCGGAGTCGGGCCAGGTCGTGCCCCCGCTCGGTCAGTTCGTACAAGCTGGCCGGGCGGGGTGACGAACCTCGCGCTTACGCACGGCGCCTGCGGCCTCGAGTGACCGGAGCCGATCAGCTAGCAGATCGGTGGAGATACCGGAAGGCCGTCGAACAGGTCGGTGAACCGGCGGCCCGGCACGAGGTCGCGCACGATCAGCAACGCCCATGTTGCCCGACGACATCAAGGCGGCGGCAAGGCCGCAGTACTGCCGATACGTCCGTTTGTTCACGACCGCCACCATACAACGTTCGGCACGAGAAGTCAGTTGTCACACTTTGATTGCCCGTGTTGACAGTTGGAAAAGACTGTGTTGGACTGCAGCGCATGCCCCAGCCCGCCCATGTTCCCGCCGCGACGTCGCCCGACCGCTCGCCCTGGCTCACCTTACGGTGTGCGCTCGCGCTCTCACCACGACGCTCGATCTCTCGATCGTCAACGTGGCCTTCCCCGACATTCTCAGCGAGTTCAAGATCAGCCGAGCCGATGCGTCGCGGATCGTCACGATCTACAACATCTTCTACGGCTCGCTGCTCGTCGTGACGGGCAAGGCGGCCGACCAACTGGGTCGGCGGCGCCTGTTTGTCGCTGGCCTGGTGATCTTCGCCGCCGGATCGGCCATCGGAGCCGTAGCGCCCGGACTCGGCGTCCTTATCTTCGGCCGAGCGATACAGGGCATCGGTGGTGCCCTGCTCACACCCGCCTCGCTTGGCCTCCTTCTCGCCGCGTTTCCCCCCGAACGACGAACCCAAACGGTTGCCATGTGGGGCGGCATCGGCGCCCTCGGCATTGCGAGTGGCCCGAGCCTCGGCGCGTTCGCGATCTACCTCACGGACTGGCGGGCGGCCTTCTGGCTCAACCTGCCGATCATTGCTGGCATGCTCCTCGCCGGTCGACAGGTACTCAACGAGACACCGAAGCTCGAAAGCGCACACCGGCCCGACTATGCCGGCGCCCTTCTTGTCACTATCGCAATGGCCTGTTTGGCCTTGGGCATCTCGCGGTCAGAGGTATGGGGCTGGCTCGATGTGCGAACCTTGACCGCAATCGCCGCTGGCATTATCGCCATCCCACTCTTCATCCGACGCCAACAACGACACCCCGAGCCGGTGCTCGATCTGAGCCTCTTCAACAGCCGATCGTTCAGCGTGGCCAACGCCTCGGCCATGGTGTTCATGGCTGCGTTCGCAGCGTACTCACTCAACAATGTGCTCTTCCTCCGCCAGGCGTGGGGCTATTCCGTCCTGGCCGCTGGCCTTCTCACTGCGCTTCCCCCGGTGACCGTCGCCGCGCTCGCCCCGTTCACCGGTCGCGCAGCGGCCCGCATTGGGTTCCGCCCCTTCGTCATTGCCGGACCCCTCATCGTCGCCGTCGCAGCAGTCGGATTCGTCCTCCTTCTCGACACCAGTCGAGCGCCGGTCACGTTTGTCCTCATCGGCGAAGTCGTTGCCGTCGGCATCGCGTGCTTCATTCCGGTCAACTCGGCTGCCTCCGTCGCCGAACTGCCACCACTTCGCCTCTCGATCGGCGGGGCCGTCAACAATACGTTCCGCCAGGTAGGTGCCGTGCTCGGCATTGCGCTTCTCGTGGCCCTCATCGGGTCACCGACAACGCCGGACGAACTCGTCTCGGCCCACGAACGGGGTTGGATCATGATCGCCACCCTTGCCCTGACTACGGCGTTCATCGGTCTCGCGCAGCCAGCGCTCAGCAAGCAGGAGATCGTGTCCCCCGCGCCGACGCCAAACCTGAGCCGAACCTAACGACGGCGTCGATCAGTCGGGTGGCGCCAACTCGCCCGAGCCGCGTTCGATGAGCGACACGGGGACGATCTCGCGACGAGCCGGCGAGTCATCGCCGTCGATCCGATCGAACAACAACCGAGCCGCCTGCCGGCCGAGGCTGCGGGGATACTGGGGGACGACCGTTATGGCCGGTCGAACAATATCTGCGAGACCAACGTCGTCAAAGCCGACCTGAGCTACCTCGTGTTCCAACCCCAGTTCGTGGAGCGCCCTGGCGGCTCCGACGGTTACGAAGTTCTGGGCACAAAACAACGCCGTTGGTCGATCGGGTTGACGTAGCAAATCGATCGCGATCGCCTTCCAGTCGTTCTCGGTATGTGAGCCGGTGGCAATTCGTTCCGACGGCACGTCAATCCCAGCCGACGCCATGGCTCGGTAAAAACCGTCAAGCCGAAGCTTGGCCGAAAAGAGCGATGGGTTGTCACCCAGATACGCAATCTTCGTGTGGCCGATCGTCAGCAGATGATTCGTTGCGGCTCGTGCGCCTTCGAAATGATCGCTTCGCACCACGTCGACATCGGCCAAGTCAGGCTCGATATCAACGAAGACAACGGGTGTGCCCCGTCGGATCTCGGCCTGGAGCGCGGCCGTGTCGGCCCCCGACGAAACAACAATCAAGCCGTCGACCCGGCGCCCGACAAAGGCGTCGATGAGCTGATGCTCGCGCCGCATGAACCCTCGGTGCTACCGGCCAGGACAAGACACGAACGGGCGCTGGCGACTTCTTCGATACCACGCAGCAGGCTGCCGAAGAACGGGTTAGCCACGTCGACCAGGACGAATCCGATTGTTACCGGCGACTCACCTAACCGGCGGAGGCCGCGCGCCCGTTGGTCTGGCAAGTAGCCGAGTTTGGCCACGGCCGCCTCCACCAAGCGGGTGAGATCACGGCTCACCCCACCTTCGCCGTTCACCACTCGTGAGACGGTTTTGAAGCTGACGCCGGCCTCGAGGGCAACATCTCGCATTGTCGGACGGCGGGCGTGGCTCATTGGTGTCGGGGTCCTCAATTTTCTGGCTCGTTGTGAACGGAGTGTGACTTCTTCTTGACAACGTTGTCAAGGTTTGCTTTGATCTCTCTGACAACGTTGTCAGCATGGCATCGGTCACATCATCACTAAGGGGAGATCCATCATGAAGTTCACGTCCGGAAGGCATCTACGGCGACTCGCCGCCCTGGTGTTCGCCCTGTCCATGGTCGCTGCCGCCTGCGGAAGCGACGCTGCGAGCGACACCGCTACCACGAACGGCTCCAGCGAAAGCACCGGAAGCGACGTCGGCGTCACGTTGGTGCTCAAGAACACCAGCAACCCATTCTTCGTCAACATGGCCGAGCAAGCACAGGCCGAGGCCGACTCGATCGGCGTCAAGCCCGTTGCTGCTGGCAAGGAAGATGGCGACACCCAAACACAGATCGACGCAATTGAAGCCGCCGTCGCCCGTGGCGACAAAGGCATCCTTATTACCCCGACGGCGATGCCGTTGTGCGGCCCTCGAAGCCGCACGGAAGGGCCAGGCCGACCATCGCGCTGACACGCCGCCAAACCCAGCGTCGGCCGTCGACATCACGTTCGCCACCGACAACTTCCTCGCCGGCCAGCTCATCGGTCAGTGACCGCGGCGTCACTCGGCGGCGAAGGCAACCATTGCCATGCTCGACCTTTTCAGCGATCAGGTCGTCTCCGTTGACACTGCCCGTGACCAAGGATTCCTCCAGGGCATGGGCATCATCGAGGCGCTCGACCCAAGCGCCAATGGCAACGAGCCTGCGACCGGCAGCTATAGCGGTGGCGAGTACGAAGTCGTTTGTCACGAGCCAACCGACGGCGCGGTCGACGGCGGACGTACCGCCATGGAAACCTGCCTGGCCCAGAACCCTGACATCAATGTCGTCTACACCATCAATGAGCCTGCCGCGCAAGGCGCTTACGACGCACTGACGGCCGCTGGCTCCGCTGAGGGCGTCATCATCGTGTCGGTCGACGGCGGTTGTGATCCTGGGCTTCGTCTCGTATCCGAAGGCGTCATCGACAACGGCCCAGCAGTACCCGGGCCGCATGGCGACGCTCGGCATGCAGACCATCAAGACGCTCGCCGATTGCGGCGCAGCCCCATCGGTTAGCGAAGGACTCGACTTCTTCAACACGGGGGCTGCTCTGGTCACCGATAGCCCCGTCGATGGGGTCGAGAGCATCTCGGTAGCCGACGGCCAAGCCATCTGCTGGGGCTAGGTCCCTGGAAAATCTGTGAGGTCCCGGCGCTCCGTGCCGCCTCATGACAAGACTGAACGACGAAGGGCGGTTGGTGTGCCCAGCCGCCCTTCGTTGTCTCTCGCCACCTGTCGCCAAACACATTTCTACAACGTCAAAACAAGGGGGAACGATGGTCACCGAGACCACGTCAGAATCCTCAGGCGCCGCAGGGCTACTGAGACAGTCAGCAAACGCCGCTCGACCGAATCCAGCATGCACTTCACCGCTACCCGGTCCTGAGCCCGACCTTCGTACTCGTCGTCTCGTTCATCGTGTTCGTCATCTTTGGCGAAGGACGTATGCAGCGCCCCGAGACGCTCGGCATCATCCTGCAGCAAACTGCGGTCATGGCCGTGCTGGCCATCGGCCAAACGCTCGTCATACTCACCGCAGGTATCGATCTCTCGGTGGGAACCGCGATGCTCTTCACCCACCTCATCATGGCCAAAGTGGCTTCCGAACAGGGGCTTCCCGGCATAGTCGCCCTGCTGATCGGTGCCGCATTCGCCATCCTCAAAGCGTTCCACGGTTCCATCGTGACGAAGATCGGCCTACCGCCATTTATCGTCACCCTTGGGACCTTCTATATCTACAACTCGCTGGCCCTGGTCTATAGCGACGCCAAGACGATCTCGAAAGAAGCAATCGGCGGAACCGAGTCACTCCTGCTCTGGACCGGCAAGGGACTATCGATCGGCTCGATGAGAATCACCGTCGGCGTGCTCGTGGCCATCGTGTTATACGCCTTCTTTGCGTATGTGTTGAACAACACGGCATGGGGGCGTCATGTCTACGCCACCGGTGACGACCCCGAGGCGGCACGACTCGCCGGTATCAACGTCAACCGTGTCCTCATGAGCGTTTACATTGTCGCCGGCCTCATCTATGCGCTTGGCGGCTGGGTCCAGCTCGGTCGTTCCCTCTCGGCAAGCTCGAATGCGGCGACCGACGTCAACCTCGAAACCATCACTGCCGTCGTGATCGGCGGCACCAGCCTCTTCGGCGGCCGGGGCCGAATCTGGGGAACGCTCATCGGCGCGCTCATCGTGACCGTGTTTCGCATCGGCCTCAGCCTGGCTGGGGTCAACGTCTTCTACCAGAACTTTGCGATCGGCTCACTGATCATCATCGCCGTCGCACTCGACCAGTGGATCCGAAGGGTTGCCCAATGACCACCACCCAAACCTCACGCACACAGACCCCCGTGTTGGAAGCCAAGGGACTGGTCAAACGATTTGGCCGGGTTACCGCGCTCAGCGGTTCGGATCTCCAGCTCTTCCCCGGTGAAGTGCTCGCCGTGATCGGTGACAACGGGGCCGGAAAGTCGTCGCTTATCAAATGCCTCTCCGGGGCGATGGTGCCCGACGAAGGCACGATGTCACTCGACGGCAATCCACTACAGCTTCGGCAGCCGTCCGACGCCCAGTTGGCCGGTATCGAAACCGTCTACCAGACGCTTGCGATGTCACCGGCGCTTGATATTGCCACCAACATGTTCCTCGGCCGCGAACGGCTGCGGCCAGGACCGCTCGGGTCGGTGTTCCGTATGGTCGATCGCGCTGGCATGCGGCGCGATGCAAAACAAGCGCTCGACGACCTCGGCGTCGGCACGCTCCAAGACATAACGCAGGCCGTTGAAACACTCTCGGGTGGGCAGCGACAGGCGGTCGCCGTTGCCAGGGCGGCGGCGTTTGGCAGTCGAGTCATCATTCTTGATGAGCCAACGGCTGCCTTAGGGGTGAAGGAATCCGGCCAGGTCCTCCAACTCGTTAGCGACCTTCGCGAACGCTATGGCCTTCCCGTGATTTTGATCAGCCACAACATGCCACACGTGTTCGAGGTTGCCGATCGCATTCACATCCAACGTCTCGGCCGCCGTGTTGCCACGGTGACCTCTCGAGTCACACCATGGGCGAAGCGGTGGCGATCATGACGGGTGCGATGGAGCCTGACCCTCGGTCGCTGGCTAGTCGCACACCGCCACAATCGCCAGGCCGCTCGTTCTTGCTCACGACGATCGACCCGAGCGCCCTCGCTTCATCGATAGGGGGCAGCTCGCCCGATCCTCGAACGATCAAGGGCAGGGCCACGACCTCACTCAGCGGTGGGCCGTTCTCGCCCGCGACACGAGCAAAAGTTGCTCAGCAGCCCGTCGACCTAACTCAATCGGACGCTGGGGCACGACGGTGATCGGTGGCTCGACAACGGCGGCGAGATCGACATCATCGAAGCCAACCTGAGCGATCGTGCGCTGAAGGCCAAGTTCGTGAAGCGCCGCCACGGTGCCAACCGTGATGATGTTTTGCGCCGTGACGACCGCCGTCGGCGGCGAAGGAACACCGAGCGCCTCCAACGCAATGGTCCGCCATTCGCCGGCCGAATGTGAGCCGGTGACCGTTCGGTCGCGGGTCACCTCGCAACCGGCCTCACGCATCGTGTCGAGGTGGCCGAGCAACCGCTGGTTGGCCGACACAACGGTGCTGTCATCGCCGAAGTACGCGATGTCCACATGGCCGTGTTTGAGGAGATGTTCCGTCGCCAGCTTTGCCCCGGCGTAGTGGTCGCTCCGAACAAGGTCGGCCTTGACGTCCTCGGGCTCGAGATCCAAGAACACGATGGGCGTTCCACGAGCAATCTCCGCGTTGAGCGCAGCGGCGCTCGACCCCGAATAGACGACGATAAGGCCATCGACGCGTCGACCAACAAAGGCATCAATCAGTTGCCGTTCGCGTTCGGGCGAACGGTCAGTGCTTCCGGAGAGCACAACGCACTGGCGAGCCGTTGCCACCTCTTCGATGCCACGAAGAAGCGAGCCGAAGAACTCATTCGCCACATCGACCAGTACGAACCCGATCGTCGTAGCCGGCGACTCTCCCTGGCGAAGATTCCGAGCACGTTCGTCCAACCGAAACCCAAGCTCGGCAACGGCCTCGTCAACCCTGGCTTTCATGCCGGGGCTAACTCCCCCTTCCCCGTTTACCACCCGAGAAACGGTTTTGAAGCTCACACCGGCGCGTTCGGCAACGTCTCGAATTGTCGGCCGCTTGGTCAGCACTGGCTTGGGTCGTCCGTTACTCAGCGTGGTCTCGTCGGCCCGGGGGGAAGTCACCAACGTAGCGTGGCCGAAGCTGACAACGTTGTCAACGACCCGGCTTCCCCCACAGCTCGCGACCACACACGAGCGGTGAACTCAGCCAGTGAAGTAGCCACCGGCGGGATGCAAAATCTCGCCCGTGACATACTGCGCTTCGTCGCTCGCGAGATACACCGCAGCGTTCGCGATATCGATGGGCTGACCTCGACGTCCCATGGGAATACCGGCGTAAAACGCAGCGGATGCCTCGTCTGGCATCATCTCGATCACCGACGTCATCGAGGTTTCGATGAACCCCGGCCCGATGGCATTCACGCGAATGTTCGCAACGGCGAGTTCGCGAGCGAGCTTCTTGGTCATCATCCAGACGGCCGATTTCGAACACACATATGGCAGCGGCCCGGCGTCAGGATTCTTCGACGCAATCGACGCAATCGTGATGATGGAGCCAGGCCGATCGAGTTCAAGCATCTGAGCGAGGCAGGCTTGCACCCCCAGCAGCGTGCCCTCGACATTGACCGCCATGACATCGCGGAACTCGTCGATACCGAGATTGAGTACCCGGTGGGCCGTGCTGGTCTCGTGGTGTGATTGAAACCACTTGGCCTCACCTTCGCGATCGCCGCTCGTGTAGCCGGCGTGAAGGATCCCGGCGGCCGTCACCAGGATGTCGAGCCCGCCGAAGTGTTGGACCGCGGCTCGGGCCATGGCGTCGTTGTCATCTCGTGAGGTGACGTCGACAACCACCGCAAGGGCGCGGCCGCCCGATTCTTCGATCAGCGCAACGGTCTCGGCCGCAGCGTCTCCTTGGAGATCGGCAACAACCACGGCCGCTCCTTCTTCGGCAAAGCGCACACAAGTGGCACGGCCGATTCCATTGCCACCACCGGTGACAACAGCGACTTGTCCGCTCAGGCGCGCCATCAGTGGAACGGGAGGTAGGTCGAGAGTTCCCAATCAGTGACTGCTTGGGAGAACTGCGTCCACTCGGCTCGCTTGATGCCAACAAAGTTGGCCACCAAGTCGGGTCCGACCGCATCAACAAACGGCTGGTTGGCTTCGAGCGCATCGAGCGCCGCGGTTAGCGACGACGGCGAGCAGCGCTCGGTGTTGATCGACGTGATGCCATCGCCGCGTTCGGGCTCCGGGCAGCGGAGGTTGTCAACCACGCCAAGGCGGGCCGCCTGCAGCACCGCGGCGACAGCAAGGTGCGAGCCGGCTGCGCCGTCTGCGGTTCGCTGTTCGATTCGGGTGCCACGACCGCGTTGGGGTGGGATACGAACCGACGCGCAACGATGGTCGTAGCCCCAGTTCGCCCAGAAGCCCGACAGGCTGGCTGGCATCAGACGCTTATAGGCATTCACGGTCGGCGCGGCCAGCGCGGTCAGCGCGGGATGGTGTTCGAGTAGCCCAGCGATGCAGTGCTTGGTCAGTGTGCTGAGCCCGTCGTCGGCCGCCTCGTCAAAGCAGGCATTGGACCCATCGGCGATGCGCTCAAGACTGAAGTTGACATGTAGACCCGAGCCGGCGCGGTTGGCTATCGGCTTGCCCATGAACGTCAGGAGCAGACCATGCTGGTGGGCAACTTCGCGGGCCATCTGACGAAACAAGAATGCGTCGTCGCAGGCTTTCATCGCATCGTCGTAGCGCAGTGTGAGCTCCCACTGGGGTGCGTCGAATTCGGTGTTGACTGACTCAAGCGGGATGCCACAAAGCTCGGCGACATCCATGATTTCATCGATCAATCCCGTTGGATCCATGAGCGGCCCGGTCCCGTAAACGGCACCACTGGGGACGTCCAATGGCTTCCAGCCGCCATCGTCGTCTGGCTCCATGACGTACGCCTCGAGCTCCAAACCGACCTTGACGTTGTAGCCAAGCGCAGCCCAATCGTCGATGGCCTTCGCCAGCCGGCGCGGGCGGAGACCGTGTACGGCGCCTCGTCGTGAATCAGGTCGGCGACCACAACGCCGGTCCCCTCTTCCCAGCCCGGTCGAACGTCATCGAGCGAGTAGGTCGCTTCGACGTCAGGGAACCCGGTCGGATCCATGCCGATCTCGACCTCGTGCATCTGGCGGTCGTAGGTCAAGAGGTACGTGCCTGCGCAGAACGCGGTGCCGTTCTCGGCCAAACGCCACGGCAAATACTTTCCTCGGGCGACGCCAAGGTGATCGGGCCACAAAACACGGAGGCGGGAAAATTCAGTCATCTCAACCTTTCACGGCGCAGGTGCGTCACAAGGTTCGAGCGTAGATCGTCGTCGCTGGCGTGGCACGATTTCGTTGCTAAACCTGCGAACTCGTGCCGGGCGCGCAGTTCAAGTGCCTGGCGTTGGCGCATCGCGACCGTGAACAGGGCGGCGACGGGGATGCCGATGAGGGGAGCCCACAAGAACGCAAGGATCGCTGTGTCGGATGTCCGATGCGCAAAGATGATCCACATCGCCAGCATGGTCGCCGAGGCGACGGCGGCAACGGCGGCGGCGACCCGAGTACCGAGTCGGACAGAACTCACGATCAGCAAGGCGGGGCCAATCGAAAACGGCACTGCGGCAAGCCCGCCGCCGACGCCAGCGTCGGGCCAGTTGCCCGTCGAGCGGGCGTACAACGCGCCAAGCACCGACGACGCCGCCACCGGAACCACGTAGAACGCGAGCCGCCACAAGTACGGGCCGACTTTCCGTTGTGCACGAGACGCCATGTGCAAGCTTGCCATGTGGGCGTAGCATCCGACTATTCGCTTTTCACGGGCAAGGACTCGCTAGATGCAAAACTCTGACTCCCTCCGTCCCCTCATTGGGTTGACGGGTCGCCGCAAGACCCTCGGTGAGCTCAGCGGCTTTCCTGAGTCGCTTCACAGCCTTGAGGCCGACCTCTATTTGGCGGTATACGCCAAGGCGGTTCTCGGGGCGGGCGGTTTGCCTGTTCACCTCCCGCTCGACGCGAACCCGATCGACTACATCGGTCGTCTCGATGGCCTGGTTCTGAGCGGCGGTGCCGATGTCGACCCCAAACGCTACGGCCACGAAAAACACCAGCTCGTTCACCGAGCCGATTCGCGACGACATCGAGTTCGCCCTCCTCGAACAGGCGGTCGCCACAGGCCTTCCAACACTTGGGATCTGTCGGGGCAATCAGGTGCTCAACGTGTACGCCGGCGGAACGCTCGATCAGGACGAACCGCCCCACGCTCGCTACGACGTCAGCCCAGCCGAGCAGGTCCACGAACTCACCTTCGCCCCTGGTTCTCGCCTTGAAGCGATCTACAACGGAACCGCCAAGGTCAACTCGCTCCACCACCAAACGATCGCGGAAGTGGGCAAGGGTCTCACCGTGGCGGCGTGGGCCGAAGACGGCACGATCGAGGCCCTCGAACTCGATGGCCACGATGTCATCGCGGTCCAATGGCATCCCGAAATGATGGACGAGCCATCGCCGTTGTTCCCCTGGTTGGTCGAGAAGGCCGCAGCGATCGCCGCCGCTCGGGGCGCCGCGACGGCGAGGGCCTAGCACATGCGAGCGCTTGTCATTCTCCACGATCCAGGCTCGATTCCGTCACTCGTTGGCGACCGACTGGAACACCACGGCTACACGCTTGACTACTTGCCAATCGAAGCTGGTCTCACGGCCCAAAACGTCACGGTCGATTTTCCGGCGGCCACCGACTACGACCTCATCGTCCCCATGGGAGCAGTCTGGTCGGTCTACGACACCGACAAAATCGGCCGCTGGATCGAACCCGAACTCGATCTCATCCGCGACGCGGATGCGGCCGGGATTCCGGTGCTTGGCGTGTGCTTCGGCGGCCAGGCAATCGCCGCCGCCCTCGGTGGGCGCGTTGTTCCGTCAGACGTTCCGCAGGTCGGCTGGTATCACCTCGAAACCGCAGTGCCAGAGGCCATCGCCGCCGGGCCGTGGATGCAGTGGCACTACGACCGTTTCGAGGCACCGGACGACGCCGAGGTGTTGGCTCACGACGAGGTTGGCACGCAAGCCTTCCGGCTGCGTCGCAATCTCGGGTTGCAGTTCCATCCCGAGGTAACGCGCGAGCACCTTGCACTTTGGCTCGACATGGACAACGCGTCCGATGACGACGGCCTCGACGCTCTTGGGCTGACCGCCGAAGGGCTTTTGGCCGATACAGAGGCCAACGTGCCACTGGCCAAGCCCAATACCGACCAACTCGTCGATTGGTTCCTCGCCGAGGTTGCTACCGCCCCACGGTCGTAGTCCTCGCCAAAGACTTGCGGGTCGACGTTGCTCGCGCCGCGCTCGTCGATTACTTTGGATCCAAACGATCAACGAGCGGTCGGGTATTCACGGCCTTGGGGAACACGATGGCAACGGTACAAATCGACGGGGTCGACGTTTCGACCGACCACTACATCGGCGGTGAGCGCGTCTCCTCGCCCCGGACATTCGAGGTTCGATCTCCGCTGGATTGGAACATCAAGCTGGCCGACATCGCACGGGGCGACGCCGAAACGGCAGACCGCGCCGTGGCCGCGGCCACCGCAGCCTTCCCCGGTTGGGCGGCCACCAGCGTCAACGAACGGGCCGCAATCATGGGCCGCATGGCCGACCTCATCGAGTCGCGGGTCGACGATCTCGCTCGAGTCGAGTGCCTCGATATGGCCATGTTGCTCGAAAGCCTCCAGTTGCGAGTGATCAATCGAGCCGCCATCAACTTCCGCACCTACGGCGAACACGCGGCGGCCCACATCGAGCGCCAGTGGTCGTCCAAGGGCACCGCCAACACCGTCATCCGCATGCCAGCCGGGCCCGCCGTCATCATCACGCCATGGAACGCACCGTTCATGCTGTCCACGTGGAAGCTTGCACCGGCGCTCGCGGCCGGCAACCCAATCATCCTCAAACCAGCCGAGTGGTCACCGCTGAGCGCATCGATCCTGGCCGATCTCGCGCACGAGGCTGGCTTTCCCCCTGGTGTGTTCAACGTCGTGCAAGGTATCGGCGAAGAGGTCGGTGCTGCCCTCGTCGCCGACCCTCGCGTTCGTCGCATTTCGTTCACCGGTTCGACGGGAACGGCGAAGCACATTGGGGTTGAGGCGGCCAAGAACCTCGTCCCGTTTACGGCCGAGCTGGGCGGCAAGAATCCGTTCATCGTGTTCGCTGACGCCGACATCGACGCCGCAGCCAAGAAGGCGGCCGGACAATACGACGATGCCGGCCAGGTGTGTCTTTCTGGCACCCGGCTGCTCGTCGAGGCATCGGTGCGCGACGAGTTTCTTGCGGCGTTCAACGCTCACGCCGACGCCCACGTCCTGGGCGACAGTCGTGATCCCGAGACCACCATCTCGCCCATGATTCATCCCGAGCATCTTGCCAGCGTCGACGGCTTCGTGCAGCGGGCCCGGGCCAACGGCGACGAGATCGTCCGAGGCGGCAAAGTTTGGAAGGATGACGGCCTCTGGTACGAGCCGACCCTCATCTTCCCGAAGTCCAATGACTCCGAGATCGTGCAACAAGAAGTGTTCGGTCCCGTCTTGACACTGCAGACGTTCGCCGATGAGGCAGAGGCAATCGAGTTAGGCAACAGCACGGCCTACGGGCTGTCGGCCATCGTCTACACCAGCGACAAGGTGAAGGCCGAGCGTGTCGGGCGAGCGCTGGGGGCGGGAACCGTCTGGGTCAACACGTTCCTCGTGCGCGATCTCACCGCTCCGTTTGGCGGCTGCAAGGCATCGGGGATCGGTCGCGAGGGTGGCGACTATGCCCTCGATTTCCAGTCCGATCTCAAAACGCTCCAGATCCTCGAGTAGGCAGCGGCGTCCCACCCCACCCCACTCGCTTAACTTCGTTTGGTCGGACTAAACGAAGTTAAGGGGTGTGCTAGTCGGCGGGGCAGTCGCCGCTGGCGATGGCCTCGGCGAGGCAGTCTTCATCGATGAACGCCAGACGTTCCGGCAGCGCAATGGCGGACTCCCGCTCCCGACCGTGAAACTGGTAGGTCACGTTGAGCGAGGAGCTTCCGGGCATCTGGTCGATCTGGGCACAATCCTCAATGGCATACACCAGACGAATGTCGTGATCGGTGTTGCCCTCCCCGCCGATCCGGTAGCCCTCGATTGGGCGTGCCGTGTCGGAACCAACGGGCGTGGCCTCGGCCACAATCCGACGGACCGAGCCGTTGGCCAGCCATTCGTCGTCGAGATACGGCAGCACGACATTGTCGATTGTGGCGCCTCCGTCGGCGGTGATCCGAGCGGTCACAACAAGTTCGCCGGGGGAACATCGAACAACTCGGCTCGGGAATTGGGAATCGACCCAGATGACCTCGATCGAATCGCTGTCGACCGACATGGCGTCGAGCGCAAACCCCGGGGTCGAGTTCCACCACGAGGCCCCCAAGCCCAATGCCACCAAGCCGGCCCCGGCAAACAACATGTTTCGCGGGTTTTTCGGCTCGAATCGCCGCGCCGTCGGGTCGGCCTCGCTGACGGGGTCACTGGCGCCAGCGTCCATCGCCGGCACCGGGTCGTCGGGTTCGTCGACCTCGTCGGGTTCGTCGGGTTCGTCGACTCCACCTGGCGCATCGATGATCGGCACTGCGGCGGGGAGCCCCAGCCTGGTCCGCAGCTCGGCAATCGCGAGCTCAATCGGTGGCAGTCCACCTTCGGCCGCCTGGCTGTTGTACCACTCGACGAGCGCGTCGCGCAGGTGAGACCGGTCGTCCGAATGGAGCTCAGGAAGGCCCGCTTCGATCGCGTCAACAAACTCTCGTGGCATGGCTCTCACGTCGGCCCCACACTCGGCGAGATTATGTCAGGCGCGAGATTTCTGGCCGGTCCAGCCGGTTTTGGGCCGTTCGAACCAGACGTGAACCTGCCCGGTACCAATCGAATTCTCATAGTTGCCAAATCGTTGCCCCTCAGCCACGCATTCACGCCCGCCTATAGCGGCGATCATCTGAAGATAGTGGCCGAATCGACCCTCCGGCGTGAACCTGAGAAAGTCATCCATCGTGTCGATGACCTGGGCATGGTCGCCTTCAGCAAACCAAGCGAGTCGCTCTTCGTCAGCGGCTCGATGATCGACGCTCCGCAGGTGGCTCAGATCAGAAGACTCGTGATCGCGGAGCTGTCGCAGTGGCCAGAACTTATGGCTCATCGCCCCCGAGGCGAGCAGCAGCACCCGACGGTCTGACTTCTCGATGGCCCGACCAATAGCGGCACCGGCTAGCAGGAAGTCGTCGGTCTCGCCGGTTTGTGGTGTTGAGACACTTACCCAACGCTCATCGCCCTGCAGGAACGGCAGGAGATTCGTTGTCGGGTAGTGGATTGGCAGGTGGGGGTCGTCGATTGGGGTCATCCACGATCCGGCCGCCGTCACCTCGTCGGCCATGAGCTGGGCCAGTTCAGGGTCGCCAGGGAAGTCGTAGGGCATCTGGCACATGCCGCGTGGGAGCTCGTCCGACGTGTAGAGCCCACTGCGGCGGGCGTGGCTGGCCACCACAAACTCCACCGTGGTGAACCAGTGCGAATCGAACACGACGATGGTGTCGGGTTTCAACCGGTCGACGACGTCGGCTTTGAACTCGTGGAGTCCGGTGACCAGGGAGATCTCTCGACCATCATTGAGCGCGAGCCGGTCCTCGAGCGGCAGCACGATGGTTGGCACATGCGCCACCAATGCGGCTCCAATTACTTCTCCCATGCGGGACATCTCCTCTAGCGCTCGACAATCGTTTGGGTCCAAACTATCATCGCCACAACCTGATCTGCAAGGAGCCCGATGACCGACCAACTTTCAGCACTCGACCTCGGTGACGCAAACGCCGACCTCACATCGCATGACACGTTCACCGCTGGTGTTCCCCACGCGACCTTCAAGCGATTGCGAGACACCGAGCCCGTGTGCTGGATTGACGAGAAGGACGGGTCCGGCTTCTGGGCCGTCACCAAATACCAAGACATCATCGAGGTCAGCCGAAACGTCGAGGTGTTCACGTCCCGAGAAGGCATCCGCCTCGAAGAGATGACACCGGAAGAAACCGAGGCCCGCCGGACCTTGATGGAACAAGACCCACCCGAACACACCAGGCTCCGACGCCTTGTCAGTCGCGGCTTCACTCGACGCACCGTCGAGACCTACGAAGATCAGATTCGTGAGCTTGCGGTAGAAGTCGTTAATGATGCCGTTCGTCTCGGTGAGTTCGACTTCGTCGACACCGTGGCTCGAGCGCTCCCGATGAAGATGCTCGGCCGCCTCGTTGGCACCCCTGACGAGGACGGCAACTTCCTCGTCGAGCTCGGCGATGCGCTCATTGGCAATTCTGACCCCGAATTCACTGATCACGTTGTCGACATGGTCGACACCGACGAGTTCCGGATGTTGCCGTTCCGCTCGCCGGCGGGCGTCAAGCTCTTCAAGTACGCAGGCGAGCAAGCCCAGCTACGACGAGAAAACCCGCAAGATGACATCATCACCAAGTTGCTCGCCAACACCACCGACGGTGAACCGCTCACCGAACACGAGTTCAACAACTTCTTCACCTTGTTGGTGGCCGCGGGCAACGATACGACCCGCTACACCGTCACCGGCGCAATGAAACTCCTGCTCGAGCAGCCAGAGCTCATCGAGTACCTCCGCCACGCCACGCCCGAACAGTGGGACCTCGCCGCCGATGAGCTCATCCGGGCCACCTCGGTCACCATGAACTTCCGGCGCACGGCCACCCGCGACACGGTGCTGGGCGGCAAGCAGATTGCGAAAGGCGACAAGGTCGTCATCTTCTTTGTGTCGGGCAACTTCGATGAGGAACGCTTCGAAAACCCCTACGAACTCAACCTCCAGCGCGAGTCCAACGACCACATGTCGTTCGGGCGCGGCGGTCCCCACTTCTGCCTCGGCGCGTGGCTGGCACGCATGGAGCTGCGTGATCTTCCAGGAGCTGCTGAAGCAGATCGATACGTTTGAGCAAATCGGTCGAGGAACGACTGCGCTCAAACTTCATCGCCGGCATCAAGCATCTGCCTATGAAGATCACGCCGCTCCCCATTCGCTAGAAGCGCGTTGAGCACGACCTCACAGGTCGAGACTTCGATGCCGGCACCCTCTTCGACGTTGAGCGTGGTAATCACGCCATCGTCGATGACGGCGGCGTAGCGTCGGCTGCGCTTGCCAAAACCAATGCCCTCGCCGTCGAGCACCAGGCCCATGGCGGTCGAGAACTCGGCGTTGCCATCGGAGAGCATCCCAATCTCATCGGCGCCCTGAGCCTCGGCCCACGCGCCCATCACCCAGGCGTCGTTTACGGCGAGGCAATACACCTTGTCGACGCCCTTCTCGGCCAACTCGGCCGCCTTCGCGACGTAGCCGGGGAGGTGAACCTTGGAACAACCGGGGCTGAATGCGCCGGGCACCGCAAACAGCACCACGCGGCCAGACCCGAGTACCTCGCCGGACTGCACCGGGTTTGGCCGACCATCGTCGCCAAGCACGAAAAGCGTTACGTCTGGAACCTTGTCACCAACTGCGATTGTCATCGTTTGACCTTTTTCTGGGGAGCTTCGAACTCGTGACAGTAGCCCGTCGGCGATCGATGAAGAACAGTGCACGACGATCGTCGAGCGAGCTAGATTCTCGCGAGACACCCGCCAACTCCCGCGTCGCGGGCAGCATGCTAGGACCGGCTCTTTGGCTCTCCCGCTCACTCCCGACTTTTACTCGTACGGCTGGTGCGAGCTCGAGACAGCGACCCTGGACGGCGAATGGGTGACGGTCGAGTGGCCCGATGGCCAGCGCCTTCGGTGCTATTCCTTGTGGCTGTTTGAGAGCGCGGCCGGAAGCGGATTCGAAGTCATCAGCCGAGAGTCGATTGTCGATCCCGCCGATCTGCCAGCCGCCCGCTCGATCGGACGTCGCGGTCGTAGACGGAGCGCTCTCGATCACCTGGCTCGATGGCGCCACGTCAGCGTTCCACCCACAACTGGCTGCGCCATGTGGCCGACGAGGAAGCACCAGCCGCAGGCTATCTGCCCGAGCAGGTGCCTTGGACGGCGGCGACGCTCGACGCTCCCCCGACGTTCGACGGCGCCAACGTGCTCGACAGACCCCAGGTTCTCCACGAGTGGCTCTACCACATGGTGATGTTTGGCTTCGCTCGCCTCACCAACACGCCGGCCGACCCCACTTCCTTGAGACGTTGGCGAGGCAGATCGGCCCACTCCGAGACTCCAATTTCGGCCTCACCTGGAGTGTTCGCGCCGTTACAGAACCGAACTCGACGGCCAACACTGGCTCAGCACCGACAACACGCCGACCTCCCCCTGCCGAAACGCCGCCTGGTTTTCAGCAGTTTCTCCATTGCATCGAGAACACCGTCGCCGGTGGCTGGTGGAGAATGACGGACGGCCTGTCCGTGGCCGCCAGGATTGGCGACGAACCACCCAGACGCCTACGACGTTGACCACGTTGCCGTGGACGTTCTTCAACCGTTCCCCGTCGTGCGATCACCGCTGGACCGGCCCCATCATCGACCACGCCTACGGCTCGCTGCCGCTCACACTTCGGGCCTTCTACCCGGTCAGGGCGTTTCCTGCCATGGACGAAGCAGACGTTACCGCAGGCCTGAAGTCGCTACGGTACACTCCTCGGCCATCGCCCATGACGATCGTTTTCAGGTTCGTTACCCCTTCGCCGTTGGCGACCTGGTCAGCTTCGACAATCGCCCGATGCTCCATGGGCGAGATGCGTTCGACCAGTCGTCGGGGCCCGACATTCGCGGCACCTACATTGACCACGACGATCTACACTCCCGACTTCGTGTCTTCGCTCGAGCCGACGACCACCAGCTTCATAAACAGAAAGAATCAGACCAATGGAAAACCGTTTTCATCACGTGCGCCGTCACCGGCGGCAGCGACCATAAGTCCGACAAGGTTCCTTACCCCCGGAGCAAATCGCCAACGACTGTATTGCTGCGGCGAAAGCGGGCACCGCAATCGCCCACATCCACGTAAGAGACCCCGAGACAGGCGCGGCCTCACGTGAAGTCGAGTACTACGCCGAGGTGGTCGAGCGGATCCGCGACAGCAACACCGACGTCATCATCAACCTGACTGCTGGCATGGGAGGTGACCTCGTGTTTGGCGGCGTCGAGCAACACTACCTGTCGACGAGAACCGGCGCCGGCAGGCGCCACCGAGCGACAGGCACGTCAAGCTGTTGATGCCCGAGATCCTGCGCTCGATTGTGGGACGATGAACTTCGGCGCTGGCGACTACGTCATGACCAACACCACCTCGGTGTTGTGGAGATGGCAACCCAGGTCAGGCAGCTCGGCGTGCGACCCGAGCTGGAGGTGTTTGACACCGGCCATCTGTGGCAAGCCAAGAGCATGGTCGACGGTGGGGTCATCCATAATCGGTGATGCTCCAGCTCTGCATGGGCATCCCGTGAGGCGCATAACGATCTCAATACGTTTCTGGCCATGGCCAGCCATCCAGACGACTGGACGTTCTCTGCGTTCTCGATCGGCCGCGATCAGATTCCCTACGTCGCACTCGCTGCTCTCGCTGGCGGCAACGTCCGCGTGGGTCTCGAAGACAACCTTTACCTCGATCGGGGTGTTCTCGCGAGCAACGAAGATCTTGTGTCACGCGCTGTGCAACTACTTCGTTCCATGAACGTCGACATCATGGGACCCGGGCCATGCGCGACAAGATGTGCAGCTGGTGAAGCATGGCTAGGACCGCAACCGTCATCGGTTGTGGCGTAATTGGCAGCGGCTGGAGCTGCTCGTCTGCGCCTCCGAGGTATCGACGTCGCGCCTCGACCCATCACCGCGCGGCCACGATCCTCGCTGAGGTGCAGGCAAGCGCGACTGCGGCGTGGGCCGACCTCGGCCTACCAACCGAACTCGGCGATTTGACCCTCTGCGACTCGATCGACGACGCCGTTGCCGGCGCATTCCTCATTCAGGAAAGCGTGCCTGAGCGTCTTGCCCTGAGCACGCCGTTGGCCTGTTTCTGCGGCGAGTACGCGATGCGCTCATCGGCTCGCGTCCACCTCAGGCTTCAAGCCGAGCGTTCTAGCTGAAGCCGTGACCAATCCCGAACGCCTCTTCGTGGCTCACCCGTTCAACCCGGTGTATCTGCTTGCCGCTCGTAAGGGTCGTTGGCGGCCAGCTCACCTCCGGACCAACGATCGGGCGGCGATGGCCCCTCTACGACGACCTCAGCATGCATCCTCTGCGGTTCGGACCGAAATCGATGCGTTCATTGCCGACCGCCTGCTCGAAGCGGTAGCGAGGCGCTCTGGCTCGTCAACGACGGTGTCGCCACGACCGAAGAGATCGACGACGCGATTCGCTACGGCTTTGGCCTGCGGTGGGCCCAAATGGGACTGTTCGAGACCTACCGAATCGCTGGCGGCACCGGCGGGATGCGCCACTTCATCAGCCAGTTCGGCGAGTGCTTGTCGTGGCCATGGACCAAGCTCACCGACGTGCCCGATCTCACGGACGAACTGATTGACAAGATTGCCGACCAGTCCGACGACCAGTCTGGTCACCGCGACGTCGCGAACTCGAACATCCGCGACAAGAACATTGGCGGCGATCCTGAAGGAGCGCTCGAGACCAACCGTTGGGGCGCTGGCAACACCTTGGCCAACCTGCGAAACCGGTAATCTTGGCCTCTACGCCAAGACCTACCGCTCGATCGATCGTTGCCTTCGCCGTCGCACCAGCAATCGTGTTGGCCTTCGATCGAGTCAGCCTCGTCCGGCGGGGCCGCTACGAATGGCGACGAGCAGCACCGTCTTGCTGTGCCTCGGGGCGCTCGCCTTTGTCGACCCGTCCTCCAAGCATCCTTCACGCTACCTCGATCCCTTCAGCTGGTCGGCTTCGGTCTACTCGTCTCCCTCGGCCTCAGCGCCTGGCTGAGCGACGACCGATGGCATGCGTTTGTGCGGCACGCCTGATCGCCGATTTGGCTGGCTGACCTGGGTGCTGTCGGCCGCCATGTTTGGTGTGGGTAGTCGACTACGAGAACACACGGCGTCCGTCGCTCGGGAAGCGGTTGTCGCCGGGCTTCTGATCGGCGTGGTGTCGGTGTTCGAAGTCGCCGGGCGGCATCCCATAGGTGCAGCGGCCGGTGAGCGCTGGTCCGGCCTCTTCGGTCAACCGGCGTACCTCGCCGCGGCGAGCTCGCTCTGGGGTTGTGTGGCGCTCGGGCTCGCTAGTGATCGCGCCATGGGCCGCACCTGGCGGATCATGGCTTGGCTCGGCGCCAGTGGCTGTGCCCTGGCGATCGTTGGTTCGAACTCGTGGCCCACTCGTCGGCTTGGTGGTGGCGCTGCTATGGCCGCCGCGGTGCGATCCGCAACAAGTCGAGCGCCGCAAGGTCGCCGCATCGAGTGCAGCCATTGCTGGCGCTCGCGAGTGGCGCCCCGGCGGCGACGACGGGCCGGTCATTCTCACGCCCCGACGAGTGGGCAATCGGATGGCGAGCGTTCACTAAAGCGCCGATCTTGGGCCACGGCCCGGAAGGCGCATCGGGTGGTCTTCGGGCGGGTCGTGACGGCCGACCCCACCAGCGCCTCTATGGCTCCCAGGTCTACACCGACCGGGCCCACATGGGACTCCTCGACCTGGCTATCTTGGCGGCAGCATCGCCGTGCCTTTTCCTGGTGGGTGTCTGGATCGTTGGGCGGGCCGTCTTCCTCCGGCGCGATCGCCTTACCGGTACCCAGGTTGGGTTGATGGCCGCCCTCGTCTCACCTCGCGGCGCAGGCCCTGTTCCCCGTCGCCAGCCTCGAACCGCTGGTATGGCTCTACGCCGGACTACTGCTGGCTGGGGTGAGCAACCCGCAAACCGTTGTGCGCCGTCGAGGCACGGCAGCCGCGATCGCCTTCGCTGGTGCGTGCCTGGTTGCGGGCGGCGCTGGCATGGCGCCGAGCACCGACTGGCCAACGAGGCCAGCACCAACCTGACCGACTACGTTGTTCGTGACGCCGTCGCCTTGCGTCCCGACTCGATTCGTATCAGATACGCAGCGGCCCAACTTTGCGTCGCAACGAATCCCTCCTCGACCCTTGACGCTGCGCTCGAACAACTGGAGTCAGCCCAACGGTGGTCGCCACTCGATCCGGCCGTGAACCAGCTCTACGTCGAACTCCTGACGCTTCGAGCCACTCGCTCAGGCATCGCCAGCGATGGCGAGGCCGCGTGGATTGCGGCGCAAGCACTCGTCGCCAACCGGCCACTCGACGAACGGGCCCTACGCATGGCGTCCACGGCCGCCGGTTTGGCCGGTGACGCTGCGTCGGCGAGCAAGCTGAGCGATGCAGCGGACGCGGTGACAAAAGATTTTCCGGAAGACTGAGAACCGATTCAACCTCACGTGCGTCTGAGTCGGATATGGGAGCAACAATCATGACGACTGACGATGCGCTCCTCGTCATCGACACCTCACCGACCTTCGACGACTTCTATCGGACGTACTACCCGACGCTCGTCCGAGCACTGGTTGTTGGCTTAAGGCGACTACGACCGCGGGGTCGATGCGGCTGATGAAGCCATGGCCCGGGCCTATCCGAAATGGAGCGAGGTCCGTGATTACGACAACCCCGAGGGATGGTGTTTTCGAGTCGGTATCAACTTCGGCGCTCGTTGCGTCGCCTCACGCGACGACCCCCAGCAACGGTCGATTGGGCCGACGACCAGCTACCAAACCCAGAACTCTGGGATGCACTCCAAGCGCTCGACATGCGACCTCCGGGACGTCGTCGTTTGCCGCCTCGTGCTCGACATGTCGAGCAAGGCCACTGCCACCCATCTGAAACTCTCGAGGGGACGGTAAAGAGCCGACTCCATCGGGCCAAGACCCAACTCAAGCACGCACTCATGCCGGCCTCGACCTCGCCTGAAGGAATCCACCATGACTGAATTCGATTCGTTTGATACCGACAGTGGCGACGAGCTGCAGAGCCAGCTCCACGACCTGGCCGACGCCCTACCTGTCGGTCCCTCGGCCGGACTCGCCCCGCAAGCTCGTCACGCCCAGCGGGTCAAGCGCGGCCGCATCGGCGCTGCGACACTCGCCGCTTTTGCCATTGGCGCCGTAGCCGTGACGGCGACGCAGGGCGGACCTGGCGACGCTGGGGTCGTCATCGCTGCGGCCGACCAAATTGCGTCGGCTGCCGTCGAGTCAACCGACCCAATCAGCTTCAGTCAACGAACGGTCGACGGTCTGGTGTCGTACCCGAGCTGCAGCCGTCCAAACGGCCGACGGCACGCTCTACGTGCTGTCGACCTCCGCTGGCACTCGGTGGCCCACCGAGGAAGAGATCGCCGTCGAACGTGACTGGTACACCGACCTCCCCCAGGCGATTTACTCCACCGACGGGGGGGTCTGGACCGTCACCGAACTCGGTGATCGAAAGATCAACCAGCTGAGGGTTAGTGGCAACCTCCTTTACAGCCTGTCAACGACCGAAGGTGCCGATGGCGCTGTCGCCGCCGAGTATCTCACGTCGAGCGATGGGGGTAAGTCGTGGGATGGCACCGCGCTGCCGTTCGGTGCCCTGACACCGGACGCGGCGTTTGGCGGACACGCCAGCGAACACTCGACCTACCAGCTCGTCACGTCCGACAACGTGCAACTCGCGGTTCGCATGACCTATTGGGATCTCGACTACGACTGGCTGAGTGCGCAGTTCGACCTGGCGCAAGACCAATGGCCCGAGATTGTGGGCGCCACCGTGGTTGTACGCGACTGGTCGCAATGCAATCTCTTCTACGAGGAGCTCAACGGCGACCAAGAGCGTCAAGTCGCCGAACTGATTGGCTCGGGCATGGCCGAGGACGACGCCCGAATCCAGGTGTACGGCGATGAGGGCTCGGATAGCTACGCCCCGACAACGACCGTGGCGCCGGCTGACGAAGCCGTGGCTAGTGATTCGACGACACCACCAACCACGGTTGAATCCGTGAGCGCCGAGAGCACCTTCATCGTGGGAGGAGGCGAGCCTGTCGAGCCTCCAGAGTGCAGCGACCCGCCCGTAATCCAAGAGAAGTCTCTGGCTGAGCTCGGCCTTGCTGGTTTCAATGGCGGCACCCAGACCACCATCACGGCACTCCGATCCACCGACGGCCAAACCTGGACTCCCGCCGAGGTTCCCGGCGACTACGTCTATGCCGCCGGATCGGTCTTCCTCAGTGAGGACTACCCCGACCAGACAATCAACGGCGACATCGATCCTGCCATCGCCGAAGAATCGGGCTATTTGGCGCCCACCGTATTCGTCTCAACCGATGGGCTGAACTGGACCGAGACCGACGCCACCGAGCAGGGCTACTACCGGGAGATGAAGGCGTCACTCAACGGCAAGTTCTCGAGCTTCACCGCTCGCTACGACGAACCGACTGCCTCTGAAACCCAAGCAGACGGGACCTACCTGTCGCGCGGCGAGTTGATCTTCGGCCAGTCAAGCGACGGCATTAGTTGGTCTGACACCGTCATTGCTTCGTTCGCCGATACCGAATCGGGATCAACCTGGCCGCTCATCCAAGAGGTTGGCCCTCTCGGCGTCCTTGTTGTCCTTCAGCATGCCGACTACTCCCAGCAGGCTGAAGAGTCGGGCCCCGATGACTACTCCTACGACCGCTACTTTGACACGATCAGCTACACGGTCCGCTACAGCCAGGATGGTGTGACGTGGCAAACGGTTGACGTCGAGGCGCCGCCCCGATCGCAGATCACGTGGGGCTTCGTCACCGGCGACGCTATCGGTCTGACCTACCAGACTGGCATGGGCCAGGGCGTCGGTCAGACCAAGACGTCGACCATCCTTCTTACCCCAGAGCGGTAGCAACGGGCAGCGGAAGCGGCGGGCAGTTCTACACCTCGGCGGGGGTGTCGAACTGCTCCCGCAAGATCCGCTTGAGTGCCTTGCCGGTCGGGTTGCGAGGGATCTCGTCGATGAACTCGACGCCAACGGGTTGCTTGAACTTGGCCAGTTTGGCTAGGCATTCAGCCAGGACCATCTCGGCCGTAAGCGACTCGTCGGACTTCACCACGATCGCCAGCGCCGACTCGCCCCACTTCGGCGAGGCGATACCGATGACGGCCGTCTCCTTGACACCGGGGACACCCACGATGACGTTCTCGATCTCGGCTGGATACACGTTTTCGCCACCCGAGATGATCATGTCCTTCACCCGGTCTTGGATGTAGACGAAGCCCTCATCGTCGGTGATGGCGATATCTCCGGTCTTGAGCCAACCGTCGACGATGCTCTCTTCGGTGGCATCGGGTCGGTTCCAATAGCCGACCATGATGTGTGGCCCCTTGACCAAGACTTCGCCCGGCGTATGCGGTCCGACCTCGTTGCCGTCGCCGTCGACGATCTTGACCTCTGTATGGAAGAACGCCTTGCCGTCGAGCCCGCAAGCCGGATTGCGTCGTCGGCGCCGATGAGGCACGCCGGCCCACCGGTCTCGGTGAGTCCGTAGACCTGATGGATTTCGATACCCATGCCGGCGTAGGTCTCGATCAGGTTCGCTGGCACCGGCGACGCCCCGCTCATGACCCAGCGCAGCCGACTGATGTCGTGTTCCTCAGGCTTATAAGTCAGCAGCATGAACTGCAGCATCGCCGGCACCGCCAGGGTGGAGTCGATGCGCTCTTCACCAAAGATCTCCCAGATCCGGGTTGGATCGAACTGGCTCATGATGACAGCCGTTCCCCCTGGTAGAAGGTCGAGAACAACGGGTTGGTGGCGCCAACGTGGAAGAGTGGCAGGCAGATCAGGTAGCGATCACCTTTGCGCATTTCCGCCGTCGCGGCTCCGGTGATGATGGCCCACATTGTCGTGCTGTGCGAGTGCATCACGCCCTTGGGCAGACCGGTCGTGCCCGAGGTGTACATGATGAACAGCAGGTCGTCGTCGGCGCTATCAGAGACGGGTTCCTCGTCGGAGGCCGCAGCCAGTAGGTCCTCGTATCCAACGGCAAACTCGGGTCGAGTTCCTGGATCGCCCACATGAACCCAGGCGGTGACGCTCGTTGCGTCGGCGCCGCGGCGGTGCAACTCGGTCGCCACCTCGGTGAAGGCCGAATCGAAGATGAGCGTCTTGGCCCCACTGTCGCCGAGTATGAACGCGAGCTCGTCGGCGACAAGGCGCCAGTTGAGCGCAACCGTAACGGCACCGATTTTGGCGAGGCCGTAGAACACCTCGACGAACTCGTGCCCGTTCATGAGCAGGGTCGCCACCCGATCGCCCTTGTCGACGCCGGCGCTGCGAGCGGCAGAGGCAACACGGTTCATTCTGAGGTTCGCCTCGGCATAGGTGTAGCGCTTGCCTGCGTTGACATCCACGATCGCCTCGCGATTGGGATTGAGCATTGTCTGCTTGGCAAAGAACAGGCCGATATTGTTTCGCATTCCTCGTGAACCCCTTGCGTTCGTGCCCGTGCGCTCGCCGACGGGCGTGATTCGCACGAGTATGACACATGGCATACCCAGCGACTTGATCGGCGCGCCGGGCACGCCCCGACCAGTTCCCCCGGCTGAGCAGAAACGGTTGACTTTCGGGTAGCGTCCCCGGCCATGCCTGTTCTGCTTGGGATCGACACCGGGGCACCTATACCGATGCTGTCCTTGTCGACGATGCCACCAATGCCGTCCTCGCATCGGCCAAAGCGCTCACCACCCATGACGATCTCGTTGACGGCATCTTGGCCGCTGCTGCAGCTGTCATCGCTCAGGCCGGCGTCGGCTCTGACGACATCGCGCTCGTTGGCCTCTCAACGACCCTTGCCACCAATGCCCTCACCGAGGGGCGGGGCGGACGGGTCGGCCTCATCTCGATCGGGTTCGATGAGTCCACGCTCGCCCGAGGTGGGCTCCTCCGCGCCCTCGATGGCGGCCCCGCACTCCTTACCGTCGGCGGCCACAAGGCGGATGGGTCGCCGATAGCCGACCTCGATCTCGACCAGATCACGGCCTTCGTCAAGGAGAACGACGACCTTGTCGACGCCTTTGCGATCGTGGCCGAGTTCTCCGTTCGTAACCCGACCCATGAGCAGGCGGCCCGACAACTTCTGGCCGGACTCACCGAACGGCCAGCAAGCGTCAGCCACGAACTCTCGCCTCGCCTTGGCGGCCCCCAACGCGGCGTGACCACCATCCTCAACGCCCGCCTTATCGCCCTCGTCGACGAGCTCCTCGCAGCCGTACGTGCCAGCCTCGTCACGCTCGGCATCTCGGCTCCGCTGGTCATCGTCCGCGGCGACGGATCGCTCCTTTCCGATACCGCCACCCGTCACGCACCGATCGAGACCATTCTGTCGGGCCCGGCGGCGTCGGTTGTCGGAGCGGCCCACCTCGTAGGGCAACGTACGGCGCTCGTCGCCGATATTGGCGGGACAACGACCGACGTGGCGGTGATGCTCGACGGCCGACCGCGGCTCAATCCGGCTGGGGCAACGGTCGGTGGACACCTCACGATGGTTCAAGCCGTCGATGTGACCACCGTCGGCCTCGGCGGCGATTCGACGGTAACGCCGCACGCCAGCCCCGATCGACGAAGCCAGCTCATTGCCGGCCCCGGTCGCGTACTTCCAATCAGCCTGCTGGCGGTCGAACACCCCGAGTTCGTGCGATCCAACCTGCGGCGCCAATCCGAGCTGTCGACCCGCCGAGAAAGCTTCGCCCAGTTCGTCGTGCCAACCGGCCGCACCCCTAAAAGGTCAATCTCGCGAATCGAACAGGATGTGCTTGATGCCCTCGGCGCCAAGCCAGCAGCTGCCGATCAGTTCATCGATTCAGGCGCACGTTCACTCGGTATCGACAAGCTGGCTCAAGCCGGGTTTGTCCGTCGCTGCGGATTCACGCCAACCGACGCAGCCCACATTCTCGGAATCCAGGCCGACTTCGACGCCGATACGGCGCGGCTCGCCGGCACCTTGCTCGTCCAGGTGTGGAACGGGCTCGGCTTTGGCCCTTGGGATGACGTCGAGCATCTGGCTCGCGATGTCATGGCCACCGTGACTCGTCGCTCGGCCGAGATCTTCCTCGATGTTTGTCTCGCCCGCGATGGCCTTGGCGGCACTGGCTCGGCGTCTACACCGATCATGGCCGCCGCGCTTGATCAGGTTGTCGGACTCACGGCACCATCGATCCAGATCACCCTGCCCGTGGTCGGGCTCGGCGCTTCTGCGGCCACCTATCACACCGGCGTCGCCCAACTCTTGGGCACCGACGTGATCATCCCCGAGCACGCCAAGGTGGCCAACGCCGTTGGCGCTGTTGTGGGGCAAGTTCGAACCACGCTCGAGGCACGGATAACCCAGCCTCACCGTGGCACGTACGCCATCCACGGAGTGCCAGACAACGCCCGCTTCCAGGATCTCGACGAGGCCCGAAAGTTCTTGGAAGCGACTCTCGCTGGCGCCGTAGCGGCAAAGGCCACGGTCGAGGGCGCCGAGGGCGCCGAAATTAGTATCACCTGGCAAGACAAAACGGTGACCGTTGGCGACAAGCCGTATCTCGTTGAGGGGCACCTGACGGTCGAGGCCATCGGTCGGCCCCGACTCGCCGACCGGCCAGTCAGCGGAGCAGGCTAAGTCGCTTCAAGCGATTCGATCGTCCGCAGGACGACCCGAAGACTGTCGGCCAGTTCTCGACGCCGCTCGGAGTTGAGGCGCTTCGTAAGGCTGCTCTCTTCGGCGTTGAAGCGGGGAAACAGCTCGGCCATAAGCGCTTCGCCCTGCTCGGTGGCGGCAATAAGTACGAGCCGGCGATCGTCTGGATGGTGCCGACGGATCACGAGCTCGCGGCTGGCTAGCGTCGAAACGACGCCGGTGAGCGTGCCCTTGGTGATGCCGGCGTGGACGGCCAGGTGGCGCGCTTCAAGCTCGCCCCAGATCCACAAGACCCACAAGGTAGTGAATGCGGTGAAGGACAGCCCTTCGGTGGCCAGCACAGTGCGCTCGAAGTGGTAGCGCGCCCGGTTGGCCACCCGGAAGATGTTGGACATCACCGCGAGCGCCTCGAAGTCGACGTCAGTCTCGCCCAGGCGGTGCTGCACATCGCGCTCGGCCATGCTCACCAATTTGTTGTCACTACTCGAGAAGCCCGTCGCCATACCCGATCGAGTCTATGGGATCGTCGGGAGCGTGGCCCGTTCAAGCGTTGTGCCGTGCCGCCAGCTCGTGCCCACTTCCCGGTAGTAGCCCGCGATCAACTCCTGGGGAGCGATTCGTTGCAGCTCCTCGGTTGGCGAGTCGCCAAACGAGATCTCGAAGTCACCGACAAACGAGCGGCCGATTTCCGCGTCGAAGCCGCTCATCGTGACGAGCTCGTCGAGACTGTCTGTGCCATCAGCTTCGATGGCAGGCATCCAGCGATTGTGGATCATCGGATGGGCGTTGACGAAGCCGGCGTGGTCGGATTCGCCGGTGATGGTGAACGTGGCCTCGATGAGTCGACGATCGTAGGCGGCGACGGTGGCGCCAAAGCGGCCGCCCACCTCCAGGCGTGGACCGGCTTTGCCGACGGTGACCGGCCGGGTCATGAAACAGCTACCGATCTTCTTGGGATAGCCCTGAAAGTGACCCCGAACGGTGGCGTAGTCACGATCGACCCAGATGTAGACACAACGGGAGTAAGTCTGGCCCTTGTACTTACAACGAACGACGACGAACACCTCCATGTATTGGGCCCGGATCGGGTCGAGGAGTTCTTCGAAGGTGTCGGAGCAGCTTTGCCAGTCGGCCCAGATGACGGCCACGGCTCCTGGGTCGTCGTCGGCGAGCTCAAGGGGTGCTGGCAGCAACGAGGCGACGGCGGCTGGGTCGGTGCGGTACTCGAGTGTGAGCATGTTTCCCGAGTAATGCCACGGCGGTGCGGGAATGAGCGACGCTGCGCCGGTGCCGCCTCGTGGGAACATGAATCCGTTTACCGTTGCCATGGTTTGTCTCCTCGTGCTTGCCACTCGCGCTGCCACGCAATATCGTTCGAGCAGCATATCGTTTGGATACAAACAATTCTAGTAGGAGCCCGTATGACTGAATATCGCCGAATCTTGCTCGACGGAGCCCCCGTGCTGACCGAACGAGAAGGCGACGAGCTGGTCGCCCGCGACGGCCGCCGAATTGCCGTTGCCGACGCCGTCCACCTCGCCCCCGCGAACCCATCCAAGATCATCTGCGTCCACCTCAACTACAAGAGCCGAGTCGATGAGTTCATGACCAAGCTCCCCGCCGCACCGACCTACTTTCACAAGCCGATCTCGTCGCTCAACGCCCACGGCGGCGCGATTGTTCGGCCCGAGCGATGCGAGTGGCTCAACTACGAAGGCGAGATCGCAATCATCATTGGCCGAACGGCGCGCAGCATCAGCCCGGAAGAAGCGGGTGACTACATTGCGGGGTACGCGCCAGCCAACGACTACGGCCTGCACGATTTCCGTGACACCGACGCGGGCTCCATGCTTCGGGTGAAGGGATCCGACACGCTCTGCCCCGTCGGCCCGGCACTCGTCACCGGCTGGGACTACCACGACAAGTGGATCAAGACCTACGTCAACGGCGAGGTCGTCCAACACGGCAACACCAACGAGATGGAATGGGACATGCACTATCTCGTGGCCGACATCGCTCGCACCATCACGCTGGAGCCGGGCGACATCCTGTTGTCGGGAACGCCAGCCAATAGTCGGCCGGTGAAGCCGGGCGATGTGTGCGAAGTCGAGGTTGAGGGACTTGGACGGCTCACGAATCACATCGTTGTTGGCCCAACACCCATCCGGTCTGATGTCGGTGCCCAACCCACAAGCTCCGAGGAAGTGGTCTCGACCGCGATGGGCGGCGACTGGGAGTTCCGTGGCATCCGCGCTGCGGGCGGGGCCGGAGCCGCCCACTACGAATCGACGCTCGACGACTAACCCGAAAACGCAAGAAGTGCAGTGCCCGGAGCGGAGGGATTGCTACGGACACTGCACTGAAACCGCAGCGTACTGGTGATTCCGAACGAAACAATCACTACAGTATATTTGACCCACTTTTCTAGCTTTACCCTGGTCAGGGCGCCAAGACTTCCCGTGGTCGGCTCGATTCCGCCCCATCGCGCGGCAGACAAACTACAAATCGGGCCCCTGGCGAATGGGTCGTATCGAGCACAATCGAACCACCGTGCCGCTCGACGATCGCCTTCACAATGGCGAGGCCAAGTCCGCTGCCACCAGCGTCGCGGGCCCGCGCTTCGTCGAGTCGGGTGAAGCGTTCAAAGATGCGCTCGGCCATTGCATCGTCGATCCCCGGACCATCGTCGGTCACCACCAACTCAACGTCAGAATCCTGCTCCACGAGCGACAGCCAGATCGTTGAGGTGGCGTGCCTGGCCGCGTTGTTCGTGAGGTTCCGAACGACCCGCGTCAGTTCGTCACCATCGCCAATCACCTGCGCCGCCGAGACATTCGCAACGTTGATCGTCAGCGTCGTGTCTCGTCGAAGACGATCGCTCTCGGCCAACACGATGTCGTCGAGATCAACGAACGCATCGGTCCTCCTGGTGTTGGCGGCGGTGCCTCGAGCCAACGTCATCAGATCATCGACCAGATGTTGCATCCGAATCGTTTCATCCAGCATCTCCCGGCCACTTTCATCCCACTCAGCAACCTCGGGGTGAGCGAGGTTCACCTCAAGCAGGCCGCGGACGCCAGCAATCGGGCTACGTAGTTCGTGCGAGGCGTCGTCGATGAATTGACGCTGGGAGGCCGCCGAACGATCGAGGCGATCGAGCATCGAGTTCATGGTGTTGGCGAGGCCTTCGATCTCGTGAGAGTTGGTCGGCACGGGAACCCGGCGATGCAGATCCTCTCCCGTAATCGTGTCGACCTCACGACGAATGGCTTCGACCGGTTTGAGCGCTCGGCCGGCGACCACCCAAATCAAACCAGCCAACAACGCAATGAGCGCCGGAACCGAGATAGCGAGTGCGGCTGCCTGGAGTGCGAGGGCGCGGTCGACGTCGCGCAATGGTTCTGCGATGACGGCGTACCGTGTGAAGTTGTCGCTGCCGTACTTCCCGACAATCACCCGATACCGAGTGTCATCGGCCGAAACGGTGACGGCGTTGCTGAGACGACTGCTCGGCGAACCGATCGAGATCGGGGCGTCAAAGTCGATCTCGTCGACGGAGACAAGGGGCGAGTCGAGACGTTCGAGGCTGCGGCTCGACGCAATGACCTCACCCTCTGAATCGAGAATTTGCAGAGCTCGATCAGTCGAGTTGGCAAACTCATCGAGCAGGATCGCAAGTCGCTCGGGCGGCGATGTAGGGGGAACCTCGGGCTCGTTTCGCCCACCGCGAAACCCAGGACCAACGACGGTCGCTGACCCCAGGTCGACGAACGACTTGGCCAGGATGTCGTCGGTGTTCGCGATCAGTTGGCGACGCTGGATGGCGATCATCGACAGGCTGGCAACCACCAGGATTGCCGTTGTGACAAGGGCCGACCAGAAGGTGATCCGGGCGCAAGCGACCGCGTCCACATGAGCCGGCTCATGTTTGGGATTCACCGTCGAGGCGATAGCCAGCACCTCGAATAGTGGTAATCGTCTTCGTGCCGAACGGGTCGTCGATCTTCTTGCGAATGCGACGGATGTACACCTCGACGATGTTGGGGTCGCCTTCGAAGTCGAAGTCCCACACGTTGTCGAGGATGTCCTGCTTCGTAACCACCGAACCGCTTCGCCGCATAAGGAACCCCAACACCGAGATCTCGCGGGCGGTGAGCGCAATTGGCGTGGAGCCACGAGCGCACCGATGCGACACCGGGTCGAGCACGAGGTCGTGAATCGTGAATGCGCTGGCACCGTTGTCGCTCGATCCCCGCCGCAGCAAGGCTCGCAGTCGGGCCACCAACACCACAAACGAGAACGGCTTGGTTAGGTAGTCGTCAGCGCCCGTGTCGAGACCCTCGGCCTCGTCGTATTCGCCGTCCTTCGCCGTGAGCATCAGAATCGGCAGCCAGTTTCCCTCGTCTCTCAGTTCACGACACACCTGGTAGCCGTTCTTCCCAGGCAACATGATGTCGAGCACCATGGCGTCGTACGAGCCTTCTTGGGCCTTCCAGAGTCCGTCAATGCCGTTGTCGACAACATCGACATCGAAGCCTTCAGCCCGCAGGCCGCGGCTCAGTGCGGTTGCAACCGCGCGTTCGTCTTCGACAACGAGGATCCTCATCTAGAGCAGTGTGCCAGACCCAACTGAACAACCGCTGAATAGGGCGCTGTCTGCTCCGGGCCCGCCTCGCTAGCGCCAGCGCACCAGCTCGCTGTCGATGGCTTCGATGCTGCTCACGCCGTTGAGCGCCATCGTCTGTCGCACACCATCAGCAAAGAAGGTGAGGACGTGGTCGACACCCCGCTCGCCGCCGGCGCCGAGTGCGTACAGATAGGGCCGTCCAATCATGCAGGCCGTTGCCCCGAGCGCCAGCACTTTCACAATGTCGCTCCCCCGCCGCACACCGCCGTCACAGATGATGTCGATTTGTCCGCCGACGGCCGCGGCCACTGGCCCAACGAGGTCGATTGGCGCCGGCGCACTATCGAGTTGGCGGCCGCCATGGTTTGACAACGCAATCGCCTCGACGCCAGCCTCAACGGCGAGACGGGCGTCGGCCACCGACTGGATGCCTTTCAACACGATTGGCCCCGGCCAAATTGAGCGAAGCCACGCAACGTCAGACCACGACAGGTTCGGGTCGAACTGGCTGTTGATGTACTCGGCCAAGTTGACTGCGGTCGACCCGTCGCTGGCCCCGGAGCCAACGACGTTGGCAAACGAGATCGGTTCATTGCGCAGGAAGTCGAGTGTCCAGTGAGGATGGATGGCGCCATCGATGATCGTCTCGAGACCAATCTTGGGCGGGAGCGAGAACCCTCGTCGGACATCGCGTTCACGCCGGCCAAGCACGGCGGTATCGACGGTGAGAACGATTGCCTCGTAGCCAGCAGCACCCGCTCGCTCGACCAGCGCTTGCACCATCGAGCGATCGCGCCAGGTGTACACCTGAAACCACTTTGGACCCGTGGAGACGGCGGCTACCTCCTCGATCGACCGTGTACCCATCGTCGAAAGCCCGTAGGGCAACCCGGCTCGGGCGGCCGCACGGGCGACAGCGAGTTCACCTTGGGGGTCAGCGATCCGAGTGAAGCCAGTCGGCGCGAGGACGAGCGGTAGGGGAATCGCTTTACCAAGCAGCGTCGTGCCGGTTGAGATCTCGGAAACGTCCCGCAAGATCCGTGGTACGAACTCGATGTCGGCAAAACGCGAAGCATTCCGATCGAGCGCCCGCTCGTCTTCGGCCCCGCCGTCGATGTAGTCGAAGACGCCAGCGGAAGCCGGCGTTTGGCGAGCCGTCGCAAGTCACCAATATCGGCGGCCGTGGCCAAGCGCCGGGCGACGCCGTTTCGTTCAAATGATTTGAACTGGACAACACTTCGAAATGACGCAACTGCTCCCATGCGCCGAGCGTACGCTACGCCGCGTCGTGGTCGTCAACCTCGACGCGACGCATCTCACCAGTGCGGAAGATCTTCTCGTTGATCTTCCAGTCGCGTTTACCCCGGTCGATACCGAGCCGATCACCGAGCACGGCGTTGACGGCCGCGCCGATAAGCAGCCCCTGGGCCGCAAACCAGATCCAGGTCAACGCAAGCAACCAGGCGCCAATGGCACCGAGCGCGGCGTTTTCGCCCCGAGCGAAGTTGACGTAGTACCGGAATCCCCAGGTAAGCAGCCACCACAGGACAGCCGACACCAGTGCTCCCGGCAGGTCCCAGCGCCATTTCGAGCGAATGGATGACCCAACATGGAAGATGAGTGAGGCCCACAGGACGAGGATGAATACGGAAGTGCCGAATCGAAGCCAATTCTCGAGGAGGCCGTCTGGCACTTGCTCCCATATGAAGATCTCGATGAGAACGAGCGGCGCCGAGATCATCAACGACCCCAGTCCCAGGACGAGCGCCATGAGCCGCGCCGTATACCAGGGGCGCCCGTTCTCGACCTCGTAGACCTCGTCGACCGTGCGCAGCAGGCCAGCGAATCCGCGGCTGATCGTCCAGAACGCAAAGGCGAGCGACAGGGTCACCAGTCCGGGGTTTTGTTGGTTGAACAGTTCGCGAACCGCGTTGCCGACCACCTCAGCTTCGCTCGTGAAGATTCGGTCGATGTACTCAACCACATTGTTTTCGACCTGTTGGGCTGCCGATTCGCCGACGAGCGGACCGAGCCATCCGAGGGCAGACGACAACGCAAGAATCGAGGCAGGCAGGGTGAGAAGAATCCAGAAGGTGACACCAGCGGCGAGGTCACCGATCCCGCCGTAGTACCACTTTTTCCCGACGTCCCAGAAGAACAGGACGACGGATCGAATTACGTTGCCTGCTCGAAACACCGAATCAGGCTAGAACAATCCACCCCAGCATCCGACCACCATCGCCGATCGCTCGCCGCTCGGTCGCCTTCAACAGGCTCCCGGCTATCGTTCCGGCCATGACTGATTCAGCCGATTCGGCAACACCGCGGCCCCACGCTGGGACTTCTGCTGGCTCGGCCTTCTACGTCGAACCGAAGGGCGGACAGGGACCCGGTGTGCTCGTACTCACAAGTTGGTGGGGGCTCACCGATGGCGCCCGCTCGTTCTGTCGCCGCCTCGCCGACCACGGCTATGTCGTGCTGTGTCCCGACCTCATGGAGGGCGAGACACCGGCCAACGAGGCAGAGGGCGAGGCCATCTTGGCCACCCTTGCCCCCGACCAGTTGTCCGCACTCGTGTTGAGCTCAGCCCAGAGTCTTCGGGCGTATACAGCCGATCAAACGAAGCCAATCGGGGTTGTTGGATTCTCCATGGGCGCCTCGATGGCGCTGTGGCTTTCGGCCCGCCTCCCCGACTCCGTGGCGGCGGTGTCCGCCTTCTACGGCACCCAGTCCATCGACTTCGACGACGCCAAAGCCGTTTACCAGGGCCACTTCGGCACCGCTGACCATCTGGTTTCCGAGGAGGACCGCGTGGTGACCGAGTCGTTTCTTCGCCTTGGCGGCAACGACACTGAGTTCTTCGTCTACGAGGGCGCAGGCCAGTGGTTCTTCGAAGACACGGCCAACTACGACGAGGCCCACGCATCGCTCGCCTGGGATCGCCTCATTGCGTTCCTTGATGCCCAACTAAGTAAGACAGCGGAATCCATTGGCTCTACCATGAGCCAATGCCTGCTGGACCGCTGCACCTTCCGATCTTCCCCGCTGGAGTGTCGCCGACGTTCACGAGTCGCTCGATTCGAGGTCGTTCACCGACAGTCTCGAACAGCTGGGTGCCGATATCAGTCGACTGATCGCGCTGTTCGACAGCACGATGTGCGCGCCGTGGACGCCGCCGACGCTGCCGCTGACGACAGCTCTGCTATCGACGCCGTTCTCGACGAATACAACCGCGTTGGCCGCGACTTCGAGATCCTCGAAGCGTATGTCTACGCCACCGTCGACCGACAGTCGTCATGAGCGGGCCCAGGCGTTGATGAGCGAACTCGGCGACCAAGGCGCCAAACTCCGCCTCGGCGCTCGACTCGCCGACTGGTCTTCGAGTCTCGGTGTCGATGCCATGGCCTCAGTCAGCCCGGTGGCGGCCGACCATGTTGGCCCCTTGAGCCGCCTCGCGGACGCGTTCCGACTTCCAAATGAGCGAGGCCGAGGAAGGCCTATACGCCGAACTGTCAACGACGGGTTCGGGAGCCTGGTATCGCCTCCAATCCGACGTCACCTCACAGTTGTCAACTGAGGTGTCATTTCCTGACGGCCGGGTCGAAACCCTGCCCATGCCGGCAGTGCGCGGCCTCGCCACCGACGCCGACCAAGCCGTACGCAAGGCGGCCTACGACGCCGAGCAAGTGGCGTGGCCAACCGTTGGCGTCAGTCGCAGCGGCCATGAATGCCATCAAAGGCGAAGCCAACGCCGTCAATAAGCGCCGAGGATGGAAGCAGCCGCTCGACGTGTCGCTCCACAACAACGCCGTGAGCCAGGCCACCTTCGACGCGATGCAAGCGGCCGTCACGGCGTCGCTACCCGACTTCCGGGCATGGATGAAGGTCAAAGCCAAATTGCACGGCCACGACGGGTCACCCTTCGTGGGACCTCGTTGCCCTGCTCCCCTTCGCCAGCGGCGCTATCTCGTGGGACGAAGGCATCGAGATTGTCCGAGGCGCGTTCGCCGAGTTCAGCCCCAGTCTTGGTGGCCTAGTTGACCGGGCCCTCGACGAGAAGTGGATCGACGCCCCGCCGGCCGACGGCAAGTCGGGCGGCGCATTCTGCATGCCATTCGTCGATGACCGTTCACTGGTACTCCTCAACTGGTCGGGGTCAACCGAATCGGCTCAAGTCACCGCCCACGAACTGGGCCACGCCTATCACAACACCACGCTTGCGGGCCGCACGGCCATGCAGCGCGACCTTCCCATGGCCCTGGCCGAGACCGCCAGCATCTTCTGCGAAACGCTCGTCGTCGAAGCTGGGCTCAAGAAACTGTCTGGCGTCGAACGGCTGGCCCTGCTCGACATCGACCTCCAGAGCACCAACCAGGTTGTCGTCGACATTCGCTCCCGCTTCTTGTTCGAGACCGAGGTCTTCGCTCGCCGGCAGCGCCGCACGCTCGGAGTAGCCGAACTCAACGACATCATGACGGGCGCTCAGGCCGACGCCTACGGGGACGGCCTCGATCAGTCAACGGCCCACCCCTACATGTGGCTGCTCAAGCCGCACTACTACGGGTCGCACTTCTACAACTGGCCCTACACCTACGGACTCCTCTTCGGTCTTGGGCTCTTCGCCCGCTACCGCGAAGATCCCGACCACTTCCGTGCGGGCTACGACAACCTTCTCTCCCGAGCTGGCATGGATTCGGCCGAACAGTTGGGTGCCGCGTTTGATCTTGACGTGACTGACGTTGGGTTCTGGACGGCAAGCCTCGACGTCGTGCGCGGTCGTATAGCCGAATACGAGTCACTGGCTCGGGAGCTCGGCTACCTCTAGCCCCGGTCTTTTCGCCCCGACCAACAATTGACAGTTCTTCTCTCAATTGTTAGCGTCTTCGCTCGAGGCTGACAGAACAGTTGGCCGTGACAAGGGGACACCCGTGCAGACGCTGCGCACGCCAGACGAACGATTCGACAATCTTCCGGGCTACAACTTCGCTCCGAACTACGCCGAGGTCAGTGACCAGGACGGCGGGTCGCTCCGTGTCCACTACCTCGACGAGGGTCCAGCTGATGGACCCGTCGTACTGCTCATGCACGGCGAGCCGTCGTGGTGCTATCTCTATCGCAAGATGATCCCGCCGCTCGTCGCTGCTGGCTTGCGAGTGGTCGCTCCCGATCTCGTCGGCTTTGGCCGTAGCGACAAGCCGACCGAGATGGCCGACTACACCTACGCCCGCCACGTCGCGTGGATGCAAGAACTACTCATCGACCATCTCGACATCAGCGGCGCCACCTTCTTCGGCCAGGACTGGGGCGGACTGGTTGGGCTTCGGCTCGTGGCCGAGAACCCCGATCGATTCGACCGCGTCGTCATCGGCAACACCGGCTTGCCCATCGGCGAAGGAGCCATGTCGGAGGCCTTCCTTCAGTGGCAGAAGTTCAGCCAGGAGTCGCCTGTCTTCCCGATCGGCACAATCATCCAGGGAGCAACCAACACGGTGCTGAGCGACGACGAGGTCGCAGCCTACGACGCCCCGTTCCCCGACGACACCTACAAGGCCGGAGCTCGTATCTTCCCGTCGCTGGTTCCGACCAGCCCTGACGACCCAGCCGTACCGGCCAATCAAGCGGCCTGGGACGTGTTCCGGGCGTGGCAGAAGCCGTTTATCACCTGCTTTGCCGACGGCGACCCAGTAACCAAGGGCGGCGACGCCATCTTCCAAAAGCTCGTGCCGGGGGCTGCCGGCCAGCGCCACACCACCACCGAGAACGCCAACCACTTCTTCCAGGAAGACGCTGGGCCCGTTCTGGCTCAAGTAATCATCGACGCCATCGCTGGCTGAAGGACGACCACCAATGAGCACCAACAATCCACGCTACGGAAACGTCGACCGGGCCTACGGCATGGCGCTGGCTACCACACCGGCCGAGTCCGACGGTCCGGTCTGGATGGTCAACCTCATGAAGTATCGCGATGTCGCCGACTACGCAGACGGTCGCGAGTCGACGATCTCGGGCCAAGACGCCGACGACCTGTACTCACCAATGGAATCGCTGGCCGCGGTCGGTGCCGAAGTTGTGTTCTTCGGTGTCGTCGACCAGCAGCTCTTGGGTGATGACACGAAATGGGACAGAATCGGCGTCGTCAAGTATCCGACCAGGCGTGCGTTCATCGAGATGCAGAGCCGGCCCGAGTTCGTTGCGGCACACGAGCACAAAGATGCGGGTATGGAGAAGACGTTCGTCATTGGCTGCCAGCCGATGGACTATCCCAAAGCGCCTGAGGGCACCGTCGTTGTCGATTGGGCCGACGTGCCGCATCCACCGACCGACGACGACGGGCCCGTCGTGGTGATGCACGTGATCCGCTTCGAAAGTGCCGCGTCAGCCAGCGAAACACCGTCCGAGATGGAGGCCTACCAAAGCGCGGCGGGCCGGGTGGCCAGCAAGCACGGGGTGGCCATTTCGGGCTGGTTCGCCGTTGAAGGCACAATTATCGGTGACGGTCGGGCGTGGCACCAGGTTCGGTTCAATCTGTTCCCAAGCAAGGCAGCGTTTATGGCCGTGGTCACGGACCCCGAGCGCCTGGCGGCCCAGGCCGATCACCGCGAGGTGGCCATCGCCGACACCTACACCATGATCGTCCGGCCGACCATCAACCGCCTGGCCGAATCGGTCGCCTCGTCCGCAGGCAGTTCCTAATCGCGAGGAGCACCTGCCAACGCCGCCACGACCCGCATGTGGACAGGCCGAGCTGCTATGCGCCCTAGACAAACCGCCGCATACGGGCGACCTTGTTGATTCGCCCGAGCCAGTCTTCGGCGATGCGGGCTCGGCGATTGAGTAGGTCGATCGTGGCCTCGGAAACCCGGATGACCCCCGACAACTGATTGAGTTCGTTGTTGATCGCAGCGTGTGACTTGCCGGTGACCACCGCAAGCTCGCGGGCAAGCTCGGCGTTCAGCTCGCGCAGACGATCCCGCTCCCGCCGGTCGGGTCGGCGGGTGAGCATGCCGGTTCCCGTAGGCGGCAGCAACGAGAGGTCGAGCGTGAGCTCGTCGTCGGTTTCTGGTGCCTCAGATCCGTCTGGCTCATCATCGTCGTCATCGTCGTCGGCGAAGATGTCGAGGTCGGGTGGCGGATCCGACGCCGTTGCCGACAACACGGCGAAGAGCGACATCTGCTCCTCCTTGACGTCGTCGAAGGCGGTCGGATCTTCCTCTTGGTGACCAAACTCGTCGTCGGTCTCGGCGTCGCTCTTTCGTTCCAGGCGGTGCCGCCGAGCCTCCGACATCGTTGACGACCAGAACCGAAGCCGATGATCGTCCGGGACAAAAAGGTACGCCCGTTGGCGCCCCTTGCCTGCGGTGTAGCGAACGATACGACCGACAGCCTGTCGAAAGAACAGCTCGGTGGTAGTGGTCGTGGCGTAGACCCCAACCCGTAGCCGAGGGATGTCGACGCCTTCAGAGATCATTCGCACGACCACCACCCACGGCACGTCGCCCGCCGCGAATCGTGAGATCTTGGCGGACGCGTCGGGGTCGTCTGACACGGCGACGATCGCATTCACTCGGAAGTTGGTCCGAAGCAGCTCGGCAATGCCGTAGGCATGGGCCTGGTCCATGGCGATCACGAGTCCGCCCGCGTCAGGATGCCGACCGGCCCGAATCTTCATTAGCTGTTGGTGGGCGTGCGCGAGCACGGTTGGCAGCCAGTCACCTTCGAGGCTGAGTGCAGCCCGAAGTCGCTGGTTTGACTGGGTTCGAGCGAGCGCGCCGTCAAAGCTGGCGGCGATAACCGCACCGTCGGGGGCACTCCATTCCATGTCGCCGCCGAACGCGGGAAAATAGACCGGACGGACGACCTTGCCGTCGGCCAGCGCATCGCCGTAGCCGTATTCGATATCGGCCACCACTTCATCGTTGACGTACTCGACAAACGGGATGGTGCGCGTATCGCTTCGGAACGGCGTGCCCGACAGCGAAAGCCTGGCGAGTGGCACCGTTGAACGCCGTGAGCACCCCATCACCCCACGACCGGTCTTCACCCGCATGGTGGATCTCATCGAGGATGACAAAGCCGCCGGCAGCGATCGGAACAAACGCCTCGGGACTGGTGCCAACCTGCTGATAGGTCGTGACGACCCCGTGCATGTCGGAAGGCAGGCCGTCGGTTGGCGACCAGTCAGCGTCGAGAATGAGGCCAACCGCTCCGCTGCGTCCGCCCACTGTTCCTTGAGATGCTTCGTTGGGGCGACGATCACGAGTCGGCCCGGAAAGCCCCGGCAACGTCATTCGGGCGACGGTCAACGCAAACGTCGTTTTCCCCGCTCCCGGGGTCGCGACAGCCAGAAAGTCGGGCTTGGGATCCGACTGATAGATATCGAGCGCCCGCTTTGCCAGGGGCGGAGTCTGAGGGTTGAGCGAGCCATGGGGGCGTCAAGTCTGCCCGAGCCGGCCGTCGTTTCGGTTGTGGAATATTTCATGGCCGAGCGGGTGCGAAAACCAGGGAGTGACACCGCACACCTGACCCTGTCTGTCAGACTGACCCGACGTCATCTGTCGGCCCACCGCCAGCCGCCCTGGCCGTTGGCACCAACGTCGTCAAGCGATACGGCTCGTTTACCGCCCTGTCTGGCGCGAGCTTCACGATTAACCAGGGCATCTACCGGCCTGCTGGGGCCAACGGAGCGGGCAAGACAACGCTACTCGGCATGTTTCTCGGGCTTCACCAAGCCGACGAAGGCACGATTTCGGTTCTGGGCGTCGACCCCTATGCCGCCGGGCCAGAGATTCGAGCGCTGCTCGGCTACGCCCCAGAGCATCACACCCTGCCCGGCGATGTTCTTGCCGCCGACTTCGTTCGCCACGTCGCCGAACTCCACGGACTACCGAAAGCCGAGGCCACGTCGCGAGCCAGCGACGCACTCTGGCTCGTCGGTCTGGGTGAGGAGCGATTCCGCCCGATGGGCACCATGTCGACCGGCCAACGCCAGCGGGTGAAGCTCGCGCAGGCCATTGCGCACGATCCCGTGCTCATCTTGCTCGATGAGCCAACCGACGGCCTCGACCCGGTGCAACGAACCGACATGCTGCGCTTGATCAAGCGGGTGTCAACGGATTTCGGGATAAACATCGTGCTCAGCTCGCACCTGCTCGACGAGGTTGAACAGATCTGCGACTCGGCGGTCATCATCGGCGATGGCAAGGTCTTGACCCAGGGGTCGATCGACGAGCTACGAGGTGGCGGATCTGACATCATCGTCGAACTCGAAACGGCGGCATCGGCCAGCGCCGTTGCCCAGCAGCTCCATGACCTCGGGGTGCGCCACCAACTTCGAGACCGCGTTGTCGTTGTGAGTGGCGTCGACGAGTCGGTGTTCGACATCACCCGCGACGTCTGCGCCGCCACTGGCGCGGGCATCGAGCGCCTGAGTCGCCGTCGATTCAGCCTCGAAGACGTGTTCCTGGAGCAACTCGGATGACAGCAGAGATTTTCGACCGCGGTTATCGCCGCTACGTCGGCCAACGCACCGGCCTCCAGGGCGCCGCACGCACGCTCGTCACGCACAGTATTCAGCGTTCGCTCGGCCTCCACCGAAGTGCCCGCCACAAGATCATTCCGTTCACGCTCATCGCGTTTGCGTTCGTGCCCGCCACCATCTTCCTGGGCATCGCGGCGTTCCTTCCTGCCGCGGCCGAAGCCGATGCCATTCCCAACTACTCCGACTACTACGGCCTTGTCGCCTCGATGCTGTTCTTGTTCATCAGCTTCGTCGCCCCTGACCTTCTCTGTAATGACCGGCGAACCGGCATGCTCGGCGTTTACCTCGCCTCCCCACTCAACCGCTCCACGTATCTTCTGGCCAAGACGGCGGCGGTCGTGACGCTGATGTTGATCATCACGCTGTTGCCAAACCTCCTCTTCTTCGCCGCTCTCTCGCTGCAAGGTTTCGGGCCGGGTGGTGTCTTTGCCGTCCTCAAGGTTCTGGGCCAGATTGTGCTATCGGCCGTTGTAATTGCTGCGTTCTTCACCGCCGTCGGCATGGCCGTATCGGCCACAACTGATCGCAAGGGAACCGCCACGGCGGCCACGCTCGGGACCTTTGTTGGGTCCGCCGCCATCGCCGGCCTCCTCGTCGACGGCCTTGGTTACTCGCCACACCTCCGCCTGATCAATCTGATCGCCACTCCCATGCAGCTTGCGCCACGCATCTTTGGTGAGACCAGTCCCGATGCGCGGCCCTGATCGGAAACCCAACGTGGACGCTCTGGCTGGCCGTTCTGCGGTCGGTTCTGCCTGCGGCGCTTTCGTCTGGGTTCGCTATCAGAAGATGTCGGTCACCCGATGACGACCGTTCCGCCCACACCGCCGCCGCCACCGGCTCCGTACGGGGCGACAGCTGCCGCTCCCACGCCACCTCCACCGACGGCGACCGTCGCCGCCACGGGCGTGTCCAAGCATTTCAAAGGGTTGGTCGCCGTTTCCGACGTGACATTTGCCGTCCAGCCCGGCGTCACCGCCTTGCTCGGGCCAAACGGCGCCGGCAAGTCCACGCTGCTACGCATGCTCAGCGGCCTCAGCCCGACATCGCAAGGTCACGTCTGGGTCGCCGGCGGCGATCCACGCACCTCGCCGCAGCCCGGCGTCAAATCGGCATCGTCCCCCAACAAGACGGGGTCTTCGATCGTTCGCCACCATCTTCCAATTCGTCAAATTGGCCGCCGTGCTCAACGAGCTGCCAAACCCCGACGAGGCGACCTATCGAGCACTGGCCGCCGTCGAGATGGATCCGCATCTCGATCGTCCGATGGGCACGTTCTCGAAGGGCATGCGCCAGCGGGCCAAGATCGCAAGCGCCATCGTTCACGATCCGTCCGTGCTCTTCCTCGACGAACCGCTCAACGGTCTCGATCCAAAGCAGCGACGCCACATGATCTCGCTCTTCCACAGTCTTGGCGAGGCCGGCCGCACCGTCCTCGTCTCGAGCCACGTGCTTGATGAGGTCGACCGATTCGGCTCGCGGGTGCTGGTCATCGCCAATGGTCGCCTGGCGGCCCAAGGCGATTTTCACGCCATCCGGGCGCTCATGGACGACCAACCACTTCGCTACCGCATCGTCTGCTCCGATAGCCGGCATTTCGCCGCCCATCTCATGGCGCGCGGCGCAACCGTTGGAACCACCCTGCTCGACCGGCACACGTTCGAACTCACCACGCTCGATGCGCTCAGCCTTCGCCGCACCGTCGCAGTCGTGGCGAAGGAAGTCAACGTTCGCCTCTTCGAGGTGTCGCCGCTCGATGCCGACCTCGAGAGCGTCTTCCGCTACCTCGTCGGCGGGAGCCAGTCATGACCTCGCCCACCACGGCCATCTACCAGCTGGTGCTCCGCCACCAGATCAACCGCAACCGCGTGATCGTCATGGGCGTCACCCTTGGTCTGTTCCTGGTTGTCTCGGTCCTCGTCGCCACCAATGAAGGCGCCGACGGTGAGACCATGGTCCAAATCCTGGCCGCTCTCGGCCTGTCGATCGCTGTCCCAATCCTCTCGCTCGTCCTCGCCTCCGCGGCGATCGGTGAATGGGTCGAGGACGAAACCCTGGTCTACATCTGGCTCCGTCCAATCAGCAAGCTGAAGATCGCCGCTGCGGCCACTGCGGCGTGCCTGACTGTCTCGCTCCCCGCCACCGTCCTCACGACGATGGTGTCGGCCGCGATTGGGAGCAAGTTTGACCTCGACACGATTGTGGGTGCGGCCGTCAGCACCACCATCGCCACGCTCGCCTACACCTCGATCTTCGTGGCCCTCGGGGCCCTGACCCGTTGGGCACTCATCAGCGGCTTTGTATACATCTTCGTATGGGAATCGCTGATTGCTCGTTTTGGCGACGGCCTCGCCCGACTCTCGATCCGCAGCTATGCCGCCAGTGCCCTTCAAGATTTCACCAAGATCTCCATCGATCTCGGCAACCGATCGAGTTGGGCCGTCTACGTCATTCCCCTCGTCATCACCGTCGCCGGAATTGGGCTCACAACACTCATCTTGGAGCGAAAAGACGTACCGTAGGCGGCCTTGATCCGTCTCCGTTCGCCCTACGATCGCGATATCGCTCGCCTCGCGATTCCTGCGCTTGGCACCCTTATCGCCGAGCCACTCTACGTCTTGGCCGACACGGCCATTGTCGCCCAGATCGGGACGACCGAGCTCGCTGGCCTGGCGCTTGCGACCACGGTCCTGCTCACATTCCATGCGGTGATGATCTTCCTGGCCTACGGCACGACGGGCCAAGTATCACGCCTGGTTGGGGCGGGCGACACGGCGAGCGCGGCGGTTCGCTCGGTGCAGGCGTTGTGGCTTGGCCTCGGCATCGGCCTTATGGGGATGGTCGCGCTGTACGTCGCGCGAAACCAGCTCATCGGACTTCTGAACGGTGACGGTGAGGTCGCCGTAGCAGCCGAGCGCTACCTATCGATCAGCCTGATCGGCCTACCGTTCATGATGCTGATGTTGGCTGGTGCTGGCTCGTTCCACGGGCGACAGAACACCTCGACCCCACTCGCTATTGCGCTCGGATCGGCGGTGCTCAATCTCGTGATCGAGCTCGTGCTCGTCGTTGGGCTCGACTATGGCATTGGTGCGTCGGCCTTGTCGACCGTGATCTCTCAAGCGGCCGCAGCGCTCGCCTACGTCCTCGCCGTCGGTGTCTGGTCGAACGACATTGGCACATCGTTTGTGCCCCGTCTGGCCGAGATGCGCAAGCTCCTATCAACGGGCGCTGCCCTGATCGTGCGGACGATCTTCTTGCGGGGCACGTTCACCCTGTCGACGGCCTTGGCGGCATCGCTTGGGGTGGCCGAGTTGGCAGGGCATCAGATCGGTCTCCAGATCTGGGGCACGCTGGCGTTGGCTCTCGACGCCGTGGCCATCGCCGGTCAATCGATCACCGGCCGCTCCCTTGGTGCGGGCGACCGAACGGGTGCCAAAGCGGCCGCGAAGCGCATGATCGAGCTCGACGTGGTGGTAGGACTCGCCACGATGGTGGTCGTGTTCATTGGACGCCACGCCCTCGCGAGCCTGCTCACTCCCGACCCCAACGTCGCAGCGATAACGGCCACAATCCTGACCGTTGTGGCCCTTCAAGCACCACTCAACGGCTACGTGTTTGCGATCGACGGCGTCCTCATCGGGGCCGGTGACTTGCGATATCTGGCAGGGTCGCTCGTCGTGGCTGGTGGCAGTTTTGTGGTTTACGCGCCGCTCGTGCAGCATCTCGGTGGCGGCATCGGCTGGCTCTGGATCAGCCTGACCGTATTCATGGCGACCAGGGCCCTGTTCTTGTGGCGGCGCTTTGTGCAGGATGAGTGGATCGTCACGGGTGCGTCCACTAGCCAGCGGCTCAGCTGGCCTCGCACACCGATTCGAGGACAGTAAGGTCGTCTGCCGCATCGCCCGCGCCGATCAGGCGGTCGGCAACGGCGGCATCGTTGCCGGTGGCGAGGTCGTCGCCGAGGCCATCAACAAAGCGGTTGAGCCGGGCCCACATCATGGCGAGGTCGGGAGGCGAACTCGCCTGCCCATCGACTGCAGCGAACTCCCACACGGCGAGGGATGCTCGCCAGTCCCCGCCGCTAGCCCACACCACGACGGGTTCAGTAGAGCTCAAGAAGAAGAGCGCTCGACATTGGCGCTGGAGGTCTTCTGGCTCACCACATGCCAAATCTTTCGCGCTCGCCAGCTCGGTGGCCCGCACGAGCATCGCCAGCTCGGAGTCGAGCCCGCTGATTTCGGCCAACGCCGCTGAGTCCGAGCAAGCGGGGTTGACGTCGGCCTCCGCCGCTAGCTCGGTGCTCGTCGGTTGGAGCACGCCGATTGGGCCAGTCGCAGCCGGCGTGCTGCAGGCGCCATCCGAGCAGGATCGTCACCAAGGCGACCGCGCCGGCGGGGGTCCGTCGAGTGTTCATCTGCACGTCCCATTCCACTGTTTGTCTTGCGTGTTGTGGGGGAGGTGCAGTCGTAGCGCGTTCCGCCGATCCCCCAAACCCTACCCAAACAGCCAGCGAAGTGGCCACTTCTACGCCCATTTATGGGCGTATTCACCGCCGCTTCGCTGAGTGCGCTACGGCGTCCAGATATCTATCGCTACAGCCACGATGACGAGTCCGTCGGGTGAGTCTTCGAGAAACAGATTGACGGTGCGGAACGCATACTGTTCCAGCGCTCGGTCGTCGTAGCCGAGGACGACCACTTCGCGATTCACGCCAAGTTCGTCCAGCACCTCGCGGGCGTAGGTATACGGCGAGTTGGCGTCGAACTGGATCTCGGTCGCCGCGTCAGGAAACGGCACCACAAAGCGCGCCATGCTTTCAACAAGGCCGTCGGATTCAGCCATCCCTGGTTCGAGGATGTCACGCTCGAGCGTCCAGTAGATACTCGTTGCGACGTCGGCAACAGGCGTCGAACAGGTTGGCTACCCAGCCGATCCGGACTGTTCCCGTGGTCGGCCACGGCAGGCTTTCGACCCCAACCCCGTCGGCCTTCATGACCTGTTCAAAGTTCCGTGCGATCTGCTCCAGTTCGGCAGCGCGGCAGCGTCGGCTTCGACGAGATACCGGCTGTTCACCCACCCCTCAATGTCGCCTACCTCAATGTTCCACCAGATCTGCCCATCGATGTCGGACGGGACAAGGCTACGGATATGGATGCCGGTCGTACCTTCGGGCAGCACGGCAACTGGCGTCGCCGGGTCGATAGTTGTGGTCGTCGAGGCTTCGGGATCGGTTGTTTGGGTGGTGGCGGTGTCGCCGGTCTGGTCGACGGGAGGCCCGGCTCGTTTCTGACGTTCAAGCCGCCGTCGGGATCGTCGTCAGGAATGCCGAAAAACGGTGTAGATCGTAGGATGACGTGGTGCGTCGTAGCTGACTGGCACCGCCGCAAAGGGTTCGGTCACGTTGTCGGCGCCACCACTCGAGCGGACCACGATCCAGGCCCGGCCCTTGCCATAGAGGTGGACCGTCGTGTCGAATGGTGCCAGTTCGCCGAAGTTGCCAGCCGACGTGCCAGTTCGCTCGAGGACCGTGCCGTCAATCGCCGATACAACCTCGACTCCAAGGGCTGCCTCGAACCCGGTGCCTTCACCGGACACGGGGATCTCGTTGTTGGTCAGAATGTCGTAGGTTCGATCCTGCGGCGGGACGGGCGAGTCGATCACCACGCTGTCGCTCGTCGCCTCGGCCACCGCATAGCCGTTTTGTGACTCAACACGAGCGAGTTGAAGCGCCGAAACAACTGACCCGGCCGAACCGTCTTCGGTCGACGACCGCACCTCGGCCCTGTTGTCGACGACCGTGACGTCGTAGTAGCCGATCCCGAGCAAGTCGAGGAACGCAATGGCCGCCTCCTCACGAGTCGGACGGACTGGACCGGCGATGAAACCCTGCAGATCAGGCGCTTCGATAACAGCGGTAGCGCCGTTGTCGGTCGTGGCATCGTCGGGTTCAGAAGTCGTTGTCTCGTCGATCGGCACGGTTGTTGGTGAACCAGCGATCACGGCGCCGTCCTCATCCTGGCCTGCGACATAGAGCCCAATCCCTCCGAGCACCGCGACTACCGCTGCGGCCGCGGCCAGAAACCGGGCGCGATCAACCAGCCGGATCGGGTGAGGCTTCTCGGCCGAGATCCTGGCCGAAAGCTTCACGTAGGAATCAGCGCTCGGTTCGATTCCGTTTGCCTTGTGTTGGAGGGCAGTTCTCAGTTGATCTTCGAGTGTCATGGTGACTCCTCTTCACCGAGGATTTCCGCCAGCTTGGCGAGCCCTCGGTGGGCGTGTGATTTAACCGACCCGCGTGCGATGCCCAAAGTCGCTGCGATGTCTTCTTCCGATAGGTCTTCGTAGTAGCGGAGTACCAGGACTGATGCTTGGCGCTCGGGAAGCCGCCGCAGCGCTTCGAGCATTCGATCGTGCTCGGTGGCCGCAACCCCACCTTCCTCGGCCGCGGCGATCAGGCCCGGCGACTCTGGTTTGAACGCCCGCCGAACTCGTCGCTTTCGCAGGGCCGAACGCCCGTTGTTGACGACCATGGTCCGCAGATACGGGCCTTCCTTTCCGGGAACAATCTTGTAGTTCCCGTTCAGGAGCTTGACGAAAGCGTCTTGCACGATCTCCTCGGCTGAGTCACGGTCGTCAACGTAGAACGCAGCAAGCTTGACCAACGAGCGGTAGTGGCGCTCGTACAAAACGGCGAGCGTTGGCGCCGCCTGGCCCGTCTCGGTTCGTTCGTCCATGGATGCCAACCTCATTACCCGTCACAGATGCCTCGGTGTCTGGTTTGGTTTACCGGCGCGCCGAGATCTGCGAAACGTCTTAGAAACGAGTCAATGAGAACGGCGTTTCGCTGGTGGCAAAGAGCTGATCGACCGATCGAAGTGCCTGCTCGGGACCCGCAACGATGCCTGCCTTGGCGAGCGACATCAACCGCTGCTCGCCGGACAGAATGGTTCCGAGCTGGGCGGGGTTGAGCGTGACGCCAGCGGATGCGCCTCCCCGCCACCTGGGCCACACCGTCGACGACATCGATCGTGTATGTGCCGTTCAGGTCCTCAAACTGTGGGTCATCGAAGTCAAAGGCGGCCCTGCCGTCTTGTTCGTAGCGACGGGTTGTCAGCAGTCGCTCAACGTCGAGCGGACGAAGCCATACGGCATCGGTTCGACTCACCTGCCGCAGTTGACGAGGATCACGCAGATGCTCGGTCAGTGCGAGCTCAGTGGGCGCGTGGTGTAACACGATTCGACGCGTCAGCGGCACGCTGGTCAGGTAGCGCCACAGCGACAACTCAGCGTCGACGTCGCCGGCCACGAACTCGTTTACTTCCAGCCTGCTACCCGTCACGTCGTGACCGACCTGATCGTGCACAACGGTGTAGGCGACGTAGCCGGTTGGTGCGCCGTCGTCGTCGTAGTGGACGGCAAAGAAGCGTTTGCCGCCACCGAGCCAGCTCTGCTTCTTGTCAAAGAAGAGGTTCCAGAGCTCGGGGCTGCGGCTCGACATCGCGGAACGGCCGATTGTGGTGTCATGGGCGGCCGCAACATCCGCACGGATCTGGTCGGCGTCGAAAAGTAGGCGTGTTGTCCCGGAGAGGGCTCGTTTGCCGTCCAACTGGCTGTAGGCCGACGTTGCCTCATATCGAGCGACGGTCGACACCCGTCCGTAACCGAAGCGGCCGTAGAGCCCGGCCTCGGAGGCAAAGAGGGTGGACGCCGGGTAACCCCGTTTCTTCGCTATCGACAGATGGGTCGTGATGAGTGGCCGGAACGCTCCTCGACCAGCCGCCGAAGGCTCGACGCCAACGCCCGAGAGGCCAGCGATCGGCAGCATCTGTCCGCCCGGAAGTGTGTAGTCCATCGCCATCGCGAAGGTGCCACCGATCGGCTCGCCGTCCTGATGGAGTGCCAGGCTGAGCTCGGGGATTCGGGTGGCATCGCCGATGGCTTGCGAAGCGAGCTCATCGGGCGTCTCAGCTGGTGTGAATACTGCCCCAAACGCAGCATCGATCCGGGCGCGAACCGCCGCCAGCGTGACGTCGTCGGTGATCGGGGTGCAGGTGATAGCCATCGGGCCAGTCTGGCCCACGACGCCCGATCGCGCACCCCTCTCCTCCCCAACTTCCCGTCCTCGCCAACTCCCCGTCGCCAACTCCCCGCCTCGCCAACTGGCAGACCGAACGAGTCAGCATTGACCGGTTCGGTCTGCCAGTTCGGGAAGGAGGGGCGGGAAGGAGGGGCGGGAAGAAGTTCGGGGGAGGGGAACTAGGCGCTCTTGGTGCGGAGGAACTCGGCAACGAGCTTGCCGTCGGCCTGGCCCTTGGTGGCCTTCATCACCTGGCCGGTGAAGAACCCCTGCAATTTGCCTTTGACCTGGTCGTCGGCAGCACAGAATCGGGCCCACTCATCGGGGTTGGCGGCGATGATGCCATCGACAATCGACTCGAGGTCGCTCGAATCCATCGCCTCAAACCCACGCGCCGCGGCGATGTCGGTTGGCGCATTGCCCGTCTCGACCATTTCGGCCAGCACCTGCTTGGCCTGGGTCGCCGTGAGCTTGCCCTCGACCTCGAGCGTCACCAGTTCGGCGAAGTGGCTGGCGTTGAGCTCGGCGGCGCCATCGAGCGCAAGATTGTTGACGATGTGGGTCACGGCCCTGGCCACGTCGGTCCCCGCATCAGCGGCCGCCAGAGCGAGATGATCGAGTTCGCGGGCGACAGCGATGCCCGCGGCCTCTGCGTCGGCGCCGAGCGTGACGAGGTCGTGCCGACGCTCTCGGGGTAGCCGGGGCAGCGCGGCTTTGATCTCGGCGATCCACTCGGGCGACGGGTCGACGGGCACCAGGTCGGGATCATCGAAATAGCGATAGTCCTCAGCCTGTTCTTTGGATCGGCCGGCGCGAGTGCGCCCACCTTCTTCGTCCCAGTGACGAGTCTCCTGCACTGGCTTGTCGCCTGCCTCGTAGAGGTCGACGTGGCGCCGCGCCTCATAGGCAATGGCACGCCCAAGCGAGCGAAGCGAGTTGACATTCTTGATTTCGCAGCGGGTTCGCAGCTCATTTGACCCTGCAGGACGAACCGACACGTTGGCGTCGACTCGAAGCGACCCCTCCTCCATCTTGCCGTCACCTGCGCCAACGGCGACGATGATGGCTCGCAGTTCCTCGACGTACGCCTTGGCCTCCTCGGGGCCACGGATGTCGGGCCGAGCAACGATCTCGAGCAGCGGCACGCCAGCCCGGTTGTAGTCGACGAGTGAATAGCCCGCGTCGTGGATACGGCCGGAGTCGCCGACGTGGGTTGACTTGCCGGTGTCTTCTTCCATGTGTGCCCGCTCGATGCCAACCCGGTGACCGCTCGGCAGCTCGACCCAGCCCTCGATGTTGAGCGGCCGATCGTACTGACTGATCTGATAATCCTTTGGCATGTCGGGATAGAAGTAGTTCTTCCGCGAAACACACAGCGCTGAACGGTGCAGTTGAGCGCGAGGCCGACTCGGATCGACAACTCGACTGCCCGACCGTTTACCACCGGCAGCGTGCCCGGCAAGCCGAGGCACACCGGATGGACATTGGTGTTTGGTTCCGAGCCAAACTCGTTGGGCGCCGGCGAGAACATCTTGGACTTCGTGGCGAGCTCGGCGTGGACTTCGAGGCCAACCACCATCTCCCAGCCATCGGGCAGGACGGATGGTTCGGCGGCGACGTCGGACGAGATGGTCCACGCGTCGAGCAAGGTGGCCGACGGAAGCGGGGTCGAGGTTTCGAGATCAGTCATGAGCGAGCTGCTTCCTCTAGAACAGCGGCGGTGCGGAACATATCGACCTCGCCGAGCAATGGGGCGAGCACCTGCACGCCGACCGGCAGCCCGTTGGCACCGGTGCCGAACGGAACCGACATCGCTGGCTGGCCCGAAAGGTTGGAGGGAATCGTGCAGATGTCATTGAGATACATCGACATCGGATCTTCGATGGCGCCGATCGGGAACGCCACGCATGGCGACGTGGGCGAGATCAGCACATCGAAGCGCTGGTAGGCCTGCGCCAGCTCGTTGATGAGAAGGGTTCGGACCCGCTGTGCTTTGCCGTAGTAGGCGTCGTAGTAGCCAGCCGACAGGGCGTAGGTACCAAGCATGATGCGGCGCTTCACCTCGGCACCAAAGCCGGCAGTGCGGGTAGCGATCATCATGTTGGCCGTGTTGGCCGCGCCCTCAACCCGGTTGCCGTAGCGGACACCGTCGTAGCGGGCGAGGTTGGACGATGCCTCGGCGGGAGCGATCAGGTAGTAGGCCGACAACGCGTACAGCATCGACGGAATCGACACGTGGCCAACGGTTGCTCCTGCGGCCGACAGAGCGTCAACGGCAGCCGTCGTCTGGGCAAGCACCTCGGGTTCGAAGTGCGCAGCGAGTTCGCCATCGGCGCCAAGTTCTTTGATGACGCCGACTCGGAGGCCCTCGACGCCACGGCCGAGCGAGGCCTTCACCGGCAGCGCCGACTGCGGGATCGAGGTTGAGTCTCGAGGATCGTGACCGGCGATGACCTCGTAGATGAGGGCAGCGTCGGCCACCGTTTTGGCGAACGGCCCGACCTGATCGAGTGAGCTCGCATAGGCGATGACGCCGTAGCGACTGACCGCTCCGTAGGTGGGCTTGACGCCAACGAGCCCGCACAATGCCGCTGGTTGACGGATCGAACCGCCAGTGTCTGACCCCAGTGACAGTGGGGCGTAGTCGGCGGCAACGGCTGCAGCCGATCCGCCCGAGGAGCCACCAGGGACGCGGGTGAGATCGAGCGGGTTGCGGGTTGGGCCGAACGCCGAGTTTTCGGTGGAGGAGCCCATGGCAAACTCGTCGCAGTTGGCTTTCCCGACCATCACCGCTCCGCGGCGGTGAGCCGTTCGACGACCGTCGCGTCGTATGGCGGACGCCAGCCCTCCAGGATCTTGGACGAGCAGGTCGTCGGGATACCCCTGGTGCAGAGGTTGTCCTTCAGCGCAATCGGCACACCAGCAAGTGGACCGACGGCATCGCCAGCCGAGATCTTTGCGTCGATGGCTTCGGCCTGGGCCCGAGCGTGGTCGGTTGTGACCTCAAGTAGGGCGAACACCTCGTCGTTTGTGGCCTCGATACGGGCCAGATGGGTGTCCAAGAACGGCGCTGGCGGTCACCCGGCCAGCGCCAACCGCCTGGGCAATCTCGATGGCAGTAGTTGGCTGATCGCTCATGGCTCTTCTCCGAGTGCGGGTGGCACCTTGAAACGGTGGTCTTCGACGTCGGGACCAGCAGCGAGCGCCTCGTCGCGAACGTCGACGTGCTGCTCGACGACGTCGTCTCTAAACACATTGACCAGGGGATAAGGGTGCGCCGTAGGTGGAACGTCGGCCACATCGAGGGCCTCCATATCGCTGGCGTGGTCAAGGATGGCGGCGAGTTGGGGGGTAAACGACGCAAGCTCTTCGTCGGTGAGCTCGAGCATCGCTAGCTTCGCCACCTTGGCAACATCGTCTTTGCTCAGGGTTTCGGACACCCGAACAGGCTAACCCCGGTTCGCAGCGACGCTCGCCACGAGAGACAGGACGACTACGACCATCGTTTGCCGTGACCCGATGGTGTAGCCTCGCCCCGAACGCACCTCCGACCATGGGGACCAAGCTGTGAAACCCGAGCGCATGTCGTCAAGCAACGCCCATGAGTAGCCGTGAAACCGACCCCGCTTCGCGTCGACGTGGTTCCCGGCCCCGGCGTTCTCGAACCGCCACTGTTGCCCAACGAGACTTCGGTGAGCTGCGCTACGACCGCGGCTACCAGCATGTCGTTTCCGACGACCAGGTCGAAGCCCTCCACCAAGCAAGCCTTCGGCTGTTAGAGACGACCGGCATCGAGTTCCTGCACCCCATGGCTCGGAAAATCCTGCAGGACAACGGGGCCACTGTCACCGGCGAACGAGTCTGCCTACCAGGCGAGATGGTCGAGGCGATGGTGGCGAAGGCACCGACGACGTTTCGGCTTCATTCCCGCACGCCAGGCAAGTCGTACCAAATTGGCGGCAACACGGTTGTCAATGCAACGGTGGCGAGCGCGCCAAACTACGTGACCCTCGACGGGCAACGCAAGACCGGCGACCAGGCTGGCTATAGGGACTTTCTCCGCCTCGCCCAGTCGCTCACGATCGTCCACATCCTCGGTGGGTTCCCGGTCGAGCCGATCGACCTGCATCCCTCGGTTCGCCACCTCGATGCGGCCTACGACGCCTACACGCTGACCGACATGCCGTTCCATGTCTACAGCCTCAACGCCCACCGCATCATCGACTGCCTCGAGATGGTTCGCATCGCCCGAGGCGTCGACTACGACACACTCCAGCGCGAGCCGAGCATTTGGAGCATCGTCAACGCCAACTCACCGCTTCGCTACGACACACCGATGCTCGAAGGCGTGTTGCGACTCACCGAACTCCATCAGCCAGTCTGCTTTACGCCGTTCACGCTGGCTGGAGCGATGGCCCCCATCACGCTGGCCGGCGCGCTCGTTCAGCAAAACGCTGAGGCCTTGGCCGGTATAACGCTCGCTCAGGCCGCCCACCCTGGCTGCCCTGTCATCTACGGGGGCTTCACCTCTAACGTCGACATGCGCTCTGGTTCGCCGGCGTTCGGCACGCCCGAATACACCAAAACTGCGATCGTCGGCGGCCAACTCGCCCGCCGCTACGGGCTCCCCTACCGGTCGTCAAACGTCAGTGCGTCCAACGCCGTCGATGCCCAGGCCGGCTACGAATCGATGTGGGCGCTCTGGGGCGCTATCGGTGGAGGCGCAAACATCGTGATGCACGGCGCCGGGTGGATGGAAGGCGGCCTCCACGCCAGCTACGAAAAGATGGTGATCGACGCCGATCTCCTGGCCATGGTCGCCACCTTCCTTCAGCCGCTTGACACCAGCCACGATTCGTTGGCGCTCGAGGCAATCGACCGAATCGGCCCCGGCGGCCACTTCTTCGGTGACGAGCACACCCAAGCCCGATACGAAACCGAGTTCCACGCGCCGCTCGTGTCTGACTGGCGCAACTGGGAGACGTGGCAGGAGGCGGGTGCCCCGACCGCCGACGAGCGGGCCAACAGAACCGCACGCAGCCTCATCGACAATTTCGAGGCGCCGCCGATCGACAGCGGCGTCGAGGCCGAACTCAACGACTTTGTACAACGTAGGAAGGCCGAAGGCGGCATCGCCACCGACTTCTAGCTCACGACGAGGATTACAACTATGGCTAAGACAGTAAAGACGCGAGCGCAGGTGGTCGTGATCGGTGGGGGTGTCGTTGGCGCGTCCGTCCTCTATCACCTCACGAAAGCTGGTTGGACCGATGTCGTCCTCGTCGAACGGCGCGAGCTCACCCACGGCTCGACCTGGCATTCGGCTGGCGGCATGCACACACTCAACGGCGATCCCAATGTCGCCGCGCTGCAGCGATACACCGTCGACCTCTACAAGGAGATCGAGGCCATCTCCGGCCAAGACTGTGGCATCCATCTAACAGGCGGGATCGTGCTGGCCGACTCCAAGGAGCGCCTCGATTTCCTCAAGATGGCGACGGCGCGAGCCAAGTATCTCGGTATGGAGGCACACATGATTTCGGCGCAAGAGGCGCACGACATGGTGCCGTTCCTCGATCCGTCCTACTTCCTCGGCGCCATGTACGACGCACACGAGGGCCACGTCGATCCGTCTGGCGTCACTCACGCCTACGCCAAGTCGGCCGAGATCGCAGGGGCCGAGATCTACAGCACCTGGGCGCATGCCATCGATCGATCGGCCAGCGGCGGATGGAACATCCACCTTCACGACACCCGAACCAACGAAGACATCGGCGTGATCGAGTGCGAGCACTTCGTCAACGCCGGCGGACTCTGGGCCAGAGAAGTTGGCCGCATGACCGGGCTCGAGCTCCCCATCCTCGCCATGGAGCACATGTACGTGCTGACCGAGGAGGTGCCAGAACTTGCGGAATGGCGGGCAACCTCGACCCTCCCCGGCTTCCACGTGATGGACCTCGGCGGCGAGATCTACATGCGCGAAGAAGGCAATGGCCTCCTCCTCGGCACCTACGAACCGAACGGGGTGCCATGGTCGCCCCACACCACGCCGTGGACTTTGGCGCCCAACTGTTGCCGCCTGATCTCGAGCGCATCGCCGCCAATCTCAGTGTTGGCTTGACCACTTCCCCATCTTCAACCGGGTCGGCATCAAGCAGACGATCAACGGCCCATTCACCTTCACGCCCGACGGCAATCCGCTGATCGGGCCGGTCTCGGGGCAGCCAGGCAACTGGCTGGCGTGTGGGGTGATGGCTGGCCTGAGCCAGGGCGGCGGCGTCGGTTTGGCCACCGCCAACTGGATGACGACCAACGACCCCGGCTTCGACGTCTGGGGCATGGACAACGCCCGCTTTGGCGACTGGGCCACACCTCGCTACACCAACCCAAAGGTGACCGAAAACTATGCTCGCCGGTTCCGCATCAGCTTCCCCAACGAGGAACTGCCGGCGGCCCGCAACCACATGACCTCGCCAATTCACGACCGCCTGGCGGCCAACAACGCGGTATTCGGCGCTGCGTTCGGTCTGGAATACCCGCTGTGGTTCCAGCGCGAAGGTGAAGCGCCCGTCGAGACAGTGACGTTCCGCCGGTCGAACGCGTTTGCTGTCGTCGCCAACGAAGTGGCGGCGGTTCGTTCCGGCGTCGGCATGCTGGAGACGACGGGCTACGCCAAATATCAGTTCCGCGGTCCGGGTGCCCGTAGCTTCCTTGATTCGATATTGACCAATACCCTGCCAAAAGTTGGCAGGCTCGCCTTGACGTCGATGCTCAACCATCAAGGCAAGATCATCGGCGATTTCACGGTGGCTGCCCTCGCTGATGACGACTTCATGGTTTTCGGTTCGGGTCCGGCCGAGCGTTATCACGAGCGTTGGTTCCGCGCTCAGCTGCCAACTGACCGTTCGGTGCAATTCGATATCTGCGGCAACGAACTCACCGGCCTGTCTTTGGCCGGTCCGCTTTCTCGCGACGTGCTCGCCGACCTCTGCGACATCGACCTAAGCACCGACGCGTTTCCGTTCCGGCAAATCACTCGAACCTGGGTTGGTGCCGTTCCCGTCATCCTCAGCCGGGTCTCGTTTACGGGCGACCTTGGCTACGAGATCTGGTGCAAGGCGTCGTACCAGCAGCAATTGTTCGACTCGCTCATGGCCGCCGGTGCACCGCATGGCCTGCGGCTGTTTGGCATCCGTGCGCTCGACTCCATGCGGCTGGACAAGCTCTGGGGATCATGGTCGAGCGAATACCGACCAATCTATGACCCCATCGAGGCCAATCTCGGGTGGATGGTAAAGGCCAGCAAGTCGTTCATCGGCTCCGACGCCGTGGCGGCGGTGCGCGCTGCAGGGCCGACCCGCAAGCTCGTCGCATTCTCCGTTGACGTCGGCTCGGGCCCCGACGCGGCCGACTGTTACGGCGACGAACCCATCGCGCACAACGGCAAGGTCATCGGTTGGGTCACGTCTGGTGGATTCGCCCACCACAGCGGTCTGTCGATCGCACTCGGCTACGTACCGATCGAGCTGGCCACCGAAGCCGACGGCTGGGAGATCGAGATTGTCGGGGAAGTCAGGCCCGCCGCCCTCCTCACGGAGGCGCCATTCGATCCGTCGGGCCAGCGTCTGCGGGCCTAGTCGGCTGGCCTAGCCGTTGACACCCATCGTCGAATTGACGTTGATTGGCCGATTGCGGCGGAAGGTCGCAAGTTCGATCGGCAGTCCGGTGTAACGGCCGTTGATTACCAACGGATCGGCGTCGTGATCGTGTCCCTCGGCGGTCGCCACAATGAGCTCAGCCATCAGATGCCCAGCGACGCCAGCGTTCTTGAACTGGTTGCCGCTGGTCCCGATTGCAACGAAGTAACCGTCGATGTCGGTCTTGTCGTAGATCGGAATCCAATCATCGCTCACGTCATAGACGCCAACAATGCCAACCCGACGGTGCGGCATACCCAAATCGGGCACCCGACGGTTCGCCCGCAACAGTGCTCGTTCGAACTGCTCGACCGTGATCGACTCGTTGAAGTCGTCTGGGTCGATGAACTCTCGCTCATCGCATGGTGGGTTGAGACTGCCAACCACGATGTTGCCGACCTCTGGCCGCAAGTAGATGCCAAGGTCTTCGTCGGCGATGTTCATACCCGCTTCGTAGTAGTCGAATGGCGCGACGCCCGGCGTGGTGCACTTCTTCACGCATCGGCCGAGTGTTGATTGCCATCGTCGCACCGGCCAGCGCATTGATCGCCGAAGAATGGGGGCCAGCGGCGTTGACGACGGCGCAGCCCGAACCGAGGTTCCGTCGGCAAGCGTGATGCCCCGGCACGTGCCACCTTCGGTCATGAATCCAGTGACCGTTGACTTCAGCCGAGCCGTCGCACCATGACGCAGCGCGGCGTCGTACAGATTGGCCGCAGCGAGTTGCGGGTCGTTGATGTAACCGGCGTCCTTGCTGTAGACCGCACCAGTGAGGGTGCCTTTTGCGTCGGCCCAAAAGCCATCGTCCTCGGGACTGAGGGGCGGCCCAAAACGGCCCACGTCGAGCAGGGGCAACCGACGCTGGAGCTCGGCATTGTCCCAGAGCTCGAAGGGGATACTGAGGCCACGCCAAAGTTCGCGGACACGCTCGTCGTGGGCCCCCGTGCCGGGGCTGAGAATGGCCATGCCACATTGCTCGAACCGGGCCAGATCCGCCGACTCATCGGCACCCAGGTAGGCGGCCCAGTTTTTCCAGTAGTGCATGCCTTCCCAGGCCAGGGAGACGCCATCGATCGTTGAATAGCTGAAGCGAATGATGGCACTGGAGTAGCTGGTGCTGCCCTGTCCGGGTCCCGACTCGCGATCGATGATCGTTACCGACAACCCCCGCTGAGCGGCCTCATACGCGATTGCGGCACCAATGATCCCGGCGCCGATTATTGCGACGTCAACTTCAGCCTCAGCCAAGCCACTCTCCTGTCCAACAGATTGGCCGACGCTACCAGAAACTCGGCCACCACCTCGATAGCGTCAGTCCATGGAACGCAGACTCATCAGCCAGGGCAGTATCTTCGAAGAGCAAATCGGCTACTCACGCGCGGTCGTGCAGGGCGACTGGGTCTTTGTCGCCGGGACCACGGGATTCGACTATTCGACGATGACCATCTCCGATGACGTTGCCGAGCAAGCAGCCCAGGCGCTTCGCAACATCGACGACGCACTCGTTGCGGCCGGATCATCGGCGGCCGATGTGGTCAGAGTCAAGTATTACCTGCCCGCTGCCGCCGACTTTGAAGCCTGCTGGCCTGCGCTGCGAAGCTATTTCGGCGAGGTTCGCCCGGCGGCCACCATGCTTGAGTGTGGCCTGGCTTCACCCGAAATGAAGATCGAGATCGAAGTCACCGCCCTCCGCCGGGCCTAGCGCTGACGCACTCGGCCACACCTCCAAACGCTATGCCGATCGGAGAACGGCCACGAGAAAGTCAGACTCGTCGGTGAAGGGCGTGACGTCGAAGGTGCTTAGCTTGAGGTCGACGACGAGGTCAGCGGCCGCAACATCAGCGAAGAAGTCGTCAAACTCGTAGTCGCGGCCCCGACCGAAACCGGTGACGATGCGGCCGCCTTCACGCAGATGCAATCCGAGGCGGCGCAAGACCTCTTGGCGCGTGCTCGGCGCCAGGAACGTCATGACGTTGCCTACACACGAGATCAGGTCGAAGCCCTCGGCGATACCCGCTGCTGGCAGGTCGAGCTCGGCGAGGTCGCTCACGAGCCAGGTAGGGCCGGCATGGTCTTCGATGGCGGCGGCGATCAACACTGGGTCGACGTCGACGCCAACAACCTCGTGACCGGCAGCGTGCAAGAACGCGCCAACCCGACCAGGGCCACAACCAGCATCAAGAATGCGGGCGTTACGGGGCGCCATCGCGTCAACAAGGCGAGCCTCGCCCGCCAAATCCTTGCCCTCAGCGGCCATGGTCCGGAACCGTTCGACATACCAGCTGGAATGGTTGGGGTTCGACTCAGTTTGTTGGATCCACTTTGCTTTCGACCATTGGGCCTCCTTGCCGTCCGCCAGCCTACGGACACGGGCGACGGTCACGATGCGATAGCGAAACCGACCTCCAGCAGGCACGACCAGGCCTACCTACACGTGCCTACCTACACGTACAGGTCGTCAAACGCCTGGGCTCCCCAGTAGTCGGCTGGGGCAGGTACCCAGTCCGGATCGGGGTGGATGCAGTTGACCGGACACGGATCTACGCACTTCAAACATCCCGAGCAGAGTTCGGGAATGATGATCACGTCGAGATCGTGATTGAAAATTGCGCCAAAGTACTTCGGGCACGCCCGAAGGCACGCGTCGCAATTGATGCACACGTCCATGTCGATCTTCAGGGGCACGTTCTTCCACACCGGATTGCGCTCGCGTGTGGCGACTCGAAGGGCACGGCCCTTCAGCCCCGTCGCAGTGTTCGATCCCTGGTCGTCGGCGTCCCCTGCCATCGCCCGACCGTAGTCGAACCCTGGTTAGTTAATGAAGTGGACGCTGTTGAACCGTTGGCGGAACGCCGTGACATCGGCGGCCACAGACTCGGGGGACGAATGGGTCAGGCCCCGCTGGACGAGGTCGGCGAGCTCGGCCATGTCGTCGGACGTCATACCCCACCGAACGATCTCGGGTGTACCGAACCGGAGGCCCTCGCCGGACGCGGTTGGCAGGCCGATACCGCTTGAGAGGATGTTGGCCAGACGCAAGCGCTTCGCCGCAGCTTGACCACCGCCGAACTCATCAGCGATGACGGCAAGTTGATGGGATCGGGTCTTGCCGTCGGATCGGCCAAAGACGGGGACACCACGTATTGACAACTCGTGTGCCAATACATTGGCGCTGCGACACATCTCCGCGGCATACGCCGCACCGTGAACTTGCCAGTCGACGAGGGTGACCGCAAGTGCCGCCGTCTTCGCAGGATCGAAGTTGGCCGTCATCCCTGGATAGGCGATGGCATCGACTCGTTCGGCCAGCTCGGCATCGTTGGTGACAAGCAAGCCCGATGGCGGGCCACCCAAGCTCTTGTACGTACTCATCGTCATGAGGTGAGCACCTTCTGCCAACGGGTTTGGCCACGCCCCACCCGCTATGACGCCAGACAGATGGGCGGCGTCGAAGAGCACCTTGGCCCCAACCGTGTCGGCGATCTCGCGGACCTGAGCCACCGGGTGATGAAACAGGTTGAGGCTGCCGCCGATTGTGATCATGGCCGGGCGGAGCTCGGTTGCCATTTGCCGCAGAGCGTCGAGGTCAACGGTGTAGCCGTCGGCATCAATCGGCGCGTCATGGATCTCGAGTCCATACAGGCCGGCCGCGCCATCAAGGTGATGAGTCACGTGGCCGCCGATGAGTGCCGAGGGAACGATGATGGCGTCACCCGGCTTCGCACACGCCATGAACGAATACAAATTTGCCATCGCGCCCGAAGCAACTCGCACCTCGGCGTAGCTGGCATGGAACACCCGGCGGCGAGTTCGGCCGCGATGACCTCGATCTGCTCGACGGCTTCAGGCCCATCTCGTACTTGTCGCCCGGATAACCCAGCGACACTCGGGAGCCGAGCCCGGCGGCAAGCAGGGCCTCAGCCCGTGGATTCATCACGTTGGTCGCCGGGTTGAGGTTGACGCAGTCGTGTTCGTGAATCTTGCGACTCGGCCAGCGAGTAGATCCGGTCGATGACCGTCGACGCTCGCTCGACGCCGTTGCCGCCGCAACAAAGCTCTGAACGTACTCCTCTGAGGCAACGGGCACCCATGGCCGTCGTGCGAGATTCGTCATCATGAGCTCCTTCGATGCCGGAATTCCCAGCCGACGATCGACGACGACGTTAGCACCCAGAAGGACGCCGACTACGCTCGGCTTCTCCGTGAACGAGTGAGAATCATGACCTGGTCAATCCGTGCCACCGTGCTACAAACGCCAACTCCCGACGCACTTGAGACGTTGGAAGATCAGATCATGGTTATCGACGACCGTGGCAAAATCGCGAGCATCGAGCCAGCCGACACAGACGCCGTTGCCGATGTCACGCTTCCGTCGACAACGGTGCTCTTGCCCGGCCTCATCGATACCCACCTTCACGCTCCCCAATGGCCCCAGCTCGGCACCGGACTCGACCTTCCACTCGAACGCTGGCTCTTCGAGCGGACGTTTCCCCTCGAAGCCCGTTTTGCCGATACGGCGTGGGCGAGCACCGTCTGGAACGACATGGTGCCACGACTGCTTGCTGGCGGCACGACAACCGCCGTTTACTACGGGTCAACCCACGAAGCGGCGACCCTGGCCCTCGCGACTGCGTGCCATGCTCACGGTCAACGCGCCTTGGTCGGACGAGTAGCGATGGACCATACCGACGGCACCCCCGACTGGTATCGAGACGAATCAGCCACTGAGTCAGTCAACGCAAGTTTTCGATCAGTCGAAGCGATCCACGCGCTTGGGGGACGATCTGGCCTGGTGCAGCCGATCATCACGCCTCGATTTATTCCGGCCTGCAGCGACGCCGCTCTGCACGGTCTCGGCGAGTTGGCTGAAGCCACCGGGACGATGGTGCAGACCCATGTCTCGGAAAGTACCTGGGAGCATCAGTACGTCATCGATCGATTCGGCGAATCCGATACGGAAGCGCTCGTCAGACTCGGACTGGCCCGAAACCACAGCGTCCTCGCCCATGGCGTACACCTCTCGACCGCCGACACCGCTCGACTGGTCGAGGTTGGGGCTGGCGTCGCCCATTGTCCGCTTTCCAACAGCTACTTCGGCAACGGCGTCTTCCCGGCCCGACGCTCCCTCAGCGCTGGCCTGCGGCTTGGGCTCGGCACCGACGTAGCGGGCGGGCCCGAGCCATCGCTGCTCCGCCAGTGTTCCCACGCGGTCACGTCATCGCGCATGCGCGAGGACGCCGGCCATCCCGAGTCTCGGATCGACGCCGTCACGGCCTTTTGGCTGGCGACGACGAGCGGGGCCGACCTGCTCGGCATCGACGCCGGCGTGTTGGCGCCGGGTCGAGCCTTTGATGCGATCGCGGTCGATCTGACGTCCGCTGAGCTCGGCCATTGGCCCGACCTCGACGACTGGGAGACAGCCTTCGAAAAAATAGTCCGGCGGGGTTCCGAACGCTCGATCTCGCAGGTTTGGGTCGACGGCGTCGACGTAACCCCGTCCCCCTGATCGCAGGAGGCGGCCACGTCGTTCACGACAGCACGGCGACGCAACGCCCGTCCTCGGTCCCCGGCTTCGTGGCCAGCGGCGTGCCCGAGCAGTCGACCGCTCTCAGACCATGAGCGGCGCAATCGCTGCCGAGTCGAAGTACTCATCGACACGAACGATGAGGCCATCGGGTTGGAATCGCATCACCACGCAGATGTCGACCACTACCTCGACACCATCGGCCCGGGTCAAGCGCACGTCATGCTGCTCAACGAGCGCATCGCTACTGACCACTCGGCGAGGCGACTCATAGGCCGTTCGGATTCCCGCTTTCGACAAGCCTCGCAGGTTGGTCAGGAGTTGGGCGACGCCGAAGTCTCCGGTACCGGGTTGACGAACGACGGCAGTGGGTGCGAAGAGCGCACCAAGGGCATCCCAGTCCTGCTCGGTCGCTAGTTGGAAAAATCGGTCGGCGCATTCCTCGGGTGTCATGCGGCGACGTTAGCTCAGCCAACGGTCGAGCTACCGGTCGAGGAGGGCCTCGAAATCGTCGCCGGAAATGGGCGATTGCTCGACGGCGAATGATCCCGTGGTAACAAGCTGACGAACGAGGGTATCGAACGTCGCCATCGTGGCCCGATAGAGCGAGGCGCCAACGCTCACTCGACGAACGCCAATCGACTCGGCATCAGCCATCGTGAGAGAGCTTCCCATCCCGATAAGCGCGTTGGATTGGCCCACCAGCTTCGTCGGCAAGACGCTGAGCGACGCCAGGTCGCGAGGACCGGGCGCATACAGACAGTCGGCCCCAACCTCGGCAAAGCTCTGCAGCCGAGCGAGGCGTCCTCCATCGGGTCGGGCGTGCCATAGAGAAATCCTCGGCGCGTGCGCAGATGACAAATGGCTCGGGCTGAGCCGCCGCCGTTTCGACGGCCGCCTGAATCCGGTCTCCGGGCGAGGCTGCGGTCGTAGATCCCGATCGATGTATCGCCCGACCAATCCTCGATCGACGCCCCCGCCGCACCCGCACCAGCGAGCACGCGGATCGTCTCGGCCACGTCTTCGGGCGAGTGACCCCAACCGTTTTCGGCGTCCACACTGAGCGGGATCCGCACCCGTGCCGTTATCGCCGCAACCTGCTCGGCGACTTCACCTCGCGACATGGCACCTTGGCCGTCCTTGCGACCGAGGCAGTACGCGGGCCGGCACTGGTCGTCGCGACCGCAGCGGCACCTGCCGCTTCGGCCAGCACCGCCGCACCCACATCGTGCACGTTGACGAGGAGGAACGTGCCGGACTGGTGCAGCTGCTTGAATGTTGCGTTCATCATGAGTCTCCAAACAAAACAGTGAGTAGGTGGCCGATAGGCGGGACTATTCTTGCACCCAGGCGCTGCCACACAAAAGGAATCGACCGTGGTCTCACCCTTTCCCCTCGACGAACTTGCCGGCATTCGTCTCGGCCACCCCCTGCCCCCGACACCACTGCTGCGCTCGGCCTCACTCGGGTCGTCGACGACGAGGGTCCAGATGATGGAGCCGAAGAATGGCAGGCCGGCGACGACGGACTGTCCGTGGTGATCGATGACGGCTTGGTGTTTCTGATCAACGCCACCGAGTCGGCGATCGTCGGCGGCACCGACCTGATCGGACTCCCGTGCGAGGACGTCGCCAAAGTGCTCGAGCCGCCCGACCGCTTCCACTCGATCAACGGCGAGTGGATCTACGAACGTGGAACCGACTTGCTCGAGATCGGATTCTGGGGCGGCCACGTCGCCTGGGTCATGCTCACCCGTGACATACTGACTAGCCCGCAACTCCCGGAGACTCGGTGACTACAGCTAGCTTCCCATTCTTATCGGACGAGTGGATCGTCGCCGCCAAAGCGCTGCGCGACGAGTTCGCCGACACGGCGCCGACACCCCCGTTGGCGACCCGCATCAACATCACGATCACCGACATCCCCCACCGCGACGACGACCGCTTGGGCCACATCGACACCACCGACGGCGGCACCATCATCGAAGAGGGGCACCTTGATGCGGCAAACCTCTTCATCCGGGTCGACTACGGCACTGCGTACGCCGCATTCGTTACCCAGAACCAGCAAGCGGTGATGCAAGCGTTCTTCGAAGGAAAGATCTACGTCGAGGGCGACGCGTCTCAACTGCTTGCGTTGCAATCGGGCCAGGTCGACCCTGCGGGCGCGGCTGTCTACAAACGGCTGGAAGCGATCACCGCCAAAGACTGAGGCGCGACCCGGCCGGTGAGCCAACTTCGACCACTACCGCTTCGTGAAGATGACGATCGACGTTCCCTTAGGATGGAACTCGCCGGCTGGCGGATCGGTTGCCAAAAGGCTCGTTGAGTTAGGTGGACCGTTGGTATCGGACACGATAAATCCGGCGGCCTGAAGCTTGTCGGCGGCACTGGCGGCATCGAGACTCAACCACGTCGGGCACCTCGAAATACTGCACACCCTTCGACACGGTGATGGTGACCTCGCTACCAACCGGCAGCGAGGTGCCCACCTCGGGAGCAGCGGAGATGACGACCCCTTCGGCGATGGTGTCGGAGAATGCTTCGTCTCGGATCACGGTAAAGCCCAGCTGTTCGAGGCACAAGAGTGGCGTCGACCTCAAGCTGGTTGGCGACGTCGGGCATCTGCCGCGGTTCGGGCCCAGCGCTCAGCATTAGGTCGATCGCCGTGCCTGTTTCGGCCTGGTCGCCTTCAGCTAACGACGCCGAGATGACCGAACCAACAGGCACCGTTTCGTCAAAGACGGTGTCGTCGACGGTGCCCAAGACAAACTTCGCGTCGATGATCGCTCGTGGCTTCGTCGAGCGTCAGGCCCGCCAAGGGTGGGGCCGCACAGCTCTTGACCGAGCGAGACGACCAGAGTTATCAGGTCGGCCTCCTCCTGGACTGTGCCCGGTGGCGGCGTTTGTTCGAGAACCAGACCGGCCGTCGTATCGTCACGGCGGATCTCGGTGACGTTGATGATCCAGCGATTGAGTTCGATGGCGGTGGCTGCGTCATCGATGTTCATGCTAACGTAGTTTTCGACCGTGGGTCGGGATGCGTATCTCTTTGTCGTAGTAGTCGTAGCCGAAGTAGCCGGCGACGCCCACCACCGCTAGCAGCACGAGCAGTACGAACGGCCAACGCCGTCGTTGACGCGGCAGGTCGTAGACATCGGTGTCGCGTTCGGTCGATGTCTCGTGGACCTGACCCGATAGATCGATGACCTCGGTCTCGGCATCAAAGGAGGCAACAGGAGGGGGTGCCTCGGTTGTGCTCGACCCACTGCGGAGTGCGAGGGGTTCGGGCCGCGGGAGTGACGACGCGGCGCGGCGGAGCATCGCCGCAAACTCGCTGGCCGACGGACGCTGTGAGCGATCGGCGCGGCCAGCCGCAGTGAGTGCGTCGCGTAACGGCCCGAATGAATCGGGCACGACAACATCGGACTTTTGGCGTAACACCATGGTGGCGATCGGCGTCGACGACACGAGCGGTACGTCGCCGGTTACGGCTTCAATCAGCGTAAGCGCAAGCGAATAGACATCGGCCCGACCATCGACCTCGCCCGTGACGGCCTGTTCGGGAGCGGCATACCGGGCGGTCCCGATGAGCGCACCTTCGGGCTCGGTCCACGTGGCCTCGGCGACGGCCCGAGCGATGCCGAAGTCGCCGATTCTGACGCGACCCTTCTCGTCAAAGAGCAGATTGGCTGGCTTGATGTCACGATGAACGAGCCCGCGCTCGTGGGCGGCGTCCAGACCTTGGGCGGCGTGCAGGCCAACCAGCAGGGCCTGGGACTCCGAGAGCCGATGGCCTGCGTCCAGCATGTCTCGCAGGCTCCCCCCGGACAGCAGTTCAGTGACGAGATACGCCTCGGTGTCGTGCTCGCCCCAGTCGTAGACGGCAAGCAGATGGGGGTGGCTAACTTGGGCTGCGACCTGGGCCTCGGCCAAGAACCGGCGTCGAAATTGCTCGTCCGACACCAGCCCTGGGTGCAAGGTTTTGACTGCCACCCGACGGCGCAAGGCCTGGTCTTCGGCCATGTACACGCGAGCAGACGCCCCAGTGCCAACTGGGGCAACCAGGCGGTATCGATCGCCGTAGATCCGACCGAGGTGCTCGTCAACACGAATTTCGGGCACCGCATGATCGTACCGACGAATCGTGTCGTGAGCGGGCACACTTACAGAATGCGAAAGCCAAGCGGCCAAACACTCATCACTCTTGGTGCGCTCACCATTGCCGGGTGCGCCCTCGTGCTCGCCTCGCTCTACAGCGGTAGCTCAACAAACAATCCCGTGATCAACGCTGGCGCGACCGCAGGTGGGCCCGACGGCATCGGCATCACACCCGTCGAGGGTTGGTTCCCCCGCACTGGTCAAGGTGGCGCCTGCAGCGAGCAGGTCGGTATCGACCTAATCGATGGCTACGCGGCGACGCTCACCATCAACGGCATCCCGATCCCGCCCGACGAGATGAACACTTTTGCCGCGGCGCCAACCCAAGCCTCGACCGACGACGATGCCGGGGACAACGGCCAGACAAGGTCAACCGTCATTTCAGCCGACGGCTCACTTGGTCGCTATACGTGGGGTCCCGAGGAAGATTGTCCTGGCGGCGAGATCCTTCGGGCGCAAGACAACACGGTTGTTGCCTGTGTCTATGAGATAAACGACAACCCGTCCAACTGCCTGCCGTACTCGTATACCTTCGACGTCCTCTAGGCCCCGGGGAGCTGACCCGTTTCGAGCAGGGTCACAAACTCGGCCTCGGTGATAGACGGGACGCCGTGCTCCTCGGCCTTGGCGACCTTGCTCGCGCCAGGGTTCTCACCAACCACAACGGCGGTGGTTTTCTTCGACACCGAGCCTGGGTTCTTGCCGCCGCGCGACTTGATGGCGACGGCGGCCGAGTCTCGACTGAATCCCTCAAGCGTGCCGGTCACGACGATTGCCATCCCCGCAAGGACCTGCGGGAGGTCGCTCGCTTGCGGCCCCTGGAAGTTGACGCCGGCCGTCCGGAACTTGTCGACCATGGCAATGGCCTTCTCGGACGCGAAGTATTCCGCCGTACTACGGGCGATGACCGGCCCGACACCATCGGTGGCCGCCATCTCCTCGGCTGACGCCTCGATTATTCGATCGAGGTGCCCAAAGGCCGATGCGAGTGCCTCAGCTCCCGAAGGTCCGAGGTGACGGATGCCAAGCGCAACCAGAAGACTGGCGAGCGGCCGATCCTTTGATAGCTCGATGCCAGCCCGCAAGTTGTCGAGCGTCACCTGCCCAAATCCTTCGAGTTGGCCGAGCCGCTCATAGTCGATCGAATACAGATCGCCCGCGTCTTCAATGAAGTCGTTGGCGATCAGAATGGCCACGGTACGTTCACCGAGCCCCTCGATGTCCATGCCGCCCCGCGAAGCGAAGTAGTCAATCTGGGTCTGTTGTCGCGCCGGGCACGCCGGGTTGATGCAAAACATGTGGGCTTCATCTTCGGGCCGAACGAGCTCGACCGAACACGACGGGCAGTGCGTGGGGAACCGGTACTCCGGGAGTCCTTCTGGGCGCTCGGCCAGGACGGGGCCGATGACCTCGGGAATGACGTCGCCCGCCTTGCGAACCCGAACGGTGTCACCGGGGCGAACGTCTTTGATCACGATCTGATCCGCATTGTGCAGCGTCGCCATCTGCACCGTTGAGCCGCCGACGAAGACGGGTTCGAGCACCGCAAACGGTGTTGCTCGCCCCGTTCGACCAACCGAGACCTCGATAGCCAGCAGCTTTGTTGTGCGCTCTTCGGGCGGCAGTTTGTAGGCGATCGCCCATCTCGGGGCCCGTGACGTCGAGCCTAGGCGACGCTGCGAGTCAAGCCGATCGACTTTCACGACGTTGCCGTCGATCTCGTACGGCAGATCGTGGCGGTGCTCCTGCCAATAGTCGATGAACTCCATGACCTCGACGACGCTCGACACCGATCGACGCTCGGGGTTGACCGGGAAGCCAAGCTCACCGAGCCAGTTGAAGGCTGCGGTGAGCGTTGGGAGGTCTGGACCGCCGACGACCTCACCGAGTTGGTAGGCCCAGAACTTGAGTCCGCGGGTTGCGGTCTTCTCTGGGTCTTTCTGTCGGAGGCTTCCTGCCGCCGTGTTACGCGGATTGGCGTACCGAGGAAGGCCCGCCGCCTCCTGGCGAGCATTGAGCGCTTCGAAGGCATCGAGCGGAAGGTAGACCTCACCCCTGACCTCCAACACTTCGGGTGCGCCTACCAGCGTTTCGGGGATGACGTCGATGGTTCGAATATTGGCCGTGACGTCTTCACCGACCTTGCCGTTGCCGCGTGTCGCCCCCTGCACCAGCACACCGTTCTCGTAGCGAATCGACAGCGCCAGCCCGTCTATCTTGAGCTCGCAGATGAAATCGAGCGGGTCCGTGTCTTCGAGATCGAGACCCTTCGTCATCTTGGAGGCCCAGCCGGCAAGCTCGTCCTTGTCGAACGCGTTGTCGAGGCTCATCATCGGAACTCGATGCACCACCTCGGCGAAGGTCGCTGACGGAGCGGCGCCGACGGTGGTCGTCGGCGAGTCCTCGGTTTTCAGGCCTGGGTTGGCCTCCTCCAAGTCTTGGAGCTCACGCACCAACATGTCGTATTCGACATCGGGGATCTCGGGGGCATCGAGTTCGTGATAGAGGCGGTTGTGACCCGAGATCTGCTCTCGGAGCTGGGTGATGCGAGCTGAAACGTCCACTCGCACAGAGTAGTCGCCGATCGGGTGGAGCGAGACGGGCGAGGCGAAGGCAAACTAGTCAATCGTGTCGACACCATCCACCCCCGCCGCTGCTGATTCACCGCTCACTCGCCTTGGCCTTTGGCCGGCTCGGATCCTGTGGTTCTTGCTGCCGTTCGTGCTGGTGCCGGCCTATCGAGACGCGCTGATCGGCCGCTCGTCGGACTGGCCGATCTCGGGCAGATCGGCCTTTGGGTCGTGTGGTTTCTTGGCTTCGTGGCACTGCTTGCGCCGTCGACGGTTGCGTTGACCATCGTCCGCATCGCCGCGCCAGCTGGACCGGTTGTGCTTCTGGTTGCCGCGTTGTTCGGCACGTTCTCGTCGTGGGTCGTGGCTGGCTGCGTGTTTGGCGCGCTCGTTGCCCTGGTGATTCTGTTACCCACGACGGGCGATCCAATGATAAACGGCTCGTCCTACGGACCAGAGCGGCGTATGGCGTTGAAGCCGCCCGCTTCGGCCCTGCTCGGCCCGCTCCAGATGGCTTGGGCGCTCGCAATTGTGTCGTTCCTCGCTGGCCCGGTGTTGCTTGCCACCGACCACCTCGTCCTCGGTGTTCTCCTCACCGCCGTCGGCGTGCCACTTGGCGTCCGGCTCGCCGTGGCGCTTCACCAACTGTCGCGGCGCTGGGTGGTGTTCGTTCCCGCCGGGTTCGTGGTGCACGACTACTGGTCGATGGCCGAGTCGATGCTGGTACAGCGGCGTCTCAAGCCAACGCTTGGGCCGTCGCCAGACGATCTCGACGATGCCGTCGATCTGACGGCCGGCGCCATGGGCCTGGCCCTGGCGGTTGAATTCAACGAGCCGGTGCCGTTTGCGCTTAAGAAGGGGCGAACGGTCATCACCAAAACGTCGAAGCACGCCATCTTCGCGCCCAGCCTGCCCGGCACCGTGCTCGTCGAGGCCCGCATCCGCGGCATCACCATCGCTTAACTTCGTTTAGTCCGACCAAACGAAGTTAAGCGGGTGGCGTTAGGGGCGGGGCGCGGCCGCTTTGCCGACCCGGTCGATGAGCGCAGCAAGCAATGGCCCCTGGTTTGGCAAGACCACCACAATCTCTCACCGCTGCCTGGTCGGCTGCTCGGAGCGCGGCGTACAGACCAGCGGCAAACCCTGCGGTATCAGCCGGCAAAGACCATGACCGCGGCCGATCAGTAGCGAACGGCACGATCACCGCAGCGTCGTCGGAGACCAGCGTCAGTTGATCGGCCTCTGCTACCCGGACGCTGGCGGCTGGCGCATAGTGCGATGCCATCATTCCCGACGCTCGCGCCGCCCCGGCGGTACCGTCAACTACCGGCGCGCCTAGCACGGCCTCGAGTTGCTCGACCGAGACGCCACCGGGACGAAGCAAGGTAACCGATCCACCAACAAGCTCGACGATCGTCGATTCGACACCAACCCCGCAGGGACCACCGTCGAGGATGACGCCAACATCGTCCCCCAAATCGGCTTTCACGTGAGCGGCGGTCGTCGGGCTCACCCGCCCAAACCGATTGGCGGATGGGGCCGCGACCCCTCCCCCAAACTGCCGGAGCAGCTCGAGCGCAACCGGATGATTGGGCACTCGCACAGCCACCGTCTCGCGGTTGCCCACGGCAACGGCAGACACCTTGTCGCTACGCGGCAACACCATCGTCAATGGTCCGGGCCAGAAGGCGGCCGCGAGCAACCAGACACGAGGATCGTCTGACGTCGTCCAGTCAGGCAGCTCACTCGCAGCAGCGATATGGACAATCAGCGGGTGGCCAGCGGGGCGGCCCTTCGTCGTGAAGATCGACCTGACAGCCGCATCGTTTATGGCGTCGGCGGCTAGGCCGTAGACCGTTTCGGTTGGCATGGCGACAAGCCCACCAGCCCGTAAGCAGTCGACCGCTCGAGCCACAGCAGCCAAATCGACCGCCGACTCAAACGTTGACTCAGCCACCAGCGATACCGCCGCCGACAACCTCGTCGCCGATATACAAAACGACTGATTGCCCCGACGCCACCTTGCGCTGCGGCGTGTCCCAACGAATCACACCACCCGTCACCGTCGCTGGCAACACCGCCCCATGCGCCGAGAACTGCACCATCACTGGCCCTTCAACCGGCTCGTGCGACCACTCGATGGTCTCGAGCGGCACGACATCGACCAAAGATCTTCCTGCGGCCCGACCGTGATGATGCCATCACGGTGGTTGATGTCGGTGACGTACTGGCGGCTGTCATTGCCCGCCAACCCAATTCCCTTTCGCTGCCCGATGGTCACGAGCTGCACGGCTGGCGCCGAGCCGACCTGCGCACCGGAGCCGTCGATGATCGTTGCTGGCTTCAGCTTGATCCGGTCACCGAGAAACGCTTCCTTGCCACCGGCTCGGGAGATGAAGCAGATGTCCTGCGAGTCTGGCTTGTTGGCCACTCGCAACTCGATGTCGTTCGCGATCTCGCGGACCCGATCCTTTGTCATCGAGCCGACGGGGAGTAGGAGTCGGCGCAACTGGGCCTGCCCAAGCATGTGCAGCACATAGGACTGGTCCTTCGCTGCGTCTGCACCACGTGCCATGCGATACACACCGTCGGTCTCGACGACTCGCGCATGGTGACCAGTGGCGATGAGGTCAAACCCGAGCATGTCGGCGCGCCGCAGCAGCCGGTCGAACTTGATGTGTCGATTGCACTCGATGCACGGGTTGGGAGTGCGTCCCGAGTTGTAGGCCGCGACGAATGGATCAACGACGTGCTCGTTGAAGTCGTCGCCAAAGTTGAAGACGTGGTGTTCGATGCCAAGCATGTCCGCGACCCGTCGGGCGTCGTCGACATCGGACACCGAGCAGCAACCTGAGTCACTCACCGCCCCATAGCTTAGCGTTACGCCGGTGACCTCATAGCCCTGCTGCACGAGGAGCGCAGCCGCGACCGCCGAGTCGACGCCGCCCGAGAGCGCCACCAGCACATCTTTCTCGCTCATAGCGATCCTCTCGTCCGTAGCTGGTTGATTGCTTGAGGCAGCACGGCTAGGCACGCCTCAACGTCGTCGTCGGTGCTGGTGTGTCCGAGCGAGAGTCGCAGCGAACCAAGCGCTCGTTCGCGCTCGACCCCCATGGCGGCGAGGACGTGCGATGGCTCGATCGCCCCGCTCGCACACGACGATGCCGCAGTAGCCATGATGTCGGCCCGCTCAAGCAAAAACAGCAGCGCCTCACTCTCGACGCCGTCGAAACAAACGTGGGCGATGTTGGGCGTCTTGAGTGTCCGTGGCCCCGTCTCGAAGCACCCAGGGATAGTGGCAACCAACCCATCGAGGAGGCGATCGCGCAGCGCTCTGATGCGAGCGCTCTCGGCCTCACGCGTCGCGAGCAATTCTTCGGCCGCGACCCGCAGACCAGCGATACCGGCCACGTTATGCGTACCGCCACGCCGGTCTCGCTCCTGGCTGCCGCCACGGGCCTGGGCCGCGAGTGTGACCCCGTTGCGCAAACCAACGGCCCCGACGCCTTTCGGGCCACCAAACTTGTGGGCCGAGATGGAGACGAGGTCAGCGTCAGCGGCGAGCACACCAAGGTCAAGCCATGGTGCGGCCTGCACGGCGTCGGTGTGTAGGCGGGCCCGGGGCGCAGCGTCGCGAACAACTGCTGCGATTTTGTCCAAGGGCTGGATGATCCCGGTCTCGTTGTTGGCCAGCATCACCGACACCAGTGAGGTGTCGGCAGAAAGAGCCGATCGCAGCGACTCGTCGTCGACTAGGCCATCGGCCGTAACCCCAAACACCGCGCCGTCGAGATGAGCGACTGCGGCCAACACCGCTGGATGCTCCACCGCCGAACAGGCAACCCTTCCGCCGACTCCGCCGACCGCCAAATTGTCGGCCTCGGTTCCACCCGAGGTGAAGACAACATCGCCGGGCGCGACGCCGAGCATGGTGCCAATGACGTCGCGGGCCTCGTCCACTACTCGATTGGCGGCCCGCGCCACTCGGTGACTACCCGAGGGGTTGCCAGGCACTTCTCGCATGACGCGCAGCATCTCGTCGATGGCGCTGGGGCGCATCGGCGTGCTTGCTGCGTGGTCGAGGTAGTGGATCATTGGTTCAAAGGCTAACTGGGACGGCAGTTCCGCCGTCGATTGCTGGTAAGAACATGAGATGGAAGGCCACCGCCCGAACACTTACGGCGACGCGTTCGCCGACGTCTACGACGCCTGGTACAGCGATGTCACCGACGCCACCGCAACGGCCGAACTCGTCGACGCCGAGGCGCCGCCAGGTACCATCCTGGAGCTTGGGGTTGGCAGTGGCCGACTCGCCTATCCGCTCCTCGCACGAGATCGTGTGGTGATCGGCCTCGATGCGTCGCGGCAAATGCTTCAACGGTGCGAGCGACGGCCAAACCTTCACCTCGTCGAAGGCGACATGGCCGCCCTACCCCTTCACGGTCAGGTCGCAGGCGCCTTGTGCGCCTTCAACACGCTCTTCAATCTGACCACAGCCGAGGCCCAGCAAGCCGTATTCACCCAAACCGCTCAACTACTCATGCCAGGTGGCGTTCTTGTCATCGAGGCGATCACGGGAACGGACCTCGGCGATGGCCCTCGATCGTCGGTAGGCGTTTCGACGATGAAGACAGACGAGGTCGTCCTGAGCGCCACACTTCTCGACCACGAGGAGCAGACGATCTCGGGCCAGCACATCCAGCTTCGCGAGAACGGGGTGACGTTGCGCCCATGGGCGCTGCGCTGGGCAACTCCTGATCAACTCGACCGCATGGCTGAGCTCGTCGGACTCCGCCTCGACACACGGCTGGCCGATTGGGACCGAAGCGCATTCGACGCCACGGCCACGAAACACATCTCGCTCTATCGCAAACCTGCTGCCACTTAGATTGCGAGATCAGCGGCGAAGGTTGCCCGATCCTTGCCGTCACGCTTGGCGACATACATCGCCTCATCAGCCCGTTGCAGAGCCGATTCAAATGACTCGTCTGACTTGGCGACGGTCCAACCGAGCGAGGCGGTCACACGCAGAACATGGTCTTCGAATTCAACCGGGAGCCCAAGTCGTTCGATGATGCTCTCGACAACGGGACGAACCGACTCGACATCACCGGTCGCGACCGCAACGAGGAACTCATCGCCACCGATTCGAGCAACCAGATCCGCCTCGCGAACACACGCCTGAAGCCGACGGGCAACGGCCGACAATGTGGCGTCGCCGGCCCGGTGCCCGAACTGATCGTTGACCAACTTGAACCCATCGAGATCGATAAGCGCGAATATCCACTCGGTCGAGAGATGTCGGCCGAGGGCATCTTCAAGGCCCCGTCGATCGAGAAGACCCGTCAGATTGTCGTGGCTGGCGAAGTGGGCAAGTTCGGCCGCCGTGTTGGACAGCCGCCGAACGGCGAGTCGTAGCGTCTTCCCGACCATGCCGGGGACCTCCTGATCGAGCACCGCTTCGTCATAGCGACCATCGGCGAGTGCGGTGATCTGTGCATGGCTCAACGACACCGTCTCGGTCACCTCACGAAGTGCTTGAGCCAGGATCCCAACCTCATCACGACCAGTAACGTCGTCGATTTTGATGCCAAGCTCGCCAGCCGAGATCTCTTGCGCGGCATTTGCGAGCCGTTCGATTCGCTTCGACAGCCGTCCACCAGCGACAAGCGCGAGCGAACCGGGCATCACGGCAACGAGTATGGCGAGCAACAACAGCAAGCGATACCGGCTGCCCGCAGCGTCAGCGACGTGCTGCGCCTTGTCCGACACGACGGCCACCGTGGCAAGGCGGATCTCGGCGATGTCGGTGACGTGCCGATCGAATCCGTTCAGAAGCTCACTGATCTCGACCGGACTGAGGGGCTCGAATGTTGGCTCAGTGAGAATGAGCGTCCGATACGTGTTGATCTCCGTCTCGGCGATGCTGGCTTCCATCGCGGCTCGCTCCTCCTCGGTTGAGGCAGCAACAAACTCGGCTAGTGATGCTTGGGTCCGGGCCACGACAATCGCGAGTTCTTGTCGCTCGGCCTCCGTCGTCGAGCCAGAGAAAAGTGCCGATCCGATGAGCAATATCTCTTCCGCCAGTCGGATTGGGTAGAGCGACTGTTGCTGGAGGTCAGCCCAATCAGCGCCCCGTTGATCGAGGAGCTGGTCAGCAATGTCGGCCAACCGCGGCAGCTCTGCTTCGATTCGGGAACTAGCGACTTCGAGCGCAAGAAAGTTGTCGGTGCTGAACGAGTTTCGTGCTCCCGCGACGGCCGCTTCGACGTCCTGGAGCACCGCCCTATCCGCTGGGGATTCGATCACGTCGGCGGCGTCTTGCAACGCCGCATCTCCTGTGGACTGGACAGCGGGGGCCAGCGCCCGTTCGATAATCGTGATAGCCGTCAGGTCCTCAGTCCCGGTCCCGGCGAGAGCGATTGCTCCTTGTACATCGTCATCTCGGTCACCACGGCGGCTTCGCTGGGTCCCTGACCGCCATGAATACGGCGAGGTCGGTTGTTCCTGTTCGGCCGCAGCCTGACTTGACCTCGCCACTCGCCAACACTCCACGCTGCGGTTATGCACCGATGATCAAGGTCACGATCACCGCAATAATCTGTCGCACCCGTATGCGGTCAAGCAAACTCACCTTCGAGTTATCGACAGCTACGCCTCTGGGTTGATGAGAAATAGCCGATGCGGCCGAAGGGGTACGGCAAATTGCCCGACATCAGGCTCTTTGTCGCGACTTTCTGCCACAATGACCGTCAGGTGGAGGAGACCAAGGAGAATTAGGTACATGATTCAAGAATTCAAGGATTTCATCAACAAGGGCGGCGTCTTCGAGCGCCGCTGTTGGCCTGATCATGGCATTGGCGTTCAAGCCAATCGTCGACTCGCTCGTCGCCGACATCATCATGCCAATCGTGGGCCGGATCTTTGGGCAGCCAGACTTCAGCGCTCAAAATTGGCCTCGGCAAAGAGTGCACGACGGACGCTGACGGCGTCGAGTCCTGTGTCGAAGCGGCTATCCGCTATGGCGCCTGGCTCAACACGGTGATCGTGTCGTCCTTATCGCCCTTGTGATCTTCATGATGGTCAAGGCGTACAACAAGACCACCAAGACCGCCGACGAAGAGGCCGGACCCAGCGAGGTCGATCTGCTTACTGAAATCCGCGACTCGTTGAAGAAGAAGTTCAACCGCACATCACAAGCGTTTCACTGCTGCCGGTGGCCTGTGCCGCCGCCTGCTTTACCGTGACAACGATGCTGATTCGGCTAATGGGCCTCTCTGGTTCGGGTCCCAACAATTGTCGAGCCGCAGTCCACGGATCGATGCGTCGCTCCCGCATGGCTCGGACGCGGACGATTGTCCGGCAGCGCTCTCAAGCGACGCCTTCGCCCGATTCTGTAGGAGGCCAGTGACCACGTTGCAGCTCACGATCGAGCTGGGCGGCCCGCTTCTCGGCCAACGACGCAGAGTTCGAGCGAATGTCCGGATGGGCCATGATCGCGCCGAGGAGCTGATCGGCACTGCGACCCTCGATCGCCACACAGCTCACGATCGGCGGCAGCCACTCTCGCTCGCCCGACAGCGCAAGCATGTTCTGAAGGCGGGAGTCGACTCGGCCTCCGGACGGTCGGCCTGTTGATGATGATGTCGGCGATCTTCCCCGGCGAGACCGGCCTTACTCGCCTGCACTGCGTCGCCTACCCAGGGTTGACGACGACAACCGTCGTGTCGGCCTCGGCCGCGATGTCGACTTCGACCTGGCCAACGCCAACGGTCTCGATAATCGTGTCGGCGTAGCCGCAGGCTTGCAGGACCCGGATGCCCTCAGGAACCGAAACGGTCAACCCCCCGAGGTGGCCACGGGTAGCCATTGATCTGACGTACACGCCGTCATCGAGCGTGTGGCTCTGCATTCGCACTGATCCCCAAGGCGAATTGCCCCACCCGAAAACGGTGATGACGGGTCGACCGCCACGACAGCCACGCGGTCAACGGACCGACGCATCTCGCCAACGAGGGCCCCAGTAAGGGTCGACTTCCCCGCGCCCGGTGCACCCGTGATGCCAACCACCCAACCGGTCGCTTGTCCGAAAACCGCCGCACTGATAGCTCGCGCCTCGTCGCCACCTCGCTCCACCAGTGTGAGCAGCCGGGCCAGGGAACGGCGATCACCAGCCAACGCGGCAGACAACAGGTCGGTCGTCGGGTCAGCCATACCTAGAGCGCTACACGCGTTCCGGCAGCGGCGTCGAAGAGTTCAGCACCGACGTGCTCGACCGCGGTGACCCCGTCGATCCGCTTCTTCATGATGCGCTCGATGCCATCCTTTAGGGTGATGGTCGACGCGGGGCATGTGATGCACGCGCCAACGAGTTCGACATGGAGACCACGCCCACGACGTTGACGCCGGCGTAGGAAAATGTCGCCGCGTCGGCCTGGATTGCGGCCGAACGATCTCAATGACCTTCGCCACCTTGGCTTCCATCGAGTCCGTCTGGACGTGGCCGGGATCGGCCGTAACCGCGGCCCCCACGTCCACCGCAACTGCTGCACTCTTCGTTTGTTGATCAGTCGCTTTCGACATGTGGACGCTGCCTCTTCCAGCCGAATCCGACAACGTCACCCAACGAAGCGATATTCCAGCGACGACTAGTGTGCAACAGTTTGCTGACCAATCCCAATAGGGACAGCGATCTGCCTACCCGATATGCCCCACGATGACCGCTAGGCTTCAGCCACCATGCTCGGCATCACACCCCCAATTATCGCTGCCCACCAGGGGCTGGGACGAGTTCTTGCTGATCGCCCTACCGGTTCTATGCATCGGCGTCGCTGCTGCGGCCAACCGTCGTGTCAATCAACGGCCTGAGAGGCCGAGGCGGCCCAGTTGGCCGACCCAACGTCGCCGGGCTCAGCTACTGACTCGACCCTGCCAGCGTCTTGACGTCAATCCAGACGAGTCACCGCGTGAGTGCGGCCCAACTCGAGCAGCTCCACCAACCTCGGACCGACATCCTCATCGAAGTAGCCAGCGGACCCAGTTCGTGGGAGCAGTCGGTAGGGCCGTTCACGACAACAGCGTCGGCTTGAGGTCGTGCAGGGCTCGGCGATGGCGACGCCGAGGTCGTCGAGTACTACGACTTTCGGCTCGCCATTCCCCTGTTCCGACCGCTGGTGACCATTCTTATGAAAAGGGCGCTGGTCGACCTCGACCGCACGCCACGTCAACGGTGGTGGTGGCCGAAGGCGGTGATGACCACCACGACTACAACGATGGTCGCCACCCTCACCATATTGTCGATCATGGCTGGCTACCTCGGCGTCGTCATCGGACAGACCATCACGTTTGCTGTTGCGCAGTTCGGCGCCAGCGATACCCAACAAGGGGATACGCTCGCCGCAGTCCGCATCGGCGTGATTGCGTCCGTCATTGCCATAAGGCAGGCCGACCGGATCGGGCGCAAGCCGCTCATCATTGGGTTCGCGTTGGCGTCGATACTGTTCACGCTCGCCGGGGCGTTCGCCAACAGCATGCTCACCTTCGGCGTCCCAGGCGCTCGCACGCGGGTTCACCACCGGCCTTCTCACACCGATCACCGCTGCGCTCGAAGAAGTTCCGGCTGAAGTTCGAGCGATGAGTGCGTCACTGATGGCCATGTGCTCAGCGCTTGGCGGCGGCATGGTGCTGATCCTCCCTTTGCGGCCGATCTTGGTCCAAACGGGTGGCGGGCCGTGTTTGCCTTTCCACTCCTCTTCTTGCCCGTTCTGTGGTGGGCCAACAAGACGCTGCCCGAAACCAGGCGCTACACGGTTGCCGCTGACGTTCTCGGCGACCTCAGCGTCAACCGGAGGCGATTCCTTCTCATTGGATTCTCGGCCTTCGCCGGCGCTATCTTCCTGTCGCCCGCGTCGCAGCTGCAGAACGAATACCTCCGTGACGAGCAGGGCTTCAGCGCCACCTCAATCTCGTTGTTCCGCATGGTCATCTCGACGCCAGCTGGGCTCGGCATCTTGGTCGCTGGCATCATCGCTGACCGACGCGGCCGACGGATCATCGGTGCGGTCGGACTCGGCGTGGGCGCATTAGCAACCGCCATGATCTACCGCTCATCCGGTGCCATGCTCGGCCGGTCTCAACGACCGGCACTGGCTTCTCGCTGTTTGGCCTACCCCTTGCCTTGCGGGGCTACCAAACTGAATTGTTCCCGACCAAGAGCTGAGCCCGAATCGGCGGTTGGCTCGACCTCATCAGTGTCGCGGCAGTTATCGGACCTCTGATCGCCGGACGCCCGCCACGACCGACTCAATGGTCTTGACGACGCCATGTTGGTGCTGCTCATCGGGCCGCCTTGTCGCCGTGCTCATCATCGTATGTACCCGGTGACAGCCAGACGCGAACTCGAAGAGTTCAATCCCAGCGACCCCGCCTATGCCTACCTAAGGCAAAGTGGGCGCCTCAGCAAGACTGTCGACCACTGAGCGATAACTGGTGTTGATCTCATCGTCGTGCGTCTTCGATCATGGCCCGCCTTCTTGAGGTAGTGGGCCGTGACTGGTCCAGCCACGGCCTGGAAATGGGCGCCGAGGCGGCGAGGCGACCCGAACGGGTCCTGATCCATGAACAACCAGAACAGGCGCAGTGATCTCGGGCAGATGCTCGACGCGCAGCTTCTGGGGCTTCCCCGGCGGGTGGAGGGGGTAGCTAAGCAGCACGAGCCCAGCGCACGGCAAACCAGCGGCGTGGCCATCGTGGTCGCACGACCACCCATTGATCGACCCCCGAGCAGAGTTCGTCGGGGCGATGCTCTGACCGGCAACGGCCCGTGCGGCGTCAGCCCGGATAGCGTCGATGAGCTTTGGCATCCGATCAGGCGGGCGGGGTCCCGAGCCGAGGCTGCGGTAGGTGCTGCAACGGCGAACGGGGATTGCGAGTCGCTCTTCAATCGCAACGAGCGTGTGGTGGTCTTTGTCTCCGCCTGCGCCGTGATAGAGCAGCCTTGGGATGTCACGTGTGGAGAATGCGGCGGGCCTCGGTGAGCTCAGAGATTCGGGTCGCCGCTTCATCGGTCTCGCCCCCATGGTCGGGATGAGCTTCGCGGAGCAAAAGGCGGAACCGCTTCTGGACGGCACGCTTGGTCGGCTGCTCGTCGGCGCTGCCCTCGAGCCCGAGAATTTCCAACGCCCAGGCCACTGGATCGTTCCACGACCGCAGGTCGACAAGGTTCGCCGCCCGGCCGCCCATGATGCTCGAAATGAAGTGGTCGTCGACGGGGCCGTTCCACAAGAGGCCGATGGCAAGCGCCTCGAAGACGGGCCTCCGCTCCTCAGCGCCAAGTTGGCCAGCGGCGTACAACGCTCCCAGCGCAAGCTGCACGGGCCGGCCCCGCTCCTCGCCGAAGTCAAAGTCCAATCGACCGTTGACCGACACCAGCCGCTGTGTGCTTCGGGTAAGCCCGATCGTGTCGGTCTGGAATCGATGGCGGACCCGCGGTTGGACGACACGTTGGCCGTTTGAGAGTCGCTCCATCACATCGACCAGGTCCTCGCGGAGCTCTGGGTCGATATCGGACGCGTTTTTCGCCATGACACCAGCGAGGAGCAGGCCACCGGCGCCCGGTGCGTTGTCGACGGGGAGGTGACGATGGCCAAGCGCGATGCGTCTCGTCGGCGCGATGGGCCGTGAGTGATAGATCTCAAGCTCCGCAACAATCACCGACTCAAGTTACCCCACAAGCCATACCTTCTCCTGGTCGCACGATCCCTTTTCTCGATGTGCTCAGAAACCACCGCGCTCGCCGGCACTATGGTGGGGCGATGCCGTTTCCCACCGACAAGCTCCGCGTCAAACCGAATGACAAGGTCGCCCTCGCCACCATCGACACCCGGGCGACGCCGGGTTGGGACGCCGACGACAAGAGTGGCGGGATCGACCACACGGCCAGTCTCAACGGCCGCCTCGAAGCGCTCCAAGAGCTGCTCTACGCAGAGGGGAAGCACCGGGTACTCGTAGTGCTTCAGGCCATGGACGCGGCAGGCAAAGATGGCACGATCAAGCATGTGTTCGATGGTGTCAACCCGTCTGGCGTCAAGGTGGCATCGTTCAAGAAGCCGTCCGCGCTTGAACTCTCGCACGATTACCTTTGGCGAATTCACGCCCACACACCGGCCAACGGTGAACTCGTCATCTTCAACCGAAGCCACTACGAAGATGTGCTTGTCGTCCGGGTGTTGGGCCTCATCGATGACGACCACGCCAAGAAACGATTCGAGCACATCCGAGGCTTCGAGCAGATGCTCGCCGATGAAGGCACGACAATCGTCAAGATCTTCCTCCACATCTCGCCCGAGGAGCAGAAAGAGCGCCTTCAGGCTCGCCTCGATGAGGCAGACAAGAACTGGAAGTTCGATCCCGCCGACCTCGACGCCCGCGCCCACTGGCACGAGTACCAGTCAGCGTTCGAAGAGGCTATGTCGGCGACGTCGACCGAGCAGGCACCGTGGTACATCATTCCCGCCGATCGCAAGTGGTATCGCAACCTTGCGATCTCCGAGATCCTGCTCGACGTGCTTGAGGGCTTGACGATGTCGTTCCCGACGCCAGCCGACGGCCTCGATCAGATCACGATCGACGACGTCTCCCGCGCGTTTGGGGTCTGACCCCCACGCGCTAGAAGTCGGGGGCGTTCATGCGTTGGAGTTTGGCCAGGCTGTGGCGGGCCTCGATGAGCCATACCGTCCCCGTCGTGCCTCGCATGACGAGTGACTCGGTCCGCAACGCCCCCTTCTCGTACGCGACACCCTTGGAGAAGTCGCCCGTGGTAATCCCGGTCGCAGCAAAGAAACAGTTGTCCGTCGTTACGAGATCGTCCAGGCCGAGGATCCGGTCCATGTCGTGACCCTCTTCCTCGGCAATCGCTCGGTCGGCGTCGTCTCGGGCGTAAAGCCGACCCTGGACGCCACCCATCGCCTTCAGAGCGCACGCCGCAATCGCGCCCTCGGGTGTGCCGCCAATGCCAAACAAGATGTCGACGCCCGACTCGGGCCAGCAGTCGCGATGGCGCCAGCGACATCGCCGTCGGGAATCGACAAGATGCGGGCGCCAGCATCGCGGATCTCCTGGACCAAGATGGAGTGGCGAGGACGATCGAGCACCATGCACGTGAGGTCGCTCACTGCTTTGCCCTTGGCTTTCGCCAGCGCCGTGAGGTTTCGACCGACCGGCAAGCGAATGTCGCAAATACCAGCACCTTCCGGGCCAACCGCGATCTTCTCCATGTACACCATCGAACCGGGGTTATACATCGACCCCGCTCCGCGACGGCAATAACCGCAATGGCGCCACCGCGGCCGAGCGCCGTCAGCGTCGTCCCATCGATCGGATCGACCGCAATATCGGTGATCGGAGGCTCGCCGTTTCGATGCGCTCACCGTTGTAGAGCATCGGGGCTTCCTCTTTCGCCCTCACCGATAACCACGATGCCGTCCATCTGTACACCATCGAGCACATCACGCATGGCGTCGACGGCGGCCTGGTCGGCACCAATCTTGTCACCTCGCCCCACCCAACGGGCCGCAATAGCCGCAGCTTCAGTGGTGCTTACGAGTTCAGCGCGAGGTTACGTTCTGGACGCAGACGTTCGTTTGACATCCTGCCAACATAGTGAAGTTGGCCCGCTGGGGAAAGACGGCAACAAAGAACAGAACCCGATGGCCTACAGCGTCGACCACCGTTCTAGGGCCGATGGCCCACCGATCACCGAGTTGGCGTCAGTGGGCGGCGGTTGCGCCGGAAACGGCGTCGATCGGAGCTGGGCCACGCGAGATCGTCGGCGGCAAGCATATCGTCGGCGTTCGCCGCCAACGCTGCCTGTGCTGCTGATCGTTCGGCCTCGACGGCGGCCACATCGATGTCGTCGACTGCAGTCGCCTCATCGGACAACACCGCTGACCGCTGGGCGTCACCGGAGACAAACCCGCCGCGAACGACGAACCGCTGGACGTTGCCGCCGTCTTCGGTGACTCGCACCTCGGACGGGAGCAGGCTACCGATGAAGGGCTCGTGGCCCGTCAAGAAGGCGATGTCGCCTCCACCACGGGTTCGGGCCACCACCATGGTGCCGACGCCGGAGTACAAGATGTCCTCCGGCGATACGAACTCGACCTGGAACGACATTATGAGCCAGCGTCCTTGCGAAGCTGCATGGCCTTTCTTTGGCCGATTCGGCGCCACTGACGTTGAGGAAGGCCTGCTCAGGCAGGTCGTCGAGCTCACCGGTAACGAGCATCTCGAAGCTGTCGATGGTTTCCTCGACGGGGGTAAAGATGCCGTCGAGACCAGTGAAGTTCTTGGCCCGAACATCGGCTGGGAAAGGAAGCTAACCCGGCGGGCCCGGTTGACGACCAACGGTCTTCCTCGGAAAGCTCGTCGAGACCGAGGATGGCGATGATGTCCTGCAGCTCCTTGTAGCGCTGCAGAATCTGCTGAACCTGGTTGGCGACACGGTAGTGACGGTCGCCTACCACCTCAGGAGCCAGAATGCTCGAGTCGAGGTCAGCGGGTCGACGGCCGGGTAGATACCGAGGGCGGCGATATCGCGGCTGAGTTCGGTGGTGGCGTCGAGGTGGGTGAAGGTGGTGAATGGAGCCGGGTCGGTGTAGTCATCGGCTGGCACGTACACGGCCTGCATCGAGGTAATCGAGTGGCCACCGGTTGGTAATACGCTCTTGAAGAATGCCCATCTCGTCGGCCAGCGTCGGCTGGTAACCCACAGCCGAAGGCATACGACCGAGGAGCGTCGACACCTCGGAACCGGCCTGGACGAAGCGGAAGATGTTGTCGACGAACAAGAGCACGTCTTGGCCCTGTACGTCACGGAAGTACTCGGCCATGGTGAGCGCCGACAGGGCCACACGGAGACGAACCCCGGGCGGCTCATCCATCTGACCGAAGGTCAAGGCGGCCTTGGAAAGAACCGAGGTCTTGCCATCGCCCATCATGGTTTCGCCCATCTCGATGAAGAGATCGGTTCCTTCACGGGTACGTTCGCCGACGCCGGCAAACACCGACACACCGCCGTGGTTGGCAGCAACACGGGTAATCATCTCCGTGATGAGCACGGTCTTACCCACGCCAGCACCACCGAAGAGGCCGATCTTGCCGCCCTGCAGGTAGGGGGTCAAAGGTCGATGACCTTGATGCCGGTCTCGAGAACTTCCTTGGTCAGCGAGGGTTTCGAACGCTGGGGCTGGACGGTGGATCGACCAGCGCTCGGTGATCTCGACCTCAGAAGCGTCGACGTCGAGTGGCTCGCCGATCACGTTCCAGATGTGGCCGAGCGTGACATCGCCGACGGGGACCTGGATACCATGGCCCAAGTTGCGAACGGGCTGGCCGCCCGGCGCAGACCATCGGTCGGCTTGAGCGAGACAACGCGAATTCGGCCATCACCAAGGTGCTGGGCGACCTCGGCCATAACGACGGTGGTCTCGCCATCAACCGTCACGTCAAACTCGACGCCGCTGTTGATTGGCGGCAACGCGTTTGGCGGGAACTGGATGTCGACCACTGGGCCGGCGATGCCGACGATGCGGCCTTCTTGGAGCTGCGGTTCGGTTGCAGTCATGTTTGATACTCCTGGTGTGGCTCAGGCGATCGCTTGAAAAGCTCCACCCTGGGCGGTCTAGGCCCGATGGGCGGTCGGTTGGTCGAGGTGTTCTTTGAAGAGATGGAGAGGTTGCAGGTGATCGAGGAGATAGTCGTCGTCGGCCGATCCGTCGGCGTTCAGCGCCTCGGCTCCACTGACAATTTCCATGATCTCGGTGGTGATCGACTCTTGGCGGGCCCGGTTCATTTCCCGTGCAAGCTTGGTGATCAATTCTTCCGCGTTTTCGGTCGCCGCCTTCATGGCGCGCTGGCGGCTGGCGTGTTCGGACGCCGCCGCGTCGAGCAAGGCCGTGAACAAGCGGGCTTCGACGTAGCGTGGCAACAGATCGACCAGCACGCCTTCGGCCGATGGCTCAAACGAGAATCCGGCGAGCGCTGCGGCGTCGCCGCTGCCACCGCTGGCAATGACCTCGGTTGACTCAAGGGGCAAGAATCGGCGAACGACGGCGTTTTGCGTGCCGACGCTTACAAACTCGGTGTAGACGAGTTCAACTTGGTCTACGTGGCCGCCATCGAAGAGCTCGCGAACTCGCCGGGCGATGTCTCGGGCGTCTTGATAGGACGGGTTGTCGGTGAATCGGAGAGGAATGTGTCGATCTCATGGCCCCGGAATCGGAAGTAGTCGTTGACCTTCTTACCAACGGCAATGATCTTGTAGTCGCCGCCATCGGCACGAAGCGCTTGATCTCGCTCGGCGGCCCGAATGACCGACGAGTTGTAGGCCCCGGCCAGACCGCGGTCGCCAGCACAAACGACGAACGCGACACGGTCGACGCTTTCGGCTTGACGAAGCAGCGGATGGTTGGCGTCGGCCCCCGAGGCAGCGAGGTTCTCGATGACGCCGGTGAGCTGTTCGCTATAGGGCCGAGCGGCCCGGGCCCGTTGCTGGGCACGAGCGACACGGGTCGCGGCGATCAGCTCCATGGCTCGGGTGATCTTCTTTGTGTTCTTCACGCTGCCGATACGGCGGCGAAGAATGCGTTCGGCTCCACCTGGCATGGGTCTCAGGCCTCGCTTCGAGAAACGTCAGCTTCGGGCAACGTGTTGGTGGCGTCCACCATCTTCGTTGACGCCTCGCCCTGCGCTGTTGCTTCAGGGGCGGTGGCACCGTCGTCGCTGGCCTGGAACTGATCGGTGAAGGCGGCGATCGCAGCCTGGAGTGCTTCTTCGTCATCGAACTTGCCCGTATCGACAATGCCGCGAAGCACGTCGGAGTGGCGAGTGTCGAACCAGGCGAGAAGCTCCGATTCGTAGCGAGCGACATCGGCAACGGCAACGTCGTCGAGGAAGCCACGGGTGCCGGCATACAGCACGATGGCCTGGCGCTCAACGGGCACCGGGGCGTTGATGCCCTGCTTCAGGAGCTCGGTAAGGCGGTACCCACGGTCAAGAGCCTGCTGCGACACCGCATCAAGATCCGAGCCAAAGGCGGCGAAGGCGGCGAGCTCCCGGAACTGCTGAAGGTCAGACTTCAACGTACCGACGGCGGTCTTCATCGCCTTGATCTGGGCCGCACCACCGACACGAGACACCGAAATGCCAACGTCGACGGCGGGACGAATACCCGACTTGAAGAGGTCGTCCTGCAGGTAGATCTGGCCGTCAGTGATCGAAATTACGTTGGTCGGAATGTAGGCCGAAACGTCGCCAGCCTTCGTCTCGATCACGGGCAGCGCCGTGAGCGAGCCAGCGCCGTTGGCGTCGGACAGCTTGGCGGCCCGCTCGAGCAACCGCGAGTGGAGGTAGAAGACGTCGCCGGGGAACGCCTCGCGCCCTGGTGGACGACGCAGCAGCAGCGACACCTGGCGGTAGGCCTCGGCCTGCTTGGAAAGGTCGTCGTAGATGGCAAGGGCGTGGTCGCCGTTTTCCATCCAATGCTGGCCCATCGCACAACCCGAGTAGGGGGCGAGGTACTTAAAGGGGGCTGGGTCAGAGGCAGCGGCCAAGACAACAACGGTGTATTCCATCGCGCCGTACTGCTCGAGGACCTTCACGGTCTGAGCGACGGTCGACGCCTTCTGGCCGATGGCGACGTAGATGCACTTAACGCCAAGACCCTTCTGGTTGATGATGGCGTCGATAGCGACCGTGGTCTTGCCCGTCTTGCGGTCGCCGATGATGAGCTCGCGCTGGCCACGGCCAATCGGGATCAAGGAGTCGACAGCCTTGATGCCAGTCTGCATCGGCTCGTGCACGGGCTGGCGGCCGATGATGCCGGGCGCCTGGATTTCCACACGACGGCTTTCGACGTTGACCAACGGGCCCTTGCCGTCAACCGGCTCGCCGAGCACGTTGACCACGCGGCCGAGCATGCCGTCACCAACAGGGACCGACAGGATCTCGCCCGTGGCCTCTACTAGCTTGGCCCTCTTCGATGGCGTCGACGTCGCCGAGCACAACAGCGCCGATTGAGTCCTCGTCGAGGTTGAGGGCGAGGCCCACCGTGCCGTCTTCAAATCGAAGAATCTCGTTTACCGCCGCGTCAGGCAAGCCCGACACACGGGCGATACCGTCGCCAACCTCGGCGATGCGGCCGACGGTCTTGCTCGATACTTCAGAGGTGAAGCTCTCGAGATTCTTTTGGAGGACCCCGGTGATTTCGGCCGGGTCAAACGAAAGTGCCATAACGATCTCTCTTTCAGTGCTCTTACTGAGTGCCGCTGTGGCTACAGGGCTTCGCGCATTTGGGTAAGGCGGGTACGGAGTGATCCATCGATCACGGTGTCGCCGATTGTGGTGATCGCACCACCAACGACAGCGGGATCGATGACGACCTGGAGGTCGACCTCGCTCCCAGCGGTTTTTGCGAGCGCCGCCGCGAGGCGAGCCTGCTGGTCTTCGGTCAAGGCAACCGCGGAACGAACGGTCGCGACCTTGCGCCCTTGGGACGCCGCTGACCGCTCAACGAACGCATCGACAATGGCGACGAGCTCGCCGCCACGACCAGTGCCGACGATCATGCTGACCAGAGCCCGCACCGTGTCGAGCACCTTGCCATCGAGGACTTGCTCGATGATCTGGCTGCGTTGTGTGGCCGGCACGTTGGTGTTGGCGAGCATGCTCGACAACTCCTCGTTGCCAGCGACAGCCCGAGCGACGTCGGCCATCTGGTTTTGATTCCGTCGAGGTTTCCCTCGGCACTGGCGATTGCGACCAGGGCGTCGGCGTATGCGGCCGTGCGGTTAGACATGAGTACTCCCAAGTGAGTGGGCGGGGAAGAACATTAGAGCTGGTTCACCTGGGTGATGTAGCTCTCGATAAGGTCACCGTGGGCGGCGGCATCGAGGTTGTCGGTAATGACTGCAGCCGTGGCATCGCGGGTGAGGCGTGCGACTTCTTCGCGCAAGTCAGCGAGTGCCTGGCGCTGTGAGTTTTGAATGTCGGCAGCTGAGCGCACGCGGAGTGCTTCAGCGTCGGCCTTCGCCTTCTCGACGATGTCGACCCGGAGCCGGGCGGCAGTCGCCTCGGCTTCGGCCCGAATGGACTCGGCCTCGGCGTCGATGTCAGGAAGATCGGCGGTGGAAGCAACCAGTGATTGCTCAGCCTGTTGCCTCGCCGCTTTGGCGCCAGCAAGCTCGGCCTCGATGCGAGCGGTGCGCCCAGCGAGACCCTTCTTGATGGCTGGTCCGGCGACCTTGGCCAAGACCGCAACAATCACCACGAAGGCGATGGTCGCCCAGATGATCTCGTTGGTGTCGGCACCGAAGTGGACGCCGTTCAACGGCTCGGCGTGGACCTCGCCCTCATGGGCCGGTTCTTCGAATGCAAGCAGGATTGAGCTCAGCATGGGGATCTCAGTTCGGGTTGTCGAGGAAACGGTCGACCACGGGGGCCGCGCTGCCAAGGTCGATCTGACGGTTCATAACACGAGAGGCAGCAGCCGTGGCGAGTTCCGCCACCTGTGGTCGAATACCGCTCATCGCCTCAGCGCGAGCCGCAGCGATCTCGGCATCTGACGACGCCTTCAAGGCGGCGACCTCGGCTTCGGCCTTTGCGAGGATCTGGGCCCGCTCAGCTTCAGCTTCGGACCGGGCCGCGTCGACAATCGACGCTGCTTCCGCCCGCACCCCACTCAGCTGGTCGGCGGCCGCAGAGGCTGCGGTGCCGGCTCGGAGTTGGGCAGAATCGACGAAGTCGAGATCCTCACGAATACGGTTGGCCCGCTCTTCCATGACCCGCTTGACGGGTGGGAGGAGGACGAACTTCACCAGGGCATACAGCGCAGCGAACGACAGCGCGCCCCAGAAGAGTTCGGGGACCGTTGGCAGAATAGGGTTCGCAGCGGCCTCTTCGGCCACTTCGGCGCCTTCTTCAAATGCAAGGAGGAAAGACAGCACGTGCGGTCCTCCTAGGCGAACTTGAGAAGAATGAACACCACGAAGCCGATGAGGGCGAGGGCCTCGGTGAAGGCGATGCCGAGGAACATGGTCGTCTGGACCTGACCCGCTGCTTCTGGCTGGCGAGCCATTGCCTGGACTGACTGACCGACGAGGTAGCCAATGCCGATTCCTGGGCCAATGGCGGCGAGGCCATAAGCGAAACCGGCGCTACCGGCGCCTGCGTTGGCCTTGGCCTCGGCTGGGGTGTATTCCTGGGCCAACTCGATGACCTGAGCTGCGGTGCTTGCGAGGACGCTCATTGGATGATGCTCTCCTGGTTCGTGCCCCACTGGTGGAGCTTTTTCTGTTCTGCCCGAAGGCGAGATAATGGACTGGATTGGGACTTGCCTTACTTGCGATTGCTATGCGACCCCAACGAGGCGGCCGCAGTTGTTCGTGCAGATGACGTGAACGACAGATGCAGTGAACGAACTAGTGATGCGGATGCAGCGATGACGAGATGTACACCGCAGCAAGCAGTGAGAACACGAACGCCTGAAGGAAGGCGACCATGATCTCGAAGCCCGTGAGGGCAACAAGCATCGCAAAGCTGAACGGAAGCACTGCGGCGAGCGCTGACTTCTGCCAGAGAGCAATACACAACACACCAAAGGTCACGAGCAGAATGTGGCCAGCAAGCATGTTGGCGAACAAACGGACGGCGAGACCGAAGGGACGAAGAACGAACGTCGAGAGGAACTCGATCGGAGTTACCAGGATGTACAAGGCCTTAGGCACACCGGGGGGAAAGAGCGACGACTTGAGATAGCCGCCGACGCCCTGGTGCTTGATACCAACCGCAACGAACATCACCCAGACGATGAGGGCAAGGACCATTGGATTCGCCATACGGGCATTGGCTGGCATGTTGAACGTGGGGATGACCTCGAACAGGTTGCCGAAGAACACGAAGAGGAAGATGCTGAGCAACAGCGGAAGGTATGGCATACCGTCTGGGCCGATCGCCGGCAGGATGACCTGCTTCTCGACGAACTCAACGGCGCTCTCCACGACGTTCTGCACACCCTTGGGGACGAGGTCCTTCTTCGCCAGCAGGAACAGGACGGTCGGAATCAGCATGGCCAGCAGGCTCATGTATCCGATCTTGTTGAGCTCAAAGAACTTGCCCTCGAACAGCCAGGCTGGCCATTCGACAAGATTCTCAATTGAGGGGAAGTGAAGGGCGCCGAGCACGTGAGCGACTCCTTGAAGGTTGAGGACGATTGCAGCGAGTAACTTCGCTACGACAAAGGACGGGGTTTAAGTCCGGGGTGGGCGAGTGACGCGGAAACGTACCGCATCTCCCAAACCAGGAGCCCAAGATGAGTGATCACGATAGTCACCCCAAGGGGCACCATCGCTACCCAAGATGCATCTTTCACTGCCCAAACAGCAAAAAAGATGATCCCGAGCCGAAGAACGTAGCCACCTAGAGCAGCAGAAGCCACTAGGGCGAAAGAAATTCTTGACGCACGACCCAGAAGAAACGCCGCCAACACGAAGTTGAGGAGCACGAGGATCATGCCGAAAGCAACCGACATCGCACCATTGAAGCCGCTAAAGAAGGCGCCGATCATCATGCCGACGGGTACGAAGGGGCTGCCGCGCTTTGCCATGTCGAGTGCAACCTCGAGGGCGGGCGACGGGCCCACGTAGCGATCGGGCTCGGTGTTGAGGGCCGGCGATTCCATCAGCGAACGCCCTCGCCACTGGCATCGTGTCCCGCTTTGGCGGCCAGCGTGTTGCGTCGATTGACGTCCGCGGCGGCCTGCAATGCGGCGGTCTCGGCGGCGAGCTGGGCGATCTGATAGCGGTATCGGTAGTAGGTCGACACCGCAGCGCCAACCACGGCGAAGAGGTGAACCCAATAATGAACAATGGTGTGGTGCCAAAGTGACGATCAACGAACAAGCCGAGGACGCCAAACAAGACTGGGCCCAATACGAGTTCGTACGAGCCGGTCGATCGGTGGAATTGTTCAGCGAGGTGTGGTTGGTCAGCAGTCACGTTGAGAGTCGATCGAGCGCGGTTGTTGGCCAGCATGCGACCGCCGCACCTTAGAGAAGATGTGGGGTCCTTCGCAACCTGGTAGTCCGTCGTGCGGGTGTTGATTTGTCACAGAGAGCGGTAGGCCGCGCATGAGCGACGCCGGCCGAGGACACAGACGGGCGAACCGACCTACACCGTGTCGTTCTGCGTCGCCGTTTTCGTGGCGCCGACCCGGATGAAACGAGGTGTAGAGAACGAGTGCCAACGCGGCGACGCCGGCGGGCACGACCGCATCGCCTCGCCCCTCGTTGAAGACCGGCCAGAGGACAAACCCGCTGAGAAGCGCGGTCCAGGTCCACAAGATCCCAACACTGCGCCGATGCCCATGACCAAGCCGCATCAGGCGGTGGTGAAGGTGCTCTTTGTCTGCAGTTGCCAGGCCTTGCCGGCGAGACGCTCGACGCATGATGGCAAACGTCGTATCGAGTATCGGCACCCCGAGAATCACCACGGGAATGGCCAACGGGGCGTAGAAGAAGAACGTCTGGCCGCTGAAAGGCTCGGGGTTCTGACCGCCTACGGCGACCGTCGATGCGGCCATCAACGAGCCAAGAAAGAGCGCACCGCCATCTCCCATGAAGATCTTGGCCGGATGGAAGTTCCACGGCAGAAACCCAGCGCAAACGCCAACCGTGAGCGCGGCGACGAGCGGCCCCACGTTGCGAGCCAGGATCAGCCCTCGGTGCCCAACTGCTGTGAATACAGAGAACGCAGCTGCGCCGATACCGACGATGCCTGCCGCTAGGCCATCGAGGCCGTCGGTTAGGTTGACAGCGTTGGCCATACCGAGCACCCACACGACGGTAATCAGATAGCTCAGATCCGGTGACAACGTTGTGAGATCGAGGAACGGCACACGGAACCAAATGATGCCGATCCCAAGCAACGGCAAGAAGCTGCCAGCAAGCACCAGGCCTGCAGTTTTAGCGGGCGCTGACAAGCCCTTAACATCGTCACTGACCCCGACGAAATAGCTCATCGAAGCACACAGGAGCACGGCGAACGGGTCGGTGGAGTTACGAAACACGACGTCGAAAGAGCCAGAGAGCCAGGCGACGGCGAAGCCGACCAGGAAGCCGACATACATCGCGCCACCGCCGAGTTGTGACGTTGGTTCGCTATGCACCTTACGGATGTCGGGCTGAACCAACAGCCCGCGCGAAACGCTGACAGCACGAATCAGCGGCACCGTCATGACGGTCACCGTAGCGGCGACGATGGCGACGACGAGATACGAAGTAATTGAGGGCGACACGGGGACGCTCTCGGCTCCTAACCCAGCTCGGGATAGGGAGCGAACGGCAGGCAGAGGGTGCGCACCTCTTCACGAACCGCAGCGACGATCGTCGTGTCGTTGCGACCACGAAGGGCACGAGCGATGAGCTCGCCAACTACGGCCATTTCGGGTTCGCGCATACCTTGGGTGGTAACCGCGGGCGTACCGATGCGTATACCCGAGGTAACGAACGGCGAACGCGGGTCGTCGGGGATGGAGTTTCGATTCAGTGTGATGCCCGCTTCGTCGAGCACGACCTGCGCTTCTTTGCCGGTGAGATCCTCGTCGAACGTCCGAAGGTCGACGAGAAGCAGGTGGTTGTCTGTCCCCCCGGACACCATGCGGAAGCCCTCGGCCCCCAGTTTCGCCGCCAACGCTTGGGCGTTGGCGACAATCTGCGCCGAATAGGTTTTGAACTCATCGGTTGCTGCCTCGCCGAACGCAACGGCCTTGGCGGCGATCGAGTGCTCTTGAGGACCTCCCTGTTGGCCAGGGAACACCGCCGAATCGACCTTTTTGGCGAGGGCTTCGGTGGACATGATGCAGCCACCTCGGGGACCTCGGAGCGTCTTATGGGTGGTGAAGGTCATAATGTCGCAGTAGGGCATCGGGTTGGGATGCACGCCGCCTGCGATCAGCCCGGCGATGTGCGCCGCATCGAACATCAGCAACGCACCAACCTCGTCGGCGATCTCACGGAACGGCTTGGGGTCGATGATTCGCGGGTAGGCCGTGGCACCAGCAACGATCAGCTTTGGTTTGTGTGAGTGCGCCAGCTCACGCACCTGATCCATATCGATCCGCTCGTCACTGCCGGTTAGCCCATAGGCAACGAAGTTGTAGAGCTTGCCGGAGGCGTTGACCGGCGATCCGTGTGTGAGGTGACCGCCGTGGTCGAGACTGAGTCCGAGAACGGTGTCGCCTGGCTCAAGGAGCGCCTGGTAGACCGCCAGATTGGCGTTGGCCCCAGCGTGCGGTTGCACGTTGGCGTGGTCGGCGCCAAAGAGCGCGCAGACCCGCTCGATGGCGAGGCTTTCGACCTGGTCGACGATCACGTTTCCGCCGTAATAGCGACGGCCCGGATAGCCCTCGGAGTACTTGTTGGTGAAGATGGAGCCGGTCGCGGCCATGACGGCTGGACTGGCGAAATTTTCCGACGCGATCAGCTGCAGGGCAGTGTTTTGGCGCACGGCCTCCGCGTCGAGCATCTTCTGGACAGAGTCATCGGTGGTGATGGGCCAGGGCATTGGTTGCTACTTCCGGATTTGGGGAGTTACTCGGCTTCGAGTGCGGTGACTTTGTCGATGCGCCGCTGGTGGCGCCCGCCTTCGAACTCGGTGGAAAGGAATGCGTTGACGGCGTCAATAGCCACCTGAATCCCGGTGAAGCGCTCACCGAGACAGATGATGTTGGCGTCGTTGTGTTGGCGGGACAAGCGGGCCGAGGTCACGTCGTGCACGGTCGCCGCCCGAACACCGTCGACCTTGTTGGCCGCGATGCAAATACCGATGCCCGAACCGCAGACCGCGATGCCACGATCAGCATCTCCTGCGGCGACATAACGACCAATCGCGGCGCCGTAGTCGGGCCAGTCGACTGACGCTGTGTCGGTCGTGCCAAGGTCGACGACCTCGAAACCAGCGGCTCGAACGTGGTCGGCAATCTGCTGCTTGAGCTCAAACCAGCATGGTCGGAGGCGACGGCAAGCATTGGACATCCTTCAGAGCGGGTGCCGTCGATGGTAGCCAGGATCAGGGCGAGCAGGCCGTAGGGCCCGCGTTGACTAGTCTCGCGAGACGTTCTCGGTCGCTCGCTTGTTGAGCAGGTTGGCCACACGAGTCTTGGTGTGCGGGCTGCGATCCGAGCAGGGCACGGAAGGCCTCAATCCCGAACGAAACGACCACGAGGTCGGTCTCGCCACCGATGCATTTTCGGGGCGGTGTTCACTAGCGCCATCTCGCCCACCATCGAACCCGCACTGACCGTGGTTACGTACTCGCCGCTGATTGACATTGGCGCAGCCTTCGACAATGACATAGCACTTGTCGCCGAATCGGCCCTGGTCAACGACCAGCGTCCCGGCGGCAAACTCTTCTCGTTCACCGAGCGAGGCAACTTCCTCAAGCTCAGCCTGGCTGAAATCGCGAAAGAAGCTGACTCCAGCAAGCCAGTCTGTGTTGAGTTTGTTGTGACGTCCGAACATGTGGCTCCTCGATTCCAGCCACGATGGGCCGGCTAGTGGCCGACATGTTAGCCCCAGGCCGTGTCCCTGTGTCTAGCGACAACGGCACGGGCCCGACCGGTCAAGTCGTTGTGGATCTCGACTTCTGCGAAGTACGTTGCAGCCCGGTCGGCAATAGCTTCCGTCTGATGGGGGGCCATTTCGAGCACAAGGGCGCCGTCGCGGCGGAGCCAACGTGGTGCTTGGTCGACGATCAGTTCGAGGTCTTCGAGGCCAGTCGGGCCCGAGCGAAGCGCCGTTCTCGGTTCCCACTGGTCGACAAGTGGCGGCAAGGTTTCGTCGTCGGCAACATAGGGCGGGTTGGAGACAACGACAGCCAACGTGCCAGCGAGCTCAACCGGCAGGGCGTCGAACCACGACCCTTGGACGACTCGGACAGATGTTGCTGGTCGTCCAATCCCGATGAGATTGGCTCGAATCACCGAGACGGCCTCGTCGGTGATGTCGGTGATCCAGACCTCGCTGCCCTTGGTCTCGACGGCCAATGACAAACCAATTGCGCCAGAGCCCCGCCAAGATCGACCAGCGCGCGAGTGGTGACGCGTGACCGGCCAACCGCGTCGCTTCGTCGATCCGCGAGACCAGCAACCACTTCGGTCTCGGGTCGCGGAATCCAGGACCCGATTGTCGATCATCAGATCGAGATGACGAAGGCCCCATCGGCCAACGACATATTGCAGGGTTCACCGGCTAGCCGCCGAGCCATCATCGAATCGAAGGCCGCAACACCGCGCACCCGTAGCGAGCGTGTCGAGTCCGAAGATGAACTCGGCGCCCTCGGCCCCGGTAACCTCCTCGAGGATTCTCCGAGCACTCGTTTCGGCATCATCGAGACCGAGCTGCGGCGAAACATTGCTGGGCCTCCTCATAAGACAAGCGCCACGGCGTGCCGTCGGCTGCGCCATCGACCTGGTCGCTAGTCACTGCCAACCTCGGCGAGAGCTGACGTGTCCGCTCGTCGTGCACAAGCACGTCGCTGACCTCTTCCAGCTCGCCCGCCAGAACCTTGTCGAGTTTGTAGATGGTCAGTCCGATTCGATGATCGCTGATGCGGTTTTCTTTGTAGTTGTACGTCCGGATCTTTTCAGACCGCCCGCCGCTGCCGACCTGGTCTTTGCGGGCCGCTGACGCGCTTCGTTTCGGGCCTCATCCTGCTTCAGTGAGAGCAGACGTAAAGACGAAGCACGGCCAGAGAGCGAATTCGGTTTTGCAGCTGTCTTCTCGTCCTGCATCGACACAACCAAGCCGGTTGGCAGGTGGGTCATCGGACGGCCGAGTCGGTCGTGTTGACGTGCTGGCCGCCAGCCCCGCTCGAGCGGTAGGTATCGACGGTGACCTCGTTCTGTCGATGTGGACATCGAGCTCGTCAGCCTCGGGCAACTTCGCAACTGTCGCCGAGGACGTGTGCGCTCGACCCTGCGATTCGGTGACCGGCACTCGCTGTACTCGATGGGGCCCGGCCTCAAACTTCATCCGGGTCCGAACATCATCGCCCTTCAGCATGAAGGTCACTTCGGTGAAACGCCACCAAGGTCAGATGGCTGGGCCCCCAGTAGCTCGAGCTTCCACCCCTGACGGTCGGCGTAGCCCTGGTACATCTCGTAGAGATCGCGGGCAAATAGGTTGGCTTCTTCGCCGCCTTCGGCCCCGCGAATCTCAACAATGACGTTGCGACCGTCGTTGGGATCCTTCAGCAGCATCAACACCTTGATGATCGGTGAGCTCCTCGATGGCCGTTTCGGTCGCTGCAATCTCACCCCGGAGCTCGTCGCGATCGGCGGCATCACCCTCGTTGTACATCTCGCGGGCCGCCGCAAGATCCTCATGGAGGCTCCGCAGCTGACGAGCACACCCAACAAGCTCACCAAGCTCGGCGTAGCGTTTTAAGCTCCACAAAGCGCTTGTTGTCACCGGCAACATCCGGGATCGGCAAGACGCCCTTCGATTGAGCGGAACTCGTCTTCAAGCGCTTCTAGGCGGTCAAGCATGGCCTGGGACTGGCGCCGGCTGCGCCGGTTGCCGAGCTAGCTACTCCCCAGGGCGGCGGGACCGACATGAACCGAGCACGAGGAAGTCGCCCGATGAGCGCGTCGATCGAGGGGCAGCCGATCTCGTTCCGGGATCGACGACGAGGGCGCCGACGGGTCGGCGCAGTGTCGGTACTCAGCCGCTTCGGGCAGTAGGTCGGGATCGACGCCAACCGAACAAACCACGACAAGCGGACTGCCATCAAGCCGTACCAGCCGCCGCTGCCGGTTGGGTGCCAAGCACCCAGCGTCGCTCGTTCTCGCAATGGCGCCACCGGCCAGGGGCGTTCGGCCCCGACCAGCCCTGGGTTGGCCACGATGGCCGACCGGTACCACCGCTCGCGGGCCAGACGCTGCAGGGGATGATTGGGTTGTCCGGCGACTCGCGTCGCGAGCACCATGTCGACTGCTCGCCGAAGCCCGGCCTCGGCATCGAGATGGGAATGGACAAGCCGATATAGCTCCCGATCGGCCTGACCAACACCAACATCGAGTGCCGTTGACCCGTCGAGTTCAACAACGATCCGCCCAACCTCAAGGCCGTGCACCTCACCAACGAGGCGGCCAAAGTCATCGACCGGCGTTGCCCCGCAGGCGATGAAGGTGGATTCCCAGCCCATAGCGTCGCGGCCAAGTACGGGGGCTGGCGTGAGCGGCGACGGCTCGACTCGGCGCGCTGTCGCTCCATCGACCTCCCAGACCTTGATCTCGTCGCCGAAATAGGCAGCCCGGCAGGCCAATGCTGCCCCGCCGTCGTCGACAAAGAGATTGAAGCTCGGTTGCGCCGACTGAGTTTGACCAGATGAGGGCGGGCCCCAGAGCTCGAGAATCATGCTGTTTTCGCCGGTGGATCGCCGGCGGCTCATGCTGTCGGATTCGGCGCCGGGGTCGAGCACAAGATAGCCGACCGACGCGACAAGGCCCCCGGATCCACCGGGAGCCTTCGTCATTACGAGTTCTTTGTCGGTGAGCTGACGGGCCAGCGCTCGAAGCTTTGCTTCAACCAAACGATCTCGTTGGCTTGGCTGGTCGGCCGACACAGATTTCGACACCGCCGAGGCGGCGAACTACTTCTTGTCGCGGCGACCGAAGCGGCGCTCGAAGCGCTCAACACGGCCCGCGGTATCGACGATCCGCATCTGGCCCGTGAAGAACGGGTGGCTGGCGGACGAGATGTCGACCTTGGCCAGCGGGTAGGTATTGCCGTCTTCCCACTCGATGGTGTCTTCGGTCTGAATCGTCGAGCGAGTCAAGATTGCGAAGTCGGCGCCGAGGTCTTGGAAGACCACGGGACGGTAGTTGGGGTGAATGTCGGTCTTCATAGCTGAACCATTCTGGCGGAGGATTTCCGCGTTCGGACGTTGGGCGCCCAATTTCGTTAGTGAAATTAGCGTTGGTGAATCGGGCGACTACGCAAACTCGTTGAGGAAGTCTTCGGTCGATGGCGTCTTGGCCAAGGCGGCGAGGAGGCGCACAAGGGGTGCGCCGGTGTCGTCTGAGACGGGTTCGATGACCGAGCGCCGGGCTTTGTGTACCAGTTCGAGGGAACGTTCGTCCATCAGGAGGTGCTCGTCTCGGGTACTGCTAGCACTCACATCGATTGAGGGGAACACGCCACGGGCGGCGAGGCCGGCGTCGAGCACGATGGTGGCGTTGGCGGCATCCTTGAACTCGTCAAGAATCAGGCCGTCGACCGTTCCTTCGGATGCATCGGCGATCGAGGCGACGATGGTGATGGACCCGCCCTCTTCGAGCTTGCACGCAGTGCCGAAACACCGCTTGGCGGCGAAGAGCGCGGCCGCATCGACGCTGCTGGCGCTCACTCGACCGCCACCCTGGCTCAGCAAGCTGTAGGCCCGAACCAATCGGGTCAGCCCGTCGAGCAACACCACAACGTCGTTACCCAATTCGGCGAGGCGCTTCGCTCGCTCGAGGGTCAGTTCCACCGCTGCGATGTGCTCGTCGGCCGAGCGCCCGAAGGCAGAAGCGACGATCTCCGCGCCAGGCACGGCCCGACGCATCTTGGTGACTTCCTCGGGTCGCTCATCGAGTTGGACGATGAAAAGCGAGACGTCAGCGTGATTGGCCTCGATTGACTGAGCAATTTCGGTCAGCGTCGCCGTCTTGCCCGACCGTGGCGGTGCAACCACAAGGCTTCGCTGACCTTTGGCCAATGGGGTAACGAGGTCGAGGATTCGGCCCGTCGCTCCCGCTGCGCCCTCGCGCTGCATGATCAGATTCTCGGTCGGGTGGACCGGGGTGAGCTCATCAAAGTCGGGACGTTCACGCGCCGCCTCGACGCTGAGCGAGCCGACCGTATCGACCTGCTGCAGTGCGGGGTTCTTCTCGTTGCGCTGCGCCGGACGTGAACGGCCGGTGACAAAATCTCCCTTACGAAGCGCCAGCGTCCGGGCCATCTTGACAGCAACGTAGA